>NZ_CP186485.1:638246-957369 GCF_049348705.1 Candidiatus Paracoxiella cheracis | reverse complement strand
AACTTCTTCCTGGGCGATCGGGACGAATAATAATAAAATGCTTAATGCCGTTTAAATCTTCTTCATATTTTTTAACTTTCCAAGTTTCATTACCTGGGCCGATTTCTACAGAATCACCCATGAACTTCTGAGATTGTTCTTTACCGTTAATGTATAAAACTTTATTAATATAACTAATATGATCACCAGGAACACCAATCACGCGCTTCACAAATGTAACCGCTGGATTCACCGGCCAACGAAATAAACCAATTTGACCAGTTTTAGGATTTCCAACATGGATAAATTCCTTATTCCATAGAGGAATTCGCAACCCATAGTCGTATTGATTCACTAAAATCATATCACCCGGAATGATCGTGGGTTCCAACGAACCCGTAGGTACCCGATAAGGCTGAAACAAAAAAGCACGAATTAATAATACAATTAATAAAACAGGAAAAAATGATCGTGCGTACTCGATGATGATGGGATGTTTAACTTCACCACTTGATGCACCATATTTTTTGCGTTGGCGTGCACGCATGATAATATCGACAAGACAAATAACACCAGCGAAAATCGTGATTAGAGAAAGAATATTTAAAAAATCAAAATACATCTATATTTCCATCTCATACATTTGGAACATAATAAACGGCTGTCCCACGAAAAACATAAGCTGCCTGCGATGAAGGAACACCACCTGACAGAGTATGACCAACCAAGCTCACAATAATTCCATTAGCCCCAACTTTTCCTGCCAACTGTTGAGCATATTGTAGTAACGCAGTTTGCTCCTGAGGAGTTGGCTTCACCGAATGCAGCATCACACTCACATGACCAATAGCTTTATACCCAACAGGCAATGTTCCCTCATTTAAAAAACTGACACTCTGAGCATCAACAGGCGCCATCAACTGCCCAGTCGGCAGCACTATCCCGGCGGGCTTATCTGGCTTAGAAGGTACTAAAAAATAGACAATAACCACTACAATGAAAGCCACTATAATGGAAATAGTTGTTCGTTTGCCTGCTTCAGTATCCAATGGAATTATCCTCAGATTTATAATCTGTCCACACTTTATCATGCTAGGCTAATGTTTCCAAGATAGATTTTGCCCTATTCTTTTATTCATAAAGCAAGGGATCTCAAAATATCAATATGCTATAATTCTCTAACCAATAATTAATATAATATATAGGAGTAGCCTACTATGAAAAAGTCACTTATAGTAGCATTAGGCACTGGCTTAGCAGTAAGCCTGTCAGGCCTCTCAATTGCAAGTACGCAAGTTCAAACGAATCCATTCCAAACCAGTGCAGTTACCAGCCATACTCAGAATGTGAAACAAAAAGGCACTTCAGGAAAAACCTCACAATGCATGAAAATGAAAAAAAATGGCAAGTGTGGCACGGGCAAGTGTAAACATAAGAAAGGTGGCAAGTGCGGCACTGGTAAGTGTAAAGGAAAGAAATAAAAAATTTAATAAACTAGGGGGCTTAATAAATGCCCCCTAGTTTTTTAGGCTCACATCGCAAGGGAAGATAAACGGGACTGTTTATTAGTTTGTGTAAATCGCGTCAGTCAGAATTATGAATCAGCCATTGTGTTAACTGATTTTTTAATTTTATCAAAAACTACATTGCGTTCAAATTAATTTCCTCTCTTATGAATTTTAAGTTTTATACAAAATCCGCCAGGCGATCTTCAAACATAAGGGCAAAACGATTCATGGCGGCACCCCAGTCTCGAATCGGCATGGTCCATTTTTTGGCTATATTTTTTAACCCTAAATAGAGTTGTTTTAAAGCGGCATCGTCCGACGGAAAAACTCGTTTATTTTTAATAACTTTTCGGATACTCATGTTCAGTGATTCAATAGCGTTAGTGGTATAAATCACCCTCCGAATTTCTGCCGGATAAGCAAAAAATGGCACAATGCGCTCCCAATGAGTCAACCAACTTTTGGCAATCGAGGGAAATTCAGCATCCCATTTCTCAGAGAAACTCGTCAGCGCCAATTCTGCTTCTTCAACCGTACTGGCCGAATAAATAGCTTTTAAGTCAGCGGCCACTTCTTTTTTCTTTTTCCAACCCACATAGCGCAATGAATTCCGCACCATGTGTACAATGCAAAGCTGTACTTGAGTGTTAGGATACACAGCGCCAATCGCATCAGGAAAGCCCGTTAGCCCGTCAACGCAACAAATCAGGATATCTTCTAGGCCTCGATTTTTTAACTCCGTTAATACATTCAACCAGAATTTAGCGCCCTCATTTTGGCTAATCCAAATACCTAGCAATTCTTTTTGCCCATCGATATTAATTCCTAAAGCCAAATACAATGCCTTATTGATAACCTTTTTATCTTGCTGCACTTTAATCACTAAAGCGTCCAAATACACAATCGGATACACCTTGTCCAACGGACGACTTTGCCAAGCCTTCACTTCTTCAATCACTTCGTTGGTTACTGTAGAAATGAGACTCGAACAAATAGTTGTGCCATACAAATCTTTCAACTGATCTTGAATATCACGGGTAGTCATACCCCGTGCATAAAGACTCATAATTTTGTCATCCAAATCATCAAAGCGGGTTTGATGTTTTGGAATCAATTGCGGTACAAACTCATTGTTACGATCACGAGGAACCTCAATGGTCATCTCGCCATCTGTTGTTTTGATCGTTTTTTGGCTGTGCCCATTGCGGGAATTACCACTATTGTTGCCAGACACTTCGTGTTTTGCATAACCCAGCGCGTCCGTCAGCTCCCCTTCCAGAATACGCTCCGTCAGTGCCTTTTTTAACTCCTTTAACAAACCAGTATCACCGAAAATATCAGATGCGGTCTTGGTATGTTTGAGAAAATATTCCACAACCTGTGGATCTAATTTATTGGTTTTCATTGCCATAGTCAAAGACTCCGTATAATTTTAACGACCTTTCCCTGACTATCGCATTTACACAATCTTATTTACAGACCCTCTCAACTGTCAGATCAAGTCGAGAGTTCTACATATGTAGAACTCTCGACTTGATCTGACAGTTGAGATTTATCGGACATATTTTCTGTCCGATAGATCGGATTCTAATTACTCCTCTACCAGTTGCGTGTCGTGATTACTGTGCGCCTTATTCAATTCATCTGCCGACACGCTTGGAATAGTTTTACATAGTTTATCTAATTCTTTTTCTTGTGCCAAATGCTTTGCATCAAGAAAAGTTTGCATGGGTGTTTTTCCATAACAACGCTCGCCGGAATGGGGCCTGACCTCATTATATGTTTTGATCCACGCATCAACGTCTTGTTGTAATTCTTCTAGGGAACGATATATTTTTTTTCGAAAAGCAACATCATAAAATTCTTGTTTAATCGTTTTATGAAAACGTTCACAAATACCATTGGTCTGCGGAGAACGTGCGCGTGTTTTCGAATGGTCAATGTCTTCAACTGCTAAATAAAGTTGATAGGCGTGGTTCTCAATTTTTCCACAATATTCCGTCCCGCGATCCGTGAGCATACGCAGCAATCGGATACCTTGCTCATTAAACCATGGCAATACACGTTCATTTAATAAATGAGCTGCCGTCATCGCTGTTTTCTCCGTGTATAACTTCGCAAAAGCGATTCTGCTATAGGTATCGACAAAAGTCTGCTCATAAATACGGCCAACGCCCTTCATCGTGCCAACATAATACGTATCCTGAGATACCTAAATAACCTGGGTGTTCTGTTTCAATCTCGCCGTGCGCTTCTTTTTCTCGTTTTGATTTTTCTAATGCTTGTCATTGTTCTTCCGTTAATAACATACCGTCTTGCGCCGATTTCGCTTCAAGCGCTTTTAGTCGCTTCTTAAAAGTCTCTAGATCATTACGTAGCCACACCGAACGAACTCCGCTGCTCGATACGATAATGCCTCGCGCCAGTAATTCATTGGCCGCACGTGCCTGACCTAACGCTGGGTTTTCAATAGCCAAAGCAATTACCGCTTCTTCTACATGTAACGGCACTCTATTTTTTTCATTCGGTTTCTTCTTACTCATATCATGGAGTGCTTCTTCGCCACCATTTTCATAAAGTGTTTTGAAACGGTAAAAACTGTCGCGTGAATAACCCATAACCTTACAGGCTTGTGAAACATTTCCCAATTGTTTAGACAGCTCTAGTAAACCTAATTTGGGTTTGATAATCTTTTCGGATACACTGGTCATAATGACACTCCTCGTGTTGGTTGTTTAAGGTTGGTCAATTAAATTTTACTCTAACTGACCAGGAGTGTCAGATCAAGTCTGAAGGTTTACAATTTAGAAACTCACATTTTTTGATTATTGTCCTAACTGGCAAGGGATTTTATTTATCCAAAGTCCAATATAGTGTGTGTCCCATGCTATGTGTGCTTAGGACAGCTCCAGGAGCCGCGCGCTTTTCTTGGCCTTCAAGCTTTGTGTTATAGATTTTCTTACCAGCTCATTTTGACTTATACGGCATTTACAAGTTTGTAAATCAAACAAGGAGAGCTTATGATCATACCAATTAAAGTAGCTGTAGGAGATATTTAAATGGCAGTGTATAAACAAGTGTTTGGCGAAGGTGAAGATGTTGTACTCATTCATGGTTGGGGTTGTGATTTACGACATATGCAGCCTATTGTTGATATGTTATCTCCAAACTATCGAATAACTAATATAACCTGAGTTCTGTATAAGAAAAGGAATAAGTGAATGCAATAATTGAAAAAAAGACCGGAACCGCTAAAATTTAGCTCCAAAATTACAGCTAAATAATGTAACAGGAGTTAATCATGTTGGCACCGGTCACGGAGATTTTTTGTGATATGGATGATTTTTGCAAGGATTATTTGAAAGGTCAATCAAAGTATTTGCTACCGAACCCAGACAGAAAACGAGATCGAGCGATGCAAATGAGCTTGTCTGAAATTGGCACCATCATTGTGTTGTTTCAAATGAGTCACTATCGCACATTTAAGGATTTTTATTGTGGATGTGTTTTACAAGACATGAAGAAGTATTTTCCTACGGCGCTGAGTTACACACGTTTTGTCGCCTGCCAATCAGCAGCGCTAATGATGCTCGCCGCCTATTTGCTTTCGAGAAAGGGCAAACACACGGGATTGTATTATATTGACTCAACTACACTACGCGTATGCCACAATAAACGAATTTATCGAAACAAGGTTTTCAAAGGCATTGCTAAACGCAGTAAAAGCACAATGGGCTGGGTTTACGGCTTTAAACTACATATTGTGATTAATCATCAAGGGGAATTAATCCGTTTTTGTTTAACGAAAGGGAACGTGGATGATCGCGCTGTTGTTAGAAAATTAATGGCTAATTTAAAGGGGTTGGGCGCTGGCGATAAAGGGTATCTTGGAAAAGATCTTGCGGACGATTTGGCAAAACACGATTTAAAATTTGTGACAAAAGTCCGTAAAAATATGAAGAACAAAATGCTTTCTGCATTTGAAAAGTTTTTCCTAAAACAACCGATGCGCGCCATGGAGAGCGAAGCGAAGGCGCGTATTCCGCGGTAGGCTCGGATTTTTTGCCGAGCGTAAGCGACTGCAAAAAATCTTTACGAGCCGTCAAGTCATTTGAGAGCCCGTGCGTAGTCGAGCCGTGAGGTCGCGGAGCGCGGGCGACGAGGACGTCCGCGGCTATTTAAGTTGTCGCGTATTGCGAGTCGATTATTGACAGGGATGGCAATAATCTATCACGAGCATCGCGACACGCTTGGTGGCATCGTAGAAACGATTATCGATCAGTTGAAAAACTTGTATCATGTTGAGCATTCGCGTCATCGTAGTCCGATTAATTTTTTAGTCAATACCCTTGCAGCGCTAATTGCCTATTCTTGGCGACCAAACAAACCAGGAATAAAAACCAACAATATAAAGAATAATTTATACGCAGTTATCCAGAACTGAGGTTAATATAGACTTGCCAGGTAGAGGTAAAAGTGATTGGATTTCAAATATTAAAACGATTCATGATATGGCAGATGCTATACTATCCCATTTGCCTAAAAACGCCATTTATATCGGCTGGTCGTTTGGTGGGTTGGTGACTTTTTCTATCGCTGCAAGATATCCAGACCGTGTAAGTCAAATTATTGGTATTGCAACAACACCTAAATTTATTGAATCGGATAACTGGGAGGGGGTGCCAGCACCTGGATTTCAAGCAGGTTTTGAAGAAATTAAAAAGCTAGGATTTAATCATTTTTTCCGGGCGCATTATGACTTCGAATTTGCTAAATTTTACCCTAAGCCCGTGTCGTATCATCAATTGATTCAGTTATTAGACAATACACCGAAACAGGAGTTGGAAACATTGTTGCATGGTATTCACCTATGTGACTATACAGATTTACGTGCTGATTTTCAGACACTACAGTGTCCTATTGATTTACTTTTGGGAGAAAATGATAGCGCAGTTCCTTTGTCTGCACATGCTGCAATTAAATCACTTAATGACAATGTTTATTTGCATATAATACCAAATGCGCAGCATATGCCTTTTTGGACGCACCCAGCTGAGTTTCAGGATAAATTGCAGAATATTTTGGAGAAATAAGATGATTCTGGGGTATTTTCTTTATATTGGACTTTGGATAAATAAAATCCCTTGCCAGTTAGGACAATAATCAAAAAATGTGAGTTTCTAAATCTTAAGCTGTTTTTTGCAGCAATTCGTAGAATTGCTCAGGTGTAAAATTTATTTTATCCAACCATGATTTTACTATCCCAATCAAATCCTCTATTTTTTCAGGGTCTGAGTTTTGCGTCTTTTCTTCAGTCCTCTGAATCGTTTTAATTTTTGAGTTGCTATTTTTGAAAATAGCAGGATGTCGCGTGCGTTTCCCCTGCGTATCACCTTTGGTTCTGCCTTGCGGATTACCGCGTGGTTTGCAGAGATTAGCAGGCGTGCCAACGGTATCAAGCACCGTAGAAAAACCCCGTTGCGTTTGTGAAGGGGTCGCAGTTATTGATGGTTTTTCGTTATCCACTTGGAAGCTCGGCAAATACCGCTCCCATTTTTTCGGTAAAATCGGGGCAAGATTCCTCGCTAGATAAAGTTGCGTATACGCTAATGCTGTCATCCGCCACCAATCTTCTTCGTGCTTAACATCCGGTGTTTGGTATCGGTCAAATAACAGTTTGTCTTTACCAAAACGAAAGTAGTGTTCAATGTCATAGCGTCTATCGTAATAGTGATACGCTTCTAATGCTGTGATTTCATTACGTCGTTCACCAGCGAGTCCTAACCAGAGTGGATTTTTATATAAAGATTTACCGTTAGCATCAACCGCAACCAATTGCACAACAGTAACAGGATGCTCATATCCTTTAAATTGCTTTGAACCACGCAGTAATTGGTCACGCCATATTTTAATCTCCAATTGGTAAGTTTTGCCACTGCGGGTTGTAATGGGTTGCTGCACAATCTCATCGGATTCACGGTGAGTCGTGCTGTCGTTTAGTTTCATCGCATCACCATAGCGTTTTATACTTCCTGAGGTATTATCTTCTATTGATGCGGGCGCGAAAACATTACGGGTACTGTTAAAACGGAAAAGATGTACCCAATTGGGATTTTCGCTAACCAGTTTACGGCAAGCTTCTGTACCATATTTTGAATCAGCCACGCTAACCACCAATTTATGAGTAAGCGCTAAGTCTGCAATACAACGGTTAATTTGCTGCATCCCAACTACATTGCCTTTTTCATCGCTTTTAACGCGCCTCGTATCCAGTGGAACTAACCAATGCTTTTCTTGAGCTGCACCATCATTGGGCAATAGTGATACCGTTGAATATTCATGTCCAATGGTAATCGGTTTGTTACCCGGTGCTGGATTAGGGCTGTAAACCACATGGCGATCTTCAACACAGTGTGCACTTTGACGCGACTGTGGTGTCGTATCCGCAATAATGATCACACGGTCATCGCTATGACTCACATGTTCATATTGTATTTTCATCATGCTATCCCAACAATTTGCTACCGACAAACCATCGCTAATCGCATCGGTAATACTACTGTATTCACGTTCAAAGTATGGCGATTCACATAATTCTATGGGTGTTTTGCAGCGATGGCCATGGCTTGAAAGGGCATCGAGTAAATTCATATTGGCATCGCGTCGCGCGGGGAAGATGTTGTAGAGGAATGTACGGAATTGTTTTAGTTTTTCTGTCGCTAACATCGTTTGTTCCTTATTTTATTTTTTCGAACAAACGTTGTTTACAACGTAAAATTTTTTTTCGGTTTCTATGTCAAGCAATTTTTAATTATTTTTATAAATTTATCCAAAGTCCAATTTATATAAGAAACCCAATTTGAAAATTTCATCGGATACGTTTGGGAAAACTACCTTATTTCAAATTATCTTACAACTTTTGTAGGTGTTCACGATTTGCGACACACGTTCGGACGTCGTTTACGAGCAATGGGTGTTTCGTACGAAGATCGACAAGACTTGGTATCGCGCATAGGAATAATAGAAAAGCGACATAGGCTGCTTCAAGTATTTGATTTTAAAAGATACAACCAGAAGAAGAAGATTTTTCTTCCAAGATTAACCCATTGATTTATAGTCACTTTCTCCTTCATATTCTCAACCACTTTTGGTGGCAGCACAGATTAATGGACGGTTTGCATCAGACAGCACTTTTTATATTTTTTCCCACTACCGCAAGGACAAGGCTCATTGCCACCCATCTTAGGTGTGTCACGTCGATAGGTGATAGACACTTGTGGCTCATTGCTCCATACTAATTTATCATTATTTGCTTCATGATGCATTGGCAGCATGGGCTTATGCGTTTCTTCTTGGAAACATGCCCACCATTTCATGTTCTCGATGACGTCATCAATGAGTGTCATATGGGGATTTTTATACAGTTCACGATCCAAAGCTGCTTCTTTTCCTAATGCTATCACTTCATCAACCCATTTTAGGTCAATACTCCAGGTGTCTACTTTGTTTCTCCTGAAGGCATCTTGTATGTCAGTATACAATTCTTCAGGGTAGATGTCGCAGGCTGCATTTACCAAACAGGTGCTTGCCTCATCATCTTCAATGAAAGCCGGATGATGAAATAATCCTTTCAAATAATTGACTACCCAGGTGCGTTCTACAATATTTTCTTTAACCAACAATAATAGTGTTTTTAAGGCAGCATTTCTCGACCAGTGATCCACGTTGGGATTTTCTATCAGAGACTGAAGCGCTTTAAGATTTCCGTCATACAATGACGCTAAAATGCGATGGAAATCTTCAGTAATGGTATCACCCAATAATTGATCGGGCCAATCGTCAGGGAGAATGGTAATTTTGATGGCAAGTGGAAATGCCTTTTTTTCACGAAAACTTGCAAGCAGAAATAAGGCATACAAATGACCGAAGAAATCCTGCTCAACGAGTTGTTGATAGCCTTGCAGCGTTTCTTCTAATAACGCTATCAACATGGGTGTTATTTTTGCTTTTTGGTTAATTGCCGCGTTAATAGCGGCTTCTGGGAAACCTCTCGTCCAATAACGAAGATCATCGATGATATCGTCAAGGGTGTTTATTTCATGCGCTTGTCTGGGTTGTTTTTTTTCTGATAGATCGTCACATAGTAATTCTTCTTGCTTGCTTGCTTGTTGTATTCTTACTTAACGGCATACCAGAAAATAATGATTTCGCCAGACCCCAATTATTTGGGTTTTTTGCCTGCTTTAAAATATCATCTTCCACTGCCAACATCGTTTCTTTAATCGCTTGTATATCTGATAAATATTTTTCAGTTTCCATCCAGGTTAGGAAGTTAATCAGTACAAGTGCTGCTTGAGAAAAAAAAGCATCATCTGCCATTACTTTTCTTGGCATAATATTGAGAAGTACATCAGAAACTGCGTCAGACATCCATTGCCCGGGTTTTTGCAAGTAATAGCTATAACAAAAATCACAAAAGCTACTAAGAATGAAGGGAAATTCTTCGAGTGCTTTTTTAGATAACGCTAACTTGGCAACTTCGCTTTTTAAAAAACAATCGCCGTAATATTGAGACCACTGTTGAATTAATTCCAATGAGTCATCAGAAAACTCTTGGTCAACCGTTGCAAGACTTGAAAATTTAGAATCAAAAGAAACGTTATTTATCATGTTTACTCCATCAATGCCTCAAGCATGGGTTTGCTTTTTTGCTTTGGTTTATTTTTCGAAAACAAATTTAACAAGCTTGTTAATAACTCAGATAATAGTTCCGTCATGATATAAAAATCCGCATCAAATTGTTGTTCTAGCGTTTCGCCATAATTATCTTTTGCTCGATTTAATATTTCATCACTGTATTTCATATTTTTTAATGTGAAATCGTCAACTAGTATAAAATTAATCTTATCCTGCCAATTTAAAGATAATTGTTGCACCTCGCAACCATCTTTCAATAACGATTGAATGGCTGAGGCTGATAAATCTTGTTGTTGACAACGAATAATTCGAGTTTCTTGGTTTGGATCTCGTAATACACAATTTTTCTCAATTGAAAATGACCGTGGACAATCATCATGTAAAAGCCATTGTGTTAATATCGGTGAAATTTTTTTAGTTTCGATGGTTTGATAACAAACTTTATCCATTGAACGCTTAAACAAATTGAGGAATTTTTCTACTTTAGATGGGGTGGTTGTATCGATAATTAACCACTTATTTTTAGTATAGATGGTGGCATAGATGCGAGAGAATTTACTAAATGCTCTTGGTAACAAAGTGTGGATGATTTCATCTTTGAGTGCGAATTTTTCTTTTTGAGACACTTTTCTATCTTGAGTGGCTGCAATCGTTTTTATTCTCTCATCCAGTTCTTGTCGCACAACAGCAGCAGGTAAAACTTTTTCTTCGAGTTGCAGACACATCAGCAGATAACCATTGGCTGCATGGACTAATGGTGCATCCTCTTTATCAATAGGAGATACCCATCCGGCGCTAGAAGGCATGCTTGGCAAACAGGATTTAAATGACAATTGCGCCAATTGTTCTTCGAGCCTATCCGGTTTATAGAGGACGGGATCTGATAACTGAAAAAGAGTTGCTTGTTTAAACCACATCGTCATGAGTCTCCGTGATGAGCCGTTTCTTTTTAGCTGACCGCGCGCGTGCCGCTAACTCAACGTCGATATAGCGATCAGTGATCGCACCGGAACTGTGACCTGCATCATCACGCACGTGTTCGCGTGGACGGTGCTTAACATCCTCTGATATGCCGGTATGACGTAGCCAATGTACGGTGGCTGAATATAAGTTTTGTGCTTCTTCTGGATCGGGTTGACTTAATTTTTCAGCTGCCGCATCAAAGCAAGCTTGCACTAATCGTCGAATAGTGCGCTCATCGGTCATTGGTTTATTTGGATTGGTAATATGGCCGATTAATGGAGTATTTTCGTCTAAAGTAGGGTAGGGAGGTAAGTTCAAATACTCCATTCGATAGTATTGGAGTGCTTTGAGCATGTCAGGGCTGACAGCGATTTGTCGAGCCTTATTGCCTTTGCCCACCGTTTTAAACCACCAATTCCCATCAGTATCTTTAAAGAAATCGCCCATCGTGGGCGTCCAGCGTGAGCTCGCTGTTAATTCTGAAATTCGTAAATACATCCCATACAGGCAAGATAATATGAACACCGTGCGTTCCTGCTTCGGGTCTTTCTTGGCATTATGTTTTGCAAGGTTAATCACCGTTTGCCATTGCTTGTTAGATAATCGACGGATAATGGGTGCTGTTGATTCTTGGCGAATAAATTTACTTTTTTGACGGATTAACGCGACGGGATTGACGGTTGCCACTTCTTCTTGCAAGCAATAGTTGAAAAAACTACTTAAGATAGCAAACAACGCTTTTAAGGCTTTTTGAGAAAATTGATAATCATCCTTGCTGGGAGTTTTTCCTGCTTTAACGTCTTGTTTGCTTAAGGAGATTTCAAAAGGTCGCCATGTTGGATTCGGTATTTTTAATCCATCTTTCAATACAAATCTTGCCACTGTTTTCGTGCCAATCCAACGTTTATAGGGTTTAATGCAGAATTCGATAAAGGCCTCAATATCGTCGCGTTTGAGTTTTAAAATCGATTTTTCATGAATAAACCAACTCCATTGAATGAGTCGTTCAATTTCGCGTCGATAGGCAATAAAGGTTTGTGAGCTACCTCGGTAACTGTACAGAAAATTTAAAGCAATCCTATAATCGTTGATTGCAAAGGATGGTACATTAACTGTTGCTTTCGAAAAGCATTGATCAAGCCAGTGTTTAATAGGCTGGCGAACATTTTCTGTATTGTAAATTAATCGATGAAACTCGATAAATTCAGCTAATGTGTCAAACACCGGTATAGGATTACAATATTTAATTACCATGAGCTAACTCATCAAGCGCTATTCCCGTGACTCGGTACACCGTCCATTCATCCATCGGTTTAGCACCTAATCGTTTATAAAATCCAATGGCATCTTCATTCCAATCCAATACCCACCATTCTAAACGTCCACAATTTCTCTCAATAACTAAGCGGGCTAGAAAACTCAACATTTTCTTTCCGATACCAAAGCCACGTGCTTTTGGCTTTACATATAAATCCTCAAGATAAATGCCAGGGTTACCGAGAAATGTTGAGAAATTATGAAAGAAAAGGGCAAAGCCGACAGCCTCTTCGTTAAGATAAGCAATAATCACTTCAGCGTAGGCCTTCTCACCAAATAAGGTTTCTTTTAATATTTCTTCAGTAGCAATCACTTCATGCTGTAATTTTTCATATTCGGCTAATTCGCGAATAAACGACAGAATTAAAGGAATATTTTCTTTACTTGCAAATTTTATGTTGAATGTATTATGCATTGTCACCCAAGTTTAAATACTGTTTAGGAAGTTTTTGTGCCTCTCGAAGTAACGTTAGCCTATCCCATTTGTTTTTAATTGTTTGACAAATCAACCAATAGCGGTGTGTCGGTGAATTCACAATATCCAACACTAACGCCCAGTCTGCCCAAGCCGCTTTTCCAGATAACATGATAGATTTGTCATGGTATTGATGTTCTTCAACCCAACGTACTGCGAGTTTAAGCCAATGTCGATTGGTTCCATCGCTTTTAAACAAGGGATCAGATCCAAGCTGGTGATTCATGGCTTTTTTAAAGTCATCTAAAATGCTTTCTGTCAATGGTTTCAATGTAAGCAACTCTTCTCCCATATTCCAGTACATTTCCAACAATGCCTGCTCTTTAATGACAGAAATATTATCTCGATAGTTTTCAATATGACCTACAATACCTTTAAATAAGTCATCATAAGTTGAGTCTTTATTCATCGGCGTTCTCTGCAACTAGGCTATTTTCTTTTTGATGATGAATTAATGATTGTGGCAACTCCTTTAATTTAGATTCCAAAAAGGCTTTGATTTCTTCGCTGGTAGGTAGTTCTAATTTGTATTTTGAAATGTATAAATGGTTATCTATCCCGCCTAATGCATATTTTGCGAGAGCTTCATTCTTTTCAGTACACAGCAATAAACCAACAGGCGGATTGTCATTTGAGTGCATTTCATTTTCTCTGTAGTAATTAACATAGGTGTTTAGCTGACTGACATGATCATGATGGAGCTCATTTATTTTGAGCTCTATTAAAAAATGACATTTTAAGATGCGATGGTAAAGCACTAAATCGACAAAAAAGAATTGATCACCTATCAATATTTTTTTATTACTCGCTTCAAAACAAAAACCGCGCCCCATTTCCAAGAAAAATTTATTTAACTGATTGAGGAGAGCTTTTGCTAAAGTCGCTTCGTTAAAATCATCATAATTGACACCGACAAACTCGAACATATAAGGTTCACGGATCACATCTTTAATATCATGTGCATATGTACCCGTCTCGACCATTTTGGCTATTTTTGTTTTATCTTTAGAGTAACCAAAGCGTTCGTAATAGAGTGTGCTAATTTGTCGACGTAATTCTCGAGAGCCCCAGTTGCTACGTATACTTTCTATCTCATAAAAGCTGCGTTTAAGTGGTTCATCAATCTTAATGAGTTCCACAAAATGGCTATAAGAAAGCCCACTGACAAGCTGCTCACAGGGTAATCTTGGTGTTTCTGGATCGATGGATTGCGTTATTTTCGCGGGAGATTTGGTAGACGGTGTCTGCCAAATGATGGATGGTAATAAGTGCTTATCTTGTAACTCGTTTAATTGGGCAGACGCTGTCTGCCCAATTTCTGGATAAGCTTCATAAAACTGCCTATATTGCCTTAAGCTACGACTGGCGGTTGCCGGAATATTGGCTTTTTGGAGGTCTTTGGCGAGTGTCTGCAGTAGCTGGGTACCGTACTGAGCACGATCTTGTCCATCTTGTTCATATTCTTTTATGTAGAAGCCAATAAACCAGTTGCGCAATGTTAGCGCCATGTTGACAGAACGGCCAGCCTGGCGAGAAAAGGCATGATGTATGTCTTTGATGATTTTCCCTAATTCTTTATAATCGAGTGCCATAAGAAATCCTGTTTTTAAAAGACAGACCCATTCTGCGGTCAGTGCCAGCAGAATTTAAGAACAGATCACCTATAGGTAAGATCGTAGACATAGGCTTTATTTCCTTTTTTACTAACCCATTCACCTTCTGGAGGTAATTCACCCATTTCATTGAGAGCAATGCCCCAAGGAATACCACGGATGCTTTTATTGCTGTCGATACAAATCCAGCCAAAGCCATTCATGGTTGTGATCCACAAATCAGCATCATCACGTTTCCATGATGGCTTTCCGTCAATAGGTTCAGATGGGTTAAAACGATATGTGACAGCATCCACTCGTCATGTTAATTCAAAGATTGGTTGTTGTTCTGTTTTAGCGCCCATCATATTCTCCCAGTAATCTATATTACTGGGTTTTTGATGACGTCACAAGCCATTTCTTGTTAGAATCATCAAACCATGGCGAATACCACAACCACACTATTAACTACCGAAGAACGCCGAGCTCTGTATGATTCACCCGTACTGAATGATCCCGAGCGCACTGAATATTTTACGTTTAATAATGATGAAGTCAAAACACGGAATAGTTTTAAAAAGCTGGATGATGCCATTTATTTCGCCATTAGCTTAGCATTCTTTAAGTTGAAATACACTTTGGTTAATTTTCGTTATCGTGATGTCACCTTGGAGCGCCAGCACGTCATGCAACGCTATTTCTCTAACCAGCCCACACCGCGCAGCTTTTCCAACAATAAAGATGTGATAGCGCGGATTGAAAATAAGGTATTGGAAACCGTTGGGTTTTCCCGCTTTCGAGGCCAAAAATCTGAAACAATCATAGCAATCTTACAGAAACAAGCGCCCCTTTATCCAAGGCAACGCCAATTATGCAAAGCACTATTGAATTTGCTTATCAAAGAAAATATCGCCATTCCTGCGCTCACCACGATACAAGATTGTGTCACACGCATTTGGAATAATGAACACTTTCGAATCATTAAAGCCTATTACCGATATACCAATAAAGTACAACGCGAGCTTGTCTTGTCGTTGCTGAACAAAACCGATGAAAAAAATTGCATCGTCAGCATTCGAAAAGACATGAAGCAATTCAACACGACGGATATTCATAAGGAATTGGATAAACACGAGCAACTAAAAGCCGTATTCTTTATTGCTAAAGTAGTATTGCCAAAACTCAATCTCCCTGCCGCCACCATTGATTACTATGCAAGCCTTATCAATTACTATAACGGGGCACGCTTGAAACAATTAAATTCGGATACGATCCATCTGTATTTATTGTGTTACAGTTATAGCCGGTTTCAAATCATCAATGATAATTTGCTCGAAGCCTTTCGAAAACGCACCTTAGATTACACGGCTAAAGCCAAATCTGAAGCCAATAATGAAGCTGCGAAATTTATTGACGAACTACAAACGGTGCGTCAAAAGGTACATGATTTACTCATGGTGATCAAAAACGATAAACATAAAACCAGTATCCCTAAGTCGAAATTGTTCCGTTGTGTTCCCGAATCAGAATTAGCGAGCACTGCGCAGATTCTATTAAGTGACAAACTCGATAAACACTTGTTGTTCTGGCTGTACATCGATCAGAATGCACATTGCATTGCGTTGAATCTCAGGCCACTTTTTCTGAATTTAGATATCTCAATTGTAAGAAACGATATGCTTAAAGAGGTGGTCACGTTTATGAAACAAAATGTTGGTGTTGATAACATCATCAGCGCACCACCTTATCTCATCGATTGGGTAAAGAAATCAAAGGAAGATTTCTCTTATATTGTTCACGATGGTGTCATTCATGCAAAAAGGCTTGAATTCTTATTGTATAAGCAGTTGGCACATCATATCGAAACTAATAAGCTGGTATTAGAGCATTCTATCAAACATAAAGCCATTGAAGATAATTTCATTAAACTGCCAAAATGGAAAAAAGATAAATCTAAATTATTGCAATCACTGCCCTACCCTAAACTACGTGATGCACCCAATACACTATTACAGGAAAAATAATACACGTTGAAGCAACTGTATCAAAAGGTCAACGCCGATATTCGCAATGGTGACAATTTAGATATTTTATTAAAGCCAAATAAACAGGGTGAATTAGTTTGGCGACTCCGTCCGCTTTAGCAAGCATCCGATCCCAATGACAGTTTATTTGCATCTTTCCCAAAACGCAGCATTGTTCAAGCGTGTCGCGATGCTCGTGATAGATTATTGCCATCCCTGTCAATAATCGACTCGCAATACGCGACAACTTAAATAGCCGCGGACGTCCTCGTCGCCCGCGCTCCGCGACCTCACGGCTCGACTACGCACGGGCTCTCAAATGACTTGACGGCTCGTAAAGATTTTTTGCAGTCGCTTACGCTCGGCAAAAAATCCGAGCCTACCGCGGAATACGCGCCTTCGCTTCGCTCTCCATGGCGCGCATCGGATGTGTTACAGTTTTCGGATGATAAAATTAAATTCTCACGCGTATTTGATTCCATTTTACCACGCTCGACTAAACAGCAACAAGATTGGACATTAATTTCACCAGTCGTATTAGCGAATGCGATCCGTATAGGAGTGCGTGGTATGGCTGAAGTCTGTGATTTAAATTTATCTGCATTACTCACCGCAGAAAATGCGTATGTACGAATGGAGACATTAACACAGGCGGTTCATCTGATTAATATTGCCATAGAAAAGTTAGAAATATTTAAGCACAATAATATTGATGGAAAACATCATGCAAGCTTAGATGGGTTAAAGCTGGGGACACGTATACAAAATATTGCAGCACGCCATTCACCAAAGTTTTTAGGCAAAGATGCCGGCGTTTCCGCTTATAATGTTATCTTCAATTATCTTTCATTAGCCAGTCGATTAATCAGTTCAAATGAGTATGAAGGAAACTTCACTTTTGAAGTGATGCATCATCAAAATACACAAGCATTTAAATTAGAACGTGCATCCACTGATAGACACGGGATGAACCCTCTCAACTTTGCTTTATTTGATTTAACCGATTTACTATACGCACCACGTATTCCAAAACCGCATAATGAAATGCTATGGGGCATGGGTTATCATGCTGAATATAACGACATGATTATTCGTCCTGATAAAATGATTAATAAAAATTACATCATTCACGATTGGGACAACATGCAACGTATGTTAGTGTCGATATTAACCGGTGAAGCCATTCCCAGCATTGTGATTGGCAAAATGTCGTCGGGAAACTATCGCAGCAAAACGAAATTGGCATTCACGCATTACAATCATATCGTACGTTCCGAATTCATTCTGCGTTATTTAGATAGCAAACTATTTCGCCATGCCATTGAATGTGCACTTAATCGAGGGGAAGCTTATAATAATTTGTATCGAGCCATCACATTACTCAACGGCGGAAAATTTCGGGGGCAAAGCGAAGCGGAAATGATGATTTGGGATCAATGCAGCCGTTTAGTGGCCGCGGTCATTTTGTATTACAACACCTATATTCTAAATCACCTCTATCTTAATGGGAAAACACAAGAAGAAAAGGATTTACTGATTGTCCTATCCCCCGGTGCTTGGGTTCATATTAATATGCTTGGGTATTATGAATTTTGCGGAATAGAAAGCAGTCAATTTGTCGACCAGTGTTTAGCCCGTTGGGATTGGCAACAGTCACTCAAGAATGGTTGAGAATATGAAGGAGAAAGCGACTATAAATCAATGGGTTAATTTTGGAAGAAAAATTTTCTCCTTCTGGTTTTATCTTTTAAAATCAAACACTTGAAGCAGCCTATGTCGCTTTTCTATTATTCCTATGCGCGATACCAAGTTGATCCTAGGTCCCGCAAAAGTCCCGCGGGCTTAAGCTGCGGTTCATTCATATCACTTAACATGCATATGTATTTGCATATATATAACATATAAGCTATATTTTAATTAGTTAAAGGAGATATGCTGCTAATGTGGGAGGTCGAATATACAGACGAGTTTGGTGCATGGTGGGATCAGCTAAATGAGGCTGAGCAAATTGATGTGACGGCAACGGTGGGATTGTTGGAACAGTTTGGACCCGGTTTGCGGTTTCCACATTCATCGGGCATCTCAGGATCAAGGCATGGTCATATGCGGGAGTTGCGTGTTCAACATCGAGGGAAGCCTTATCGTATTTTATATGCGTTTGATCCTAGACGGTCTGCTATTTTGTTAATTGGTGGAAACAAGACTGGAAAGGAAAATTGGTATGAAAAAAATATCCCAATGGCGGACGATTTATATGATCAGCATTTGGAAGAAATGAAAGGAGAGGTGTACTCATGACAAAATCATTTCGAGATTTAAGAAAAAAATTATCGCCAAAAGCACAAAAGCAAGCGGCAAAAAAAACGGCAGATATGATTGCAGCAATGCCTTTGCATGAGTTACGACAAGCAAGGCGATTAAGTCAGGAGCAATTGGCAAGTGCGTTAGAAAAAAAGCAAGGTAGCATTTCACGTCTTGAAAAGCAGACGGATATGTATATTTCTACGCTGCGTCGTTATATTGAGGCAATGGGCGGCACTTTAGATATTATTGCACGGTTTCCTGAGGGAGATGTCCACGTCAGCCAGTTTGAAGCAATTGGGGATGATCATGTGAATAAAGACAAGGTTAAAGCATGGCTGGTGTCCTGTCTTGAAGATGATTTAAAGGCAGAGCATAGTCCTTTTAATGATAATGGGGTAAAGGCTAGTTGGGGAGAGCACCAGGTGGATGATAAGAAAATTTATGGTGCTCTCTTAAAGAGCTATACCGGTAATGTGAGCATTATAATGGAACACATTAAATTGGAGGATAGTATTCAATTTGATGATGGTAAATATGATAAAGTGAAGTTGAATAACTTGATAGATTTAGTTGAAACAGTTTTCGTGCAAGGTGGCAATTACAAACTGGTTATGATTGATAATGATGATTTCAGATTGATAAAATATTAAAAGATTTACACTATGTTTTTAATTTTCTAAATTCTAGGGTGAGTTAGGTGGATTTGGTTTTTTTAATCTTGCCTGTCCACCTTCTTTTCTTCCTTCCTGCTCCTTTCTGCTTAGCACGACCGGTCACATGCGCAAGGGCTTCGCAAGTCACTGCGTGACCCTTGCGCATGCGCGTGCGGTCGTGCTGTTCCCTGTTCGCAGCCGAAAGAAAAAACTGCGTCCCACAATTTCCCCACCTCGGGGATATGGAAACCTTCAGGTTGTTAGGTAAGTTATTGATTTAATTGGCTCCCCGGGAGGGATTTGAACCCCCGATTAAGTGATTAACAGGACATAGGCTCAATGTAACCACAAGCGTGTCGCGATGCTCGTGATAGATTATTGCCATCCCTGTCAATAATCGACTCGCAATACGCGACAACTTAAATAGCCGCGGACGTCCTCGTCGCCCGCGCTCCGCGACCTCACGGCTCGACTACGCACGGGCTCTCAAATGACTTGACGGCTCGTAAAGATTTTTTGCAGTCGCTTACGCTCGGCAAAAAATCCGAGCCTACCGCGGAATACGCGCCTTCGCTTCGCTCTCCATGGCGCGCATCGATAGTCGATTACCTGTTTTTCTTCATCGAAACCTCGCTTCCTTTCAGAAACAGAAACAAAGTAGTGTTCATTATGCAAAGTAAGTTGATATTTTCCAACGAGCCCATTCACTGGCTGCAACGCCGAAAGCGACGCGCTTTTTAACTCTTGGAGATTCGCTTCTTTTTCAAGAGTGTCAAAGATGATTTTTTTTTGGGTTTCACTGACAGGATATACAAACTCAAGTTTTCCTGGCACGCTCGCGTCGGGCCAGGCATATTCAGCTTCACGAATTGCCATCAATTTAATCCATTCATTTCAGCTAATTTCTCCGCAACGGAAAAATCAAATGCAGTATCAATATCAATAGAGCGTGATGGAGGCATTAAATAAGCGATTGTTTCCTCATCCACAAAATTTTTACGCTCATTAAAACGGCCAACTTCAGAAACGTAAACTGCTCCATTCAAGCGGACAATGGACTCTTCTTCTTGATTTAATTGAGGCTTGAGCAATCTTCCCATCTTGTTAATATTATAAATACATCTAGGATGATCGTTGAGATTTATGACGGACACACAGCTTGCTGCTCCAGACAACACACAACGCTCAATGGCATTATCAATGTCTTGCGCAGTTCGCAACGGTGATGTCGTTTGCAGGAGTACAACAAAATCATAGTTTGGAAATTCCGAGAGCGCATGCAACACGACTTCTGAAGCGGTCACATGATCTGCCGCCAATTCATCTGGACGCTTGTAGGGAATTTCAACCTTGTATTTCCGAGCAACTTCTATAATTTCGTCATCTTCGGAAGAGAAAATAATTTTATCCAAATATTTCGATCGGTTTGCTGCTGCTATTGTCCAAGCTAGCAATGGCTTCCCATTAAAAGGAAGAATATTTTTTCGGGGTAGTCGCTTTGAACCACCACGCGCCGGAATGACTGCTAGAATTTTTTTATTGTTTATCATAATAGTTTGTCAACAATCCTTTGATGTAATTAATTTCAACTTCGGGATCTGCAGAATCCTCGATGGTTGTATCGCGCTCAGCATCAATAAATAATGCTAATTTATGATCATCATGGTTGCACGAAGAATCAAGTAATTCTAATAGCGTTGCCCCTAAATCACTATTAGCATCGAACCTAGAAACCATGTCGTCTAACCTACTATAAAATGCGCGATCCAGTGTCATCACTCGTTTTTTTAATAATAACCCCTCAAAACCCGTCGTACCATTGATCGTAACAATGAGGTCAGAGTTTTTTAAATATTTATATTGATCATCTAAAGGATCAACCAAGTAGGTATTCGGCAGTCTCTCAATGTTGCGCCAGTACGCTGTCGACCTTCTACCACAGTTGTTACGATGTTCTCGTACCAATAACTGATACCCTGCTGGCAAGTTGTAGCTCAGCATTTTTATCGTATTCGCTTGGTTATACCATTTGGTTGCTCGCACATTAATCACAAATTCAGGAGCTTGTGAGCAGCAATAATAAATGTATTTCATCTGAGCTAGCTGATTATCATTGAAAGTGTGAAAAAATTTTTGTTGTGTGTGCGATAAAAAATAGCATCTATAAAGATCCAATACAGCAGACCAAAATGGTTTAAGATTTGTGACAGAAATACGTTTTACGATAGGAACGAGTCGGTATAAACATAAATCAAATATTGCCTTATTAATCTTGCGTAAAGATAAGCTATAATGTTTTTCTGACCATTTAATTTTATAGAGCGGCTGGGGCTCTGGTTTAGACCTAAAATCTTGCAAATAATTTAATGTAGACTCCTTTGGATTTTCTCCTGTCTGGAGTTTCCGTTCATATTCTGCATTCACTTTTTCGTTAAAGCATTCCAACTCAGTTGACCAACAATGGCAATCCGAATTCACATTCGACAACAAACAACCCACATAAGGCACTTTAAGATGCTTTGACACCACGTAAAAAACTAAGTTGAGGCTACCAGGCGGGCCCGCAAGCAAAAGATTCGGTTTTTTTTCACGTAGGGTATGATAAGCGAATCCAAACATGCGCATTAATAAAAGTTGGGCATAATCTTTATTTTTTAAGACTCTTTTAGCCTGTTTATTCTCCGGCCAATAGTATTGGTCTTTACTGTATGCACGCCCTAAGCTTCGTTCAAAAGATAACAAAATCCGATTTAACGCTATATGAGAGGATTTTTGGGAATCATGCATGATTTTTTCGACAGCCTTAACTTCCGCAGGATCGTTTTCCCAATCTTGTGTTTTTTGAAAATCAGGAATCACGACGATCTGTTCTGGCGAGCTCGTTATATCAGCAAACTTAGTATCATTTTTTATTTGACTTAAAATAGAAATATTCCAGGCATAATCACGATGAGCAGCTAGCAACACTTTTTTCAAAATATGGGAGTATTCCCCAGGTGACAACACTAATACATTTAGATTTTCTAGATTCATTAACTAACTCGCTTTTATTGCTTTTTTATGCCGATGAACAGCTTGCTGATAATCCGCAGGATATCCAATATCTTTCCAATCCTCATAGATTGGAAACGTGCATAATTTATGATTTCGCTCAGATGAATCTTTAAATAAATGCACCATATCATATGATTGTTTTGACGGAATGGATTGTATTAAAATAGGATCGAGCACATAAATACCGGCATTAACAAAATACGTTTGTATCGGTTTTTCATGAATTGACATGAAGTCACTTTCGTTATTTTCAACCACACCGTATGGAATTTCATGATGGTATTGCTTGATGCACATAGTCGCCTGGGCTTTTTTCATCATATGAAACTCAAGCAAGCGCCTATAATTCACACTCGTTAACAAGTCAGCATTCATCACAAAAAACGGCATCGTGATCTCATCCAGAGGCAATAAAGCCAACCCACCCGCTGTGCCAAGATACTCTTCTTCACGAATATAACGTATATTCACACCAAATTGACTACCATCTTTAAGATAGTCAGCAATCATATCACCTTTATAATTTATGATAATAAAAATGTTCAACAAACCCTGCTCAGCCAACTGTTCAATAATAATTTCAACGATGGACTTATCACCCACTTTCAATAATGGTTTTGGGCAATCATCCGTTAGAGGACGCAAGCGGCTACCCAAACCACCGGCCATCAGCACAACCGTATTCTCTAACCTTTCTGGGCGAATTAAATGATCCAAGGTTTCGAGGTCGACTATTTTACCGTCGTCATTAACGATAGGCATATGATGGACGTGTAACTCCTGCATTTTTCGAAAAATCTCCGGTTTTTTATCATGCACGCTCGCTACGTGACCATGCTTATTCATGATAAGCGCAACCGAAGCACTCAGACTCATTTTTTTCAAAAGCGCACGCCGGATATCACCATCCGTGACGACTCCCAATAAACATTGATTCTCATCGACAACGATGCCTATTTGTAGAGAAGATTTGTCAATGACAGCCATGGCCTCCATAATAGAAGTCTCTGGAGTTAATAATACGTCACGCCAATTTTTCATATCTTAATTCTCCAGCTTACTTTTTGCTGGCACCCCGGTAACCCGAGCACCATCCGGAAGATGATTGACAACTACCGCCCCTGCTCCAACTATACAACCATTGCCAATGTGTATGTTAGGTAAAATAGTTGCGCCAGCACCAATTAAACATTGCGCTCCGATAACTACGCCACCCAACAGGGTAGCCCCGGGGGCAACATGCGTATGCGCACCTATACTCGCATCGTGATCAACCGATGCTTTCGTGTTAATAATAACGTCATCAGCAATGTTAGCGCCAGGCTGGATAATAGCGCCCGCCATAACGTGTGCGCCTTGACCCAGATGTGCATCTGGGCTGACGTAACTTAATGGATGCTGCAACGTCACAAATTGGTAATTCTTTTTTGAAAACGTCTGATAAATATGAGTCGTTAATACATTACTAGCCGTGCGTCCAACCGCATTAACCAAACCTATTTTATTAGGATCATAATTTTCGATAACGCTGTCATCGCCCAGCACTTTGCAACCCATAAACTCGGTCATGCCGTGATGTTTATCGGTGACACCTATTATATTAAACGATGGGAGCTGTCGAATAAGATCGATGATCACTTTAGCGTGCCCACCGGCACCAATGATAATTACGTCTTTTATCAGTAGTTCGATCACCTCATCAGGCTGATAATTCTTTTCGGCTTTTTTTTCTAATAAGTCCCAATATTGCATCGGAGACAAACCATCTGCGGGTCGTTTAGCCGTAACATTATCGGTATTGAATCGTTCACCCTTATTGATTTTCTTGCTCGCTACAAGACTTTTTCTTGCCACCCGTTGGGTATTGCGCTCACTGTTGGTCACCCTTTTCCGAGGCTGCCCAATCGCGAGCTCTACGTGTCTAATAGCTTTCACCATGTCGGCAAATTCAGCTATGGTTAGTGATGTTTGATGATCTGGACCCGACAAGTTTTTATCGAGAGTGACGTGTTTTTCAATGACGCTTGCACCCAATGCCACGGCAGCAATCGCTACCTCCGTACCAACACTGTGATCCGAATAACCAACCGCTAATCCAAACTCAGAGCGCAGTGTATTTAATGCGAGTAAATGGATGTCGGCAAACGGCGCCGGATATTGTGACGTGCAATGCAATAACGTAATTTTCTCTTTTAATAATTTTTGTCCCTTTTCATCGGCATAAGCTTTTTCAAATGATGCACGCGAAGGTTCTTGCCAGTTCAAATATCCAAAAGCTAACACAGACAACGCTTGCTCAATGTCAGCTAGCGTTGACATGCCCGTTGATAAAATAATATCGCAACCGCTGCGCGCGGCAGCAAGCAATAATGGCCCATGGGTAATTTCACCGGAACCTATTTTCAGTCGTTTCAAACCTAATTCTTGCGTTAGCCAGTTCACACTCGCCACATCAAATGGCGAACTTAAAAATTCCACATCATGTTGCTGACAATAGTTTTTTAATTTTTTTTGATCTTCACGGGTTAATTCTAAGCGCTTTAACATTTCATATTGTGAACCATCGCCCGTCATTTTTTGTTGGTAATCCGCTTTCGGTGCATCCATACGGACTAACGTTTCTGCGGTAAACGTCTGAAATTTTATGACATCAGCTCCAGCACTCGCTGCCTGATCAATGAGCTGATAAGCCAATTCCATCGAACCATTATGATTGACGCCAATTTCTGCAATCATTAACGCACGATCGTTGGCACGTTTAGGCGTTGGTTGAATATCCACAAACGGTTTAATGGTCAGGTTTTTAAGTGAAACTTTTTTTAGCGTATCCTTGATTTTAGCAGAAGCATCACCCTTTCCATAAGGCAAATGAATATTCTGCAATGTTTGCTGGAAAGCAGGAGACAGCGCTTTATGAATAGCATTAATAATATCCGTTGCAATTCCCCGGCAATTAATCACAGATGACGCTAATAATCTTCCGCTTTGGCGCTCACCTATGTTTATTGTCGGTGTTTTGACATAAGGCACTTCAATTAGACCACTCGATGAGTTACCGACTACCGCGTCTACGACGCGTGCTAAACTTAAATAATTAACGGTACCCAAAGCGTTAAATAAAAAACGCCGCTTTGTGTCCTCAGCAACAAATTGTTCTATCATTTCGCGAATAACACGTGAACCCTCATCGGCATTCGGTATCGTGAAAAAAAGCCCTGCGTCAGGAAACTCTTTCAACGCCGCTAATAATGCGTGCAATTCTTGAATTGAAGCAGTCGAATCCAACGTGACCGGATGATACGTAATTAAAAAATTTACGGGACCATAATGCAATCCGAGTTTTTTTTGCAGCGCTTCTTTTGAGAGTTGCTCACTTCGCATAATATGATCCAGGCCAGGCGCACCATAGTTAAATATGGAGCGTGGATTTTCGCCCATTTGTAAAATGCGCTGACGATAAGGCTCAGCCGCTGGAAAGTGCAGTTGCGCCATTTTAGTAATGGCATGGCGAATCGATTCATCGACGGCTAAGCGCGTCACTTCTCCACCATGAATATGTGCAATGGGAATATGTAGCAACAATGCCGCTTGCGCAGCGGCCAATGATTCAAAGCGATCACCCAGCAAAACAACTAGGCCTGGTTTTAATCGTGTATAAGCATCTGTAAAGCCAATTACCCCTTGGCCCACTGCTTTTGCAATACCGGATGCACTGTTATCTGATGATAAGATATCGACTTTTTCATCGATCACAAAACCATCTGCCTCAATATCACGATATGTCATACCGTATTCGGCCGATAAGTGTGCGCCCGTAACAATAGTTTGGAGTGTCAGTTCTGGATCGTTTTTGATTTCACGCATCAACCAATAGAGCAAGCCGTACTCTGATCTTGCTCCTGTTACAATGGATATCTTACGTAAAGTCATTGTTAAGTTTCTCTGTTAAAAGGAGACACCACTCGGTAATCGTATTAAACGGCTCATCCACTGCTCACTATTATTAAGGTTCATCTGCGGACAGTGTTGATACATTGGCAACGTATGTATTAATTGCCAAATTGGCCAAGCATCTATCCCCTCTTGATGAAGCGCCGCTAACACATCATCGCGATCATCGCGATCCAACACTAAGGCGTGTAACCAATAATTGCTGTGTGTGTTGTCAGGCTCTACCAGTAATTCCACGTGATCTATTTCGGCAACGGCCGCTTGATAACAACGTAATAATTCTCGCTTCTTTGCTAAAAAATTCGGTAACGTTTCTAATTGCGCACAGCCCATTGCGGCATTGATGTTTGGTAAACGATAGTTGTAGGCAACACAATCATAAACCATTTCACGATGACGCGGCACTTTGCCTGTGGTGGTTAGGTGTTTTGCTCGAGAGGCAATATCAGGATCATTCGTTAATAACGCACCGCCCCCACCTGTGGTAACAATTTTATTACCATTAAAACTCAGCGTACCCATAAGACCCGCATGCCCAACGTGTGTGCCTTTATAAAAAGAACCCAACGCTTCTGAAGCATCTTCAATCATCGTGAGATGATAGTGCTCACAAATATTCTTAATTTCATCGAGATCAGCAGGATGCCCTAAAATATGCACCACACAAAGCGCGCGTATGACACGGCCCGTTTTTTTATTGTAACAAACGCCCGATTTTATTTCGGCAATATCATTTAGATAGTCTTTTAATTTTTGAGGACACACATTAGGATGATTAACACCGGTATCAACAAAATGTGGAATAGCATCGCAGTAACGAACAGCATTCGCAGTCGCAATAAATGTCACACTCGGTAATAACACTTCATCATCTGCACGAACACCTGCAAGTTGATATGCAATATGTAATGCAGCCGTGCCATTAACCGTTGCAATGGCATAACGTGCGCCGGTATATTCAGCCAATTTCTCTTCAAAGCGATCGACGAATTTACCAAGAGAAGACACCCAGTTGGTATCAATGCACTCTTGCACGTAACGCGATTCATTTCCGCGCAAACAGGGCTCATGAAGCGCCTTCACAGAAAATCCTGGAGGCATATGTTGCTTAATTGCCGACGCTAACTGAATATTTAAATCAGTGACACTCATCATCATTTCCATAACTTTATAAATTGTAGCAAGATGCTTTATAACGCTTAAGGTTATCGGGGTTCGTAAACCACTCAATCGTTTTCTGCAACCCTTTTTTAAACCCATCGAGACCCGCATAGTGCGGCGACCAATTTAATATTTCTTTCGCTTTTGCGTTGGAGGCATACAAACGATCGACTTCGCTCTTTTTCGCACGCACGCGTTGTTGATCGGCATTTACGTTAATCGATCGCCCCATTAATTCCGCAATAAGCTCTACCGTATCACCAATGCTAATTTCAAAGTTACTACCAATATTAATGACTTCACCAATTCCGCGATCACTTGCTAAAGCCGCCACAAAACCATTGACGGTATCCTCGACATAATTAAAATCACGCGTCGGATATAAATTTCCGAGTTTGATATCATCGGGTTTTTCCATGATCTGTATAATCGTTGCCGGGATAACAGCACGAGCCGATTGTCTGGGGCCATAGGTATTAAAAGGGCGAATGATACTCACCGGTAAATCAAACGTGTGATAAAAAGAAAGCGCCAACTGATCGGCTGCTATTTTAGACGCAGAATACGGTGACTGACCGCAAAGCGGATGCTTTTCACAAATCGGCACGTACTGTGCACTGCCATAGACTTCGCTGGTGGAGGTATGAATTACTTGGGTAACATCTGCATGGCGTGCCGCCTGCAAAATATTGAGCGTGCCTTTAACATTGGTTTCGATATAGCTATCAGGCGCCTGGTAAGAGTAAGGAATTCCGATCAATGCGGCTAAATTAAGCACAGTGTCGCAGTCTTGCATCGCTTGTCGGACACTGTGTGGATCACGAATATCGCCGGTCACCACATCTAATTCATTTTTAATAGCGTTTGGCAGCGTATCGAGCCAACCCCAGGAATTAAACGAATTATATAAGACAAAAGCGCGGACGTTGGCCCCCAATTCGAGGAGCCGCTCTACCAAGTGCGATCCAATAAATCCCTCTGCACCCGTCACTAAAATTTTTTTATCGTGCAAATTCATGTTTCTTATTCTGGACTGATAACCAACAGCGAGTTGAAGGGTGTCATTTGCTAGTGGCTGTTGCGCATGCCAGTGCAGCAGATAGCCCCCGAGAAGTGTCCTCTAAGTCATGCATTATACAATAAATTACTGATCCTTCAACTAAAAGACAGGCCCCGACGGGGCGCAATCCTGTAATCTATTGATTTAAAACAATAAAAATCCAACGAACTTCTTTGAAGCGCCGCCGATGAGTCTTTTCACCTAGCGTACGCTCAAGGCGCTACAACTCAATCGTTACATTATTCTATTTTTCTATCCATAAATGAAGCTCCGCATCGAGCACACATAGTCACCCTATTTTGCCACTACCCTACTCAACACAACCGTAAATACTTTTAATGAATTCAACCATCGCTACTATTACCAAGCCCCACTGGCATCAAAGGAGCCCCCAGGTTTTCTTCTTCATCATCTTCATCATCTTCATCATCTAATCTTCCCCTAAATTACCGGACACTAATTTGTTAAAATCTATGAATTGGACTTTGGATAAATTTATAAAAATAATTAAAAATTGCTTGACATAGAAACCGAAAAAAAATTTTACGTTGTAAACAACGTTTGTTCGAAAAAATAAAATAAGGAACAAACGATGTTAGCGACAGAAAAACTAAAACAATTCCGTACATTCCTCTACAACATCTTCCCCGCGCGACGCGATGCCAATATGAATTTACTCGATGCCCTTTCAAGCCATGGCCATCGCTGCAAAACACCCATAGAATTATGTGAATCGCCATACTTTGAACGTGAATACAGTAGTATTACCGATGCGATTAGCGATGGTTTGTCAGTAGCAAATTGTTGGGATAGCATGATGAAAATACAATATGAACATGTTAGTCATAGCGATGACCGTGTGATCATTATTGCGGATACGACACCACAGTCGCGTCAAAGTGCACACTGTGTTTTGGACTTTGGATAAATAAAATCCCTTGCCAGTTAGGACAATAATCAAAAAATGTGAGTTTCTAAATCTTAAGCTGTTTTTTGCAGCAATTCGTAGAATTGCTCAGGTGTAAAATTTATTTTATCCAACCATGATTTTACTATCCCAATCAAATCCTCTATTTTTTCAGGGTCTGAGTTTTGCGTCTTTTCTTCAGTCCTCTGAATCGTTTTAATTTTTGAGTTGCTATTTTTGAAAATAGCAGGATGTCGCGTGCGTTTCCCCTGCGTATCACCTTTGGTTCTGCCTTGCGGATTACCGCGTGGTTTGCAGAGATTAGCAGGCGTGCCAACGGTATCAAGCACCGTAGAAAAACCCCGTTGCGTTTGTGAAGGGGTCGCAGTTATTGATGGTTTTTCGTTATCCACTTGGAAGCTCGGCAAATACCGCTCCCATTTTTTCGGTAAAATCGGGGCAAGATTCCTCGCTAGATAAAGTTGCGTATACGCTAATGCTGTCATCCGCCACCAATCTTCTTCGTGCTTAACATCCGGTGTTTGGTATCGGTCAAATAACAGTTTGTCTTTACCAAAACGAAAGTAGTGTTCAATATCATAGCGTCTATCGTAATAGTGATAGGCTTCTAATGCTGTGATTTCATTACGTCGTTCACCAGCGAGTCCTAACCAGAGTGGATTTTTATATAAAGATTTACCGTTAGCATCAACCGCAACCAATTGCACAACAGTAACAGGATGCTCATATCCTTTAAATTGCTTTGAACCACGCAGGAATTGGTCACGCCATATTTTAATCTCCAATTGGTAAGTTTTGCCACTGCGGGTTGTAATGGGTTGCTGCACAATCTCATCGGATTCACGGTGAGTCGTGCTGTCGTTTAGTTTCATCGCATCACCATAGCGTTTTATACTTCCTGAGGTATTATCTTCTATTGATGCGGGCGCGAAAACATTACGGGTACTGTTAAAACGGAAAAGATGTACCCAATTGGGATTTTCGCTAACCAGTTTACGGCAAGCTTCTGTACCATATTTTGAATCAGCCACGCTAACCACCAATTTATGAGTAAGCGCTAAGTCTGCAATACAACGGTTAATTTGCTGCATCCCAACTACATTGCCTTTTTCATCGCTTTTAACGCGCCTCGTATCCAGTGGAACTAACCAATGCTTTTCTTGAGCTGCACCATCATTGGGCAATAGTGATACCGTTGAATATTCATGTCCAATGGTAATCGGTTTGTTACCCGGTGCTGGATTAGGGCTGTAAACCACATGGCGATCTTCAACACATTGGACTTTGGATAAATAAAATCCCTTGCCAGTTAGGACAATAATCAAAAAATGTGAGTTTCTAAATCTTAACCTGTTTTTTGCAGCAATTCGTAGAATTTCTCAGGTGTAAAATTTATTTTATCCAACCATGATTTTACTATCCCAATCAAATCCTCTATTTTTTCAGGGTCTGAGTTTTGCGTCTTTTCTTCAGTCCTCTGAATCGTTTTAATTTTTGAGTTGCTATTTTTGAAAATAGCAGGATGTCGCGTGCGTTTCCCCTGCGTATCACCTTTGGTTCTGCCTTGCGGATTACCGCGTGGTTTGCAGAGATTAGCAGGCGTGCCAACGGTATCAAGCACCGTAGAAAAACCCCGTTGCGTTTGTGAAGGGGTCGCAGTTATTGATGGTTTCAAGCGTGTCGCGATGCTCGTGATAGATTATTGCCATCCCTGTCAATAATCGACTCGCAATACGCGACAACTTAAATAGCCGCGGACGTCCTCGTCGCCCGCGCTCCGCGACCTCACGGCTCGACTACGCACGGGCTCTCAAATGACTTGACGGCTCGTAAAGATTTTTTGCAGTCGCTTACGCTCGGCAAAAAATCCGAGCCTACCGCGGAATACGCGCCTTCGCTTCGCTCTCCATGGCGCGCATCGTTCGTTATCCACTTGGAAGCTCGGCAAATACCGCTCCCATTTTTTCGGTAAAATCGGGGCAAGATTCCTCGCTAGATAAAGTTGCGTATACGCTAATGCTGTCATCCGCCACCAATCTTCTTCGTGCTTAACATCCGGTGTTTGGTATCGGTCAAATAACAGTTTGTCTTTACCAAAACGAAAGTAGTGTTCAATGTCATAGCGTCTATCGTAATAGTGATACGCTTCTAATGCTGTGATTTCATTACGTCGTTCACCAGCGAGTCCTAACCAGAGTGGATTTTTATATAAAGATTTACCGTTAGCATCAACCGCAACCAATTGCACAACAGTAACAGGATGCTCATATCCTTTAAATTGCTTTGAACCACGCAGTAATTGGTCACGCCATATTTTAATCTCCAATTGGTAAGTTTTGCCACTGCGGGTTGTAATGGGTTGCTGCACAATCTCATCGGATTCACGGTGAGTCGTGCTGTCGTTTAGTTTCATCGCATCACCATAGCGTTTTATACTTCCTGAGGTATTATCTTCTATTGATGCGGGCGCGAAAACATTACGGGTACTGTTAAAACGGAAAAGATGTACCCAATTGGGATTTTCGCTAACCAGTTTACGGCAAGCTTCTGTACCATATTTTGAATCAGCCACGCTAACCACCAATTTATGAGTAAGCGCTAAGTCTGCAATACAACGGTTAATTTGCTGCATCCCAACTACATTGCCTTTTTCATCGCTTTTAACGCGCCTCGTATCCAGTGGAACTAACCAATGCTTTTCTTGAGCTGCACCATCATTGGGCAATAGTGATACCGTTGAATATTCATGTCCAATGGTAATCGGTTTGTTACCCGGTGCTGGATTAGGGCTGTAAACCACATGGCGATCTTCAACACAGTGTGCACTTTGACGCGACTGTGGTGTCGTATCCGCAATAATGATCACACGGTCATCGCTATGACTCACATGTTCATATTGTATTTTCATCATGCTATCCCAACAATTTGCTACCGACAAACCATCGCTAATCGCATCGGTAATACTACTGTATTCACGTTCAAAGTATGGCGATTCACATAATTCTATGGGTGTTTTGCAGCGATGGCCATGGCTTGAAAGGGCATCGAGTAAATTCATATTGGCATCGCGTCGCGCGGGGAAGATGTTGTAGAGGAATGTACGGAATTGTTTTAGTTTTTCTGTCGCTAACATCGTTTGTTCCTTATTTTATTTTTTCGAACAAACGTTGTTTACAACGTAAAATTTTTTTTCGGTTTCTATGTCAAGCAATTTTTAATTATTTTTATAAATTTATCCAAAGTCCAATGTATAAAAAACTTTTTCAAAGACAATCCCCTCTTTTTCACATGCAGTTATCACGCTCTTCATAGATAGAGGAGAATCCACCTCTCCAACAGAAGAAGTGGGTTTACGCGCTGTTATAATAAAGTTTTTTGCTTGTGGATTTTTTCCCAACAGCCTCATAGGTGCTTGATTTAGAACAGTCTCTTTATCTTGACTCCTCGCCCTCCATAACAGCGTATCATCAACATCAACAAAAGAATGGGCTTTTCCTTTCTTCTGTCTTAGAACAGTATCCAGTGCCAGAAGATCTGGCTCATAGATTTTTCCATAAGGATAAGCATCCAACACAGTCCATTGCTTTTGCTTTTCACATTGAAATCTCATGCGTGAATCAGAAGTAAGGAAATAAGTATTTTCATCAATGCTCTTTAAACCTGAAAAATCTGGAAGAGTTCCGGGCCAACTAAAACTTAAAATATGCTCTTCCCCAAATTCAAAATGCTTTTGCTCATGATTTATTATTCGTAAAATTTCTTCGCTAGTAAATCCACCAATTCCTGCGCATTTGTAATTATCACTCCCTTCAGGGCATTGTTCTACTAAAAACCCTATCGGAACACGCGTATATTCATCTTCATCACCCAGGTCTTTCTTCATCAAGTCAAGCAACTCCGTGAAGCCACGACTCAAATGAAGCGTTACTTCTTTCTTTGATGATCTAAGAAAAATTACTGAATTAAGATCAATTAATAAAGTCGGTATCAATTAAAGCTCTCTTTAAAATTTTAATAGTTAAATATATTCAGAATGATTTAAAAAAATGCAGTATAAAAGATGGTTATTAAGATAATATTAATTGAGAAAATTATTTTTAATTAAATAGCACCTAGATGTGACGTGATTTTTTTCTCATCCCTGGTAACAGTTTGGATCGAAGTGTGTCGCGATGCTCGTGATAGATTATTGGCATCCCTGTCAATAATCGACTCGCAATACGCGACAACCTAAATAGCCGCGGACGTCCCCGTCGACAGCGCTCCGCGACCTCGCGGCCGACTGCGCACTGTCTCCAGATGACTCGACGCCGCCTACAGATTTTTGCCACTCGCTACGCTGCCTACGGAACTCCGTTCCTTCGGCACTCCGCTCTGTCAAAAATCGGCGGCTGCCGCGGAATACTCGCCATCGGCTTCGCCTCTCCATGGCTCGCATCGGCCGGATAATTTTGCATTTCCTGATGCAAAATTTCCGGGATGACGAAGTTACGTTGAGTCATCCACTCTCAAACAGCATTTCAATTGCGGCAGAGAACTTGGTGTTACTGTTTTGCGGGCGTAAGTACCATGGAAGTACTTAGCAGCCAAGGAGGGCGATTCCCGAAAAACAGTAACGCCAATCACGTAAGCCAAGCAATTGAAATTCACTTAATGTAAATTTACTTCATCGCGATAAAAATCTTCATTTATAAGAAGCTCAGCGATTTGAATGGCATTGAGCGCAGCGCCTTTGCGAATATTGTCAGACACCACCCACAAATTTAAACCGCTCGGGTGCGAAATATCATTGCGAATGCGCCCCACAAAAACGGCATCTTCATTGGCGGCATGGCTAATGGGTGTGGGATAAGTATTATCTTCATCAACAACAATAACGCCCGGCGCTTCTGACAACAATGCCCTGGCTTGATCGCTCGTGAGCGGTTGGGCGGTTTCGATGTGAACCGCTTCTGAATGACCGTAAAAAACAGGCACGCGCACGGCAGTTGGATTTACCATTAAATGGGGATCTTCCATGATTTTCTGTGTTTCCCACACCATTTTCATTTCTTCGCGGGTGTAACCATTTTCTTGAAACTCATCGATATGCGGAATGACATTAAATGCAATTTGCACAGGGAAAATGTTAGGAGTGGCTGGTTTGGCATTTAAAAGCTCTGCTGTTGCATGCGCTAATTCTTCAATTGCTTTTTGTCCCGCACCTGAAACTGACTGATACGTTGCTACATTAATGCGAGTAATCCCTACTGCATCATAAATCGGTTTGAGGGCAACGACGAGCTGTATGGTTGAACAATTAGGATTTGCAATAATATGACGTTCGCGAAAATAGCGTAACGCACCAGGATTCACTTCGGGCACTACCAAAGGCACATCATTGTCGTAGCGAAATTGAGAAGTGTTGTCGATAACAATGCAACCCGCATCGGCAGCTTTGGGAGCATATTCTGCTGAACATGCTGCACCCGCGGAAAAAAATGCAAACTGCACTTTAGAAAAATCAAAATCAGCGACGTTACCAACGCGCTTGGTTTTTCCGGCAAAACGTACTGTTTTGCCTTCGGAGCGCTCGCTTGCTAATGGATAAATTTTTCCGACAGGAAATTGTCGTGCTTCTAATAATTCTAACAGTGCTTCTCCAACAACACCGGTTGCACCGACAATAGCTACATCATAAGCTGTCATTTATTTTTCTCCGCCCTACTGAAACTAAAGATTTTGCGCTTTGTGCCGCAAATAATGATCCATTAACACGAGCGCTAGCATTGCTTCGACGATAGGAATCGCGCGTATCGCCACACAAGGGTCATGCCGCCCCGTAGTCACAACTTCGGTTTCTTTCCCCGAGGTGGTGCGCGTTTTGCCGGGAACACGAATACTCGACGCTGGCTTAAACGCCATGCTCACCAAAATGTCTTGACCACTTGAAATGCCCGCTAGTGTACCACCGGAGTGATCTGATAAAAATCCTTTTTGGGTCATTTCGTCGCGATGTTGTGAACCTTTTTGCTGAATCACATCGAAACCACTGCCAATTTCAACACCTTTTACTGCGTTGATACCCATCATCGCTTTTGCAATGTCTGCATCGAGCTTATCGAACACCGGTTCACCGAGCCCGACAGGCACACCTTGAGCAATCACATTGACACGAGCGCCAATGGAATCGCCATCGCGACGAATGTTGGTAATAAACGTTTCGATCTCATTGATTTTATTTTTATCGGGAAAGAAAAACGGATTATCTTCAACTATGCTTAAATCAATTTCTTGCGCCACAATCTCACCCACAGCCGCCGTGTAGGCTTGAATGATCACACCACAATGTTCTTTCAAATATTTTTTGGCGATGGCGCCAGCGGCAACACGCATAACCGTTTCGCGTGCGGAGGCGCGCCCACCACCACGGTAATCACGCAAACCATATTTTTTAAAATAAGCATAATCACCATGTCCGGGACGAAACACATCTTTAATATCGGAATAATCACGCGGACGCTGATCTTTATTTTCAATGAGCAATCCAATGGGTGTACCGGTTGTTTTTCCTTCAAATACACCGGATAAAATTTTCACTTCATCGGGCTCACGTCGCTGCGAAGTAAATTTAGATTTGCCCGTTTTGCGCCGTTCGATATCGTGTTGAATATCGGCTTCGGTAAGTTCCATGCCAGGCGGGCAACCATCCACAATCGCAAGCTGTGCCTTACCGTGGCTTTCACCCGCGGTGGTCACAACAAATAATTTACCAAAGCTGTTACCTGACATATAAATTGTCTCCTATTTCAATTGTAACACACCGACTCGCAGCCAGGCGGCATGAGTGCTACAGTATACAATGATGAGCAAAAAACGATCCATCTCTTCAGAAGATAAAGCATTATTTCGTGATGCGGTAAAGGGTATCAAACCTCTCAAGCAAGACAAACATAAAACGCTAGGCAAATCCAGCGAACCATCGCACGTTGCCCGCCGAAAAGCGGCTTTACAGCACCCTCGCTCACCTGAGATATGGATCGAAAAAACAGACCCCGGGGATTGGCTAAGCGCCGAAGATACATTACACTTTGCCCGAAGTGGGCTTCAACACAAGCTGATTCAACGATTACGCCGCGGGCAAATTCAACTTGAGGCACATATCGATTTACATCGCCAAACCATTGAAGAAGCAGCACAAACAGTAAGCGAGTTTATCAACAACTGTGTCCACGATGGCAAGCGTTGGGTCTGTATTATTCACGGTAAAGGCCGTTTTTCAAAAGAAGGCAGGCCTGTGCTAAAAAACTTTTTAAATCAATGGCTGCGCCAACAACCTGATATATTGGCCTTTCATTCTGCTAAGCCCAAACACGGCGGCACAGGCGCCATCTATGTTTTGTTAAAAGGAAAAAGTATTCGATGAAAAACAACATCATTATCATTGGCATCTCAGGCCCTTCGGCATCCGGCAAAAGTCTTTTAGCAAATACCATCGTCAATGAGTTGGGCTCTGACCAAGTCGTCGTGATTTCTGAAGACTCTTATTATAAAGACCTAGGCGATATGCCCTTTGAAGATCGCGCTAAGATTAATTACGATCACCCGAATTCACTCGACCATGATTTGTTGCATAAACATCTCGTGCAGCTACAAGAAGGCCACTCAATCGAAGTTCCGCGCTACGATCACACGGAACACAAAAGACTTACAGAAACTAAAACGGTTGGGCAACACCGCATCGTGGTGCTCGAAGGTATTTTGTTGTTTGTCGAACAACATTTACGAAAACTAATGGATATTCGTATTTTTATGGATACACCCTTGGATATTTGCTTAATACGACGTTTACGGCGCGACATCATTGAGCGCGCACGTTCGTTAGAGGGTGTTTTAAATCAGTATGAAAAAACCGTGCGACCCATGTATTTTCAATTTATCGAACCCTCAAAGCGGTATGCGGATATCATCGTCCCGCGTGGCGGTGAAAATCGCATTGCGATCGATATGATTCAAGCAAAAATGCGTGAGTTACTTGGCGTTTAATCAAGGAGAGTACTATGAAGTTAATTACACCTGCATTTGACCATGGCGATATTATTCCGGATAAATATTCGCGCTATTACGATAATCTTTCGCCGCATTTACGATGGGAAGGTGAACCACACGGCACAAACAAGCGTGTCGCGATGCTCGTGATAGATTATTGCCATCCCTGTCAATAATCGACTCGCAATACGCGACAACTTAAATAGCCGCGGACGTCCTCGTCGCCCGCGCTCCGCGACCTCACGGCTCGACTACGCACGGGCTCTCAAATGACTTGACGGCTCGTAAAGATTTTTTGCAGTCGCTTACGCTCGGCAAAAAATCCGAGCCTACCGCGGAATACGCGCCTTCGCTTCGCTCTCCATGGCGCGCATCGGTCGTTTGTGTTGATTTTTGATGATCCTGATGCACCCATGGGCACATGGGATCACTGGATTTTAATGAATATTCCATCCAATGTGCACGAGTTAGAAGAAAATATTAAAAACTTGCCGAATGGCGTTAAGGTTGGGCAAAACAGTTGGAAGAAAAACGAATACGGCGGCCCGCAACCACCCGATAAAATTCATCGTTATTTTTTCAAGCTCTATGCTTTGGATACTACTTTAAATTTGGACCAAGGTGCGACCAAGAAACAAATCGAAGCCGAGATGAGCGGCCATATTCTCGCTAAGGCAGAGCTGATGGGACGCTACGACGTACCGAAGTAACGCAGGAAAAGCCCTTCTGGCTGCACTATAATTAAAAGTGTAGCCCAGGAGGATTTGTCATGACTGTCAAAAAATTAAAAGATTTCCTGGATAAAAATAAAGTTAAATACGTCACGATTAATCATTCACCTGCTTATACCGCACAAGAAATCGCAGAAATTGCACACGTATCCGCAAAAGAATTAGCAAAAACCGTCATCGTTAAAGTCGATGGGAAATTAGCGATGGTCGTTTTACCCGCGCACGTAAAGGTTAATTTTGGTGACGTACAAAAAGCCACGGGCGGAAAAAACGTTGAACTCGCAAGCGAGTTTGAATTCCAAGAAAAATTCCCCGGTTGTGAATTAGGCGCCATGCCCCCGTTTGGCAATTTATACGATATGGATGTCTACGTTACCGAAGACCTAACCAAAGATAAAAAAATTGCCTTTAACGCGGGCACGCACTCTGAATTAATCAAACTCGCCTACGAAGACTTCGAGAAGCTCGTCAAGCCGAGAGTGATTTAAGGACCAGGCGCTTTCTTGTACTCATCAGCACAATCATATGATGTTTGTGAGCCCACAGAATGACCATTTAAGTCATAATGTGTAAACCTTCAGACTTGATCTGACACTCCTGGTCAGTTAGAGTAAAATTTAATTGACCAACCTTAAACAACCAACACGAGGAGTGTCATTATGACCAGTGTATCCGAAAAGATTATCAAACCCAAATTAGGTTTACTAGAGCTGTCTAAACAATTGGGAAATGTTTCACAAGCCTGCAAGGTTATGGGTTATTCACGCGACAGTTTTTACCGTTTCAAAACACTTTATGAAAATGGTGGCGAAGAAGCACTCCATGATATGAGTAAGAAGAAACCGAATGAAAAAAATAGAGTGCCGTTACATGTAGAAGAAGCGGTAATTGCTTTGGCTATTGAAAACCCAGCGTTAGGTCAGGCACGTGCGGCCAATGAATTACTGGCGCGAGGCATTATCGTATCGAGCAGCGGAGTTCGTTCGGTGTGGCTACGTAATGATCTAGAGACTTTTAAGAAGCGACTAAAAGCGCTTGAAGCGAAATCGGCGCAAGACGGTATGTTATTAACGGAAGAACAATGACAAGCATTAGAAAAATCAAAACGAGAAAAAGAAGCGCACGGCGAGATTGAAACAGAACACCCAGGTTATTTAGGTTCTCAGGATACGTATTATGTTGGCACGATGAAGGGCGTTGGCCGTATTTATGAGCAGACTTTTGTCGATACCTATAGCAGAATCGCTTTTGCGAAGTTATACACGGAGAAAACAGCGATGACGGCAGCTCATTTATTAAATGAACGTGTATTGCCATGGTTTAATGAGCAAGGTATCCGATTGCTGCGTATGCTCACGGATCGCGGGACGGAATATTGTGGAAAAATTGAGAACCACGCCTATCAACTTTATTTAGCAGTTGAAGACATTGACCATTCGAAAACACGCGCACGTTCTCCGCAGACCAATGGTATTTGTGAACGTTTTCATAAAACGATTAAACAAGAATTTTATGATGTTGCTTTTCGAAAAAAAATATATCGTTCCGATGCGAGCCATGGAGAGGCGAAGCCGATGGCGAGTATTCCGCGGCAGCCGCCGATTTTTGACAGAGCGGAGTGCCGAAGGAACGGAGTTCCGTAGGCAGCGTAGCGAGTGGCAAAAATCTGTAGGCGGCGTCGAGTCATCTGGAGACAGTGCGCAGTCGGCCGCGAGGTCGCGGAGCGCTGTCGACGGGGACGTCCGCGGCTATTTAGGTTGTCGCGTATTGCGAGTCGATTATTGACAGGGATGCCAATAATCTATCACGAGCATCGCGACACACTTCCCCTAGAAGAATTACAACAAGACGTTGATGCGTGGATCAAAACATATAATGAGGTCAGGCCCCATTCCGGCGAGCGTTGTTATGGAAAAACACCCATGCAAACTTTTCTTGATGCAAAGCATTTGGCACAAGAAAAAGAATTAGATAAACTATGTAAAACTATTCCAAGCGTGTCGGCAGATGAATTGAATAACAAGCGTGTCGCGATGCTCGTGATAGATTATTGCCATCCCTGTCAATAATCGACTCGCAATACGCGACAACTTAAATAGCCGCGGACGTCCTCGTCGCCCGCGCTCCGCGACCTCACGGCTCGACTACGCACGGGCTCTCAAATGACTTGACGGCTCGTAAAGATTTTTTGCAGTCGCTTACGCTCGGCAAAAAATCCGAGCCTACCGCGGAATACGCGCCTTCGCTTCGCTCTCCATGGCGCGCATCGGGCGCACAGTAATCACGACACGCAACTGGTAGAGGAGTAATTAGAATCCGATCTATCGGACAGAAAATATGTCCGATAAATCTCAACTGTCAGATCAAGTCGAGAGTTCTACACGGGACTGTTTATTAGTTTGTGTAAATCGCGTCAGTCAGAATTATGAATCAGCCATTGTGTTAACTGATTTTTTAATTTTATCAAAAACTACATTGCGTTCAAATTAATTTCCTCTCTTATGAATTTTAAGTTTTATACAAAATCCGCCAGGCGATCTTCAAACATAAGGGCAAAACGATTCATGGCGGCACCCCAGTCTCGAATCGGCATGGTCCATTTTTTGGCTATATTTTTTAACCCTAAATAGAGTTGTTTTAAAGCGGCATCGTCCGACGGAAAAACTCGTTTATTTTTAATAACTTTTCGGATACTCATGTTCAGTGATTCAATAGCGTTAGTGGTATAAATCACCCTCCGAATTTCTGCCGGATAAGCAAAAAATGGCACAATGCGCTCCCAATGAGTCAACCAACTTTTGGCAATCGAGGGAAATTCAGCATCCCATTTCTCAGAGAAACTCGTCAGCGCCAATTCTGCTTCTTCAACCGTACTGGCCGAATAAATAGCTTTTAAGTCAGCGGCCACTTCTTTTTTCTTTTTCCAACCCACATAGCGCAATGAATTCCGCACCATGTGTACAATGCAAAGCTGTACTTGAGTGTTAGGATACACAGCGCCAATCGCATCAGGAAAGCCCGTTAGCCCGTCAACGCAACAAATCAGGATATCTTCTAGGCCTCGATTTTTTAACTCCGTTAATACATTCAACCAGAATTTAGCGCCCTCATTTTGGCTAATCCAAATACCTAGCAATTCTTTTTGCCCATCGATATTAATTCCTAAAGCCAAATACAATGCCTTATTGATAACCTTTTTATCTTGCTGCACTTTAATCACTAAAGCGTCCAAATACACAATCGGATACACCTTGTCCAACGGACGACTTTGCCAAGCCTTCACTTCTTCAATCACTTCGTTGGTTACTGTAGAAATGAGACTCGAACAAATAGTTGTGCCATACAAATCTTTCAACTGATCTTGAATATCACGGGTAGTCATACCCCGTGCATAAAGACTCATAATTTTGTCATCCAAATCATCAAAGCGGGTTTGATGTTTTGGAATCAATTGCGGTACAAACTCATTGTTACGATCACGAGGAACCTCAATGGTCATCTCGCCATCTGTTGTTTTGATCGTTTTTTGGCTGTGCCCATTGCGGGAATTACCACTATTGTTGCCAGACACTTCGTGTTTTGCATAACCCAGCGCGTCCGTCAGCTCCCCTTCCAGAATACGCTCCGTCAGTGCCTTTTTTAACTCCTTTAACAAACCAGTATCACCGAAAATATCAGATGCGGTCTTGGTATGTTTGAGAAAATATTCCACAACCTGTGGATCTAATTTATTGGTTTTCATTGCCATAGTCAAAGACTCCGTATAATTTTAACGACCTTTCCCTGACTATCGCATTTACACAATCTTATTTACAGACCCTTCTACACATAATTTAAGGCTCTCTAAACAATCACATGCGGCATCAAAATCAGCCCGATACTCTAACATGATTAAGATATATTGTGACCAATTTTCCAAACCTGATTTCTTTAATCTTTCATAATTTCTCTCAAATTGATCTAAATTTTCCAATATTTTCCGATGGTCTATATATCTTGAATATAAATGTTCATTTAAATTACTACAAATTCTTGCAAATTGTTTAATATTGTTTTGATCTTCCCTCACTTTACCGGACACATTTTTTTTCGATTTTACGCAGCACATTCAAGCGCAATAGGGGTCTTGTAGTCAATAGCTGAATGCATTCTTCTGTGATTGTAATAGCCTTCAATATACTGAAAAAGACTTTGCCTTGCTTCAGCGCGTGTTGTGTAATCATTCACATGCACAAGTTCCGTTTTTAGGGTATGGAAAAAACTTTCTGCAATGGCATTATCCCAACAATTAGCCTTTCTGCTCATTGAACCAATCAGCTTGTTTTGCTTGATGATTTCCCTATATTTTTTCGAACAATATTGACTGCCCCGATCAGAGTGTATAATCACTTGCTTTGGATATTTTCGTTTGAATAACGCCATCAATAACGCATCACACACTAAATCTTGTTTCATGCTTTTATTCATTGACGAGCCAATAACCGAACGTGAATGCACATCGATAACCACCGCTAAATACAACCAACCTTCACGGGTTGGAATGTACGTCAGATCACTCACCCATTTTTGATTGATCGCCGTTCTCGTGAAATCTCTCTTTAAAATATTCTCAAAAATAGCCTTGTTGTGACCCGAATCTGTGGTTATTTTAAATCTACGCTTGGCAAGTGCTTTTAAGCCCATGGAGCGCATACGCCGCTCAATACGCGTGTGACTGCAGGAAATCGATTCCGCTTGCAATGCACGAGTTATACGTGGTGAACCGTAACGTTGTTTGTTTCTCATATAAATTACCTTAATTTTTTCATCTAATTGTTGGTTTGCTTGCTCACGTGGGCTCATAGGTCGGGATAGCCAGTCATAATAACCACTACGACTGACACCCAGTACATCACATAGCTAATCTTCCCCTAAATTACCGGACACTAATTTGTTAAAATCTATGAAGTAACAAAGAGGTGATCTCATGACAAAGAAGACTCGAAAATACACACCGGAATTTAAACAAGAAGCAATCCATCTAGCACTCAGTTCTCCTTCCGTGTTAAGCGCTGCAAAAGACTTAGGCATGCCCGAAGCGACCCTCCACACCTGGGTGGATAAAGCCAGGAAGAGTGGTGAAGTGATTCATCCCAGCGCAAAGCAACCGGTCAACATAGGGGAACTCATTGAATAAAATCAACAGCTTAAGAAGCGACTGGCACGACTGGAACAGGAGAAAGCCATTCTAAAAAAGGCGGCCACGTACTTCGCGAAAGAACTCGAGTGAAGTACAGCTTTATTCAAAAGCACGCCCAACTATTTGGAATTAACTTGCTATGTGATGTACTGGGTGTCAGTCGTAGTGGTTATTATGACTGGCTATCCCGACCTATGAGCCCACGTGAGCAAGCAAACCAACAATTAGATGAAAAAATTAAGGTAATTTATATGAGAAACAAACAACGTTACGGTTCACCACGTATAACTCGTGCATTGCAAGCGGAATCGATTTCCTGCAGTCACACGCGTATTGAGCGGCGTATGCGCTCCATGGGCTTAAAAGCACTTGCCAAGCGTAGATTTAAAATAACCACAGACTCGGGTCACAACAAGCCTATTTTTGAGAATATTTTAAAGAGAGATTTCACGAGAACGGCGATCAATCAAAAATGGGTGAGTGATCTGACGTACATTCCAACCCGTGAAGGTTGGTTGTATTTAGCGGTGGTTATCGATGTGCATTCACGTTCGGTTATTGGCTCGTCAATGAATAAAAGCATGAAACAAGATTTAGTGTGTGATGCGTTATTGATGGCGTTATTCAAACGAAAATATCCAAAGCAAGTGATTATACACTCTGATCGGGGCAGTCAATATTGTTCGAAAAAATATAGGGAAATCATCAAGCAAAACAAGCTGATTGGTTCAATGAGCAGAAAGGCTAATTGTTGGGATAATGCCATTGCAGAAAGTTTTTTCCATACCCTAAAAACGGAACTTGTGCATGTGAATGATTACACAACACGCGCTGAAGCAAGGCAAAGTCTTTTTCAGTATATTGAAGGCTATTACAATCACAGAAGAATGCATTCAGCTATTGACTACAAGACCCCTATTGCGCTTGAATGTGCTGCGTAAAATCGAAAAAAAATGTGTCCGGTAAAGTGAGGGAAGATCAGTTTAAAATTTAAATAGCTATCAATGTTGATTGTTAATTGCATTTTTAAAAATAATTTAATGATGCCTTAATTTTAAAATTTTATTTAATTATTTTTAGATGAGATCTTTGGTATTAGTTTGAATCCCCGTGTCTTCGGCCGTGAGAGTGACGTGTTTTTTAAAATTCTTGTAGATGGCCTCGCACGAGGATGACGGCAGTGACATGAAAAAAGACGATGTCATTTCAAGCAAGGCGAGAAATCTCAAACATGCAGTACTTGCTACGGTCACGAGACTCCTCGCTTCACTCGGAGTGACATTGTTTGGGATGACGTGTGATGACACTCTACATCAAAAAACACGTAGGTTATTTTCATTCTAAAAATCACGGATTTTTTTCACGAGTGCAAGCACGTCAGAATCTTCGGGGTCGGCGTGGCCTAAAAGCCAATCAAATAAAACAGGATCGGGTTGGTCTAACAATTTAATAAATAACCGCTGTTCAGATGCAGACAAATTTTTAAAATTTTGATCGAAAAAATCGCCGAGCATTTCATCGAGCTCCAGCATGCCACGGCGCCTACAGCGCCAACGGATTTTACCTAACTCATTTTCACTGATCGATATCATTTGGAATAAACTTCACTCGCTGGGTTATATTACACAATAATTCATAACCGATGGTATTGGCGCATGCTGCAACCTTTTCCACTGGCAATCCTTCTCCCCACAAAGTCACACGATCACCCACGGCAGCGTTGGCCTCTGAACGCAGATCAATAGCAATCATATCCATAGAAACACGCCCGATTAACGGACACGTTTTTCCATTGACGATAGTAGGCGTGCCATTTTTTGCGTGTCGCGGATAACCATCTCCATAGCCAATTCCAACAATGCCAATCGGCATGTCTTCAGGACAAGTCCACGTACAACCATAACCAACCTTATCGCCCTTACGACACTGCTTTACCGCCATGATTTTTGCGGTTAATGTCATGACGGGTTTCAACCCCTCTTCTTCGCCTGTGTGAGTTGAAATGGGCGACACACCGTATAACATAATTCCTGGGCGCACCCAGTCTGCCAACGCTTCATTGTTATAAGACAAAAGCCCTGCCGAATTTACAATGCTCTTAGGACCAGATAATCCGTTTGTAATTTCTTTAAATTTTGCAAGCTGCAATTCGGTAAATTGACGATCGGGATTATCCGCATCTGCTAAATGCGTCATTAAACCGATCGGTTTTTTAATCGATTCACAACGCTGCAAACGCTCAAACACCGAATGCACCTGATTAAGCGGAAATCCGAGGCGATGCATGCCGGTATCTATTTTCATCCAAACGGTTAAGGGTGTGGGTAATGTATTTTTTTCCAGTGCAGTAATTTGATCGGGGCGGTGCAACACCACTTGTAAATCGTAATCCACAAATTGTGGTATTTCGTCTTTATCGTAAAAACCCGCCATGACCATGATAGGTTGTTTAATTCCACCTTTGCGTAAAGCAATTGCCTCGTCCAACGATGCAACACCAAACGCATCGGCCGTATTTAATGTCTTTGCAACTCGCAATAAACCGTGACCATAACCGTTACTTTTGATCATCGCTAAAATAGAACGACCAGCGGCTAGTTGTTGCAAACGGGAATAGTTGTGTTTTAAGGCGTTTAAATCAATATAGGCAATCGCACCACGGCTCACATTGTTACTCCACCACCAAATGGCACACCTTGCACAGCATCTTCATAGGCATAATTATCAAAACGCGTGTACTTACCGCGAAAGGTTAAGTGCACTTTACCAATAGGACCGTTACGTTGTTTAGCAATAATAATTTCTGCTTTGTTTTTTTCAGGCGTATCTTCGTTATAAACTTCATCACGATAAATAAAAACTATTAAATCTGCGTCTTGCTCGATCGCGCCTGAATTATGGCACACTATACCATCCGCCACCCAAGATGCAGGACCCGGCACTGTTAAGTCATAAACTTCCTCAATTCCTTTTTTTTCAAAGGCGACGATTCGATCCCAGAATATGTCACTTTCACAATGCATTTTTAAAATATCATCATTTAATAATTCAGCATAACTTGAAATAGTGTTGCGCGAAGGTTCAAATTTAAAATGTGAGGTTCCACCATAAGTAGTACCACGCATAGCAGCCATTCTCCGCTGAGAAATACCTAGCACAGTCATCACATATTGAACCCGGTCAAAAATTTGATTTGGCAGCGTATCTACATTTGTGTTTGGAACAATTTTTTGTAAAAGAGAAAGCAACTGCTCAGCCGAAGCATGACGAGCGCCAAAAGCACCGATTTCATGAAGGAACCGCAACTGCTGCTCTGCGCCTGTGACAAAAACCATGTAGCCCGGCTTATAATTCCCTTTTTGAGTTTTTTTGATTCTAGCGACTATACCAAATCTCAATAGTAACGCCGCAACATCATTTGCTAAAGTTTCACTATTAGTCGCATAATAAATTACCTTACTTGTTTTTTTGCCTTTGCCCACTGATATTGAACCATCAGTTGCCCATAAATGTTGAAGGAATAAGGCGACTTGTCGATTAGACAAGCTAAAGACTGATTCAGGGATGCATTTTTCATGGGAACGCTGATCATAAACACCCAAATCACGCAACCATTTGTTAACTCCCTTTGGATGCCATCGATTACCATTTCCACTGATTACAACTTGCTGCCAATTATGATCACTATATATTTTAGTAGAACAACCAAATTCTTGTTCGGCAATTTTAGCCACAATATCAATGTGCTCTTGTGTTTGAGAAGTGTAACGAAGTGGCTGATGTTTGAGGTAACTTCCATCTCCAATTAAATGACCCAATAAAATAACTCTACCATCAGGCCATGTTTCTGATTTTTTGGGCTCAAGCATTCGATGTGTCGTTGCGATGCGATCTCCAATTGAAAAATCTTTTGTACGTTTCCAGCAATCAAAAGCCAATATTTTATGATCACCACTAGCACGAATAGATTTTCCACTTGCTAATTTGATTTCATAAACTTCCCGTTCGCCTACTTTCCAAATTTTTTCACTTTTTGCAGTAACGATTTTATTTTGCTCGTTGATCGCAATGACTTCCGGCGACATACCTACTAAATTTTTCACAGGAATTCGCTTTCCATCAGCGAGACAAACCAAGGTGTCTCCTGTTACGCATTCACGTAAATCCGACATCACGGGTCTTTTATCCGTTCTCGCTTCAAGACCACGATTTAATTGTGACAACGCAACCACTGGCACATTTAATTCTTTGGCAAGCGCCTTTAATGAGCGTGAAATTTCAGACACCTCGACTGCGCGATTTTCTTTAGAGCCTGGCACCTGCATGAGCTGCAAATAATCGATGACAATTAATCCCAAACTGCCGTGCTCACGCGCGAGTCGTCTTGCGCGTGCTCGCACTTCGATAGGTGTTAAGGCTGGCGTGTCGTCAATATATAATTTAGTGTCGGACAGCATTTCAATAGCGGATGTAATGCGTGGCCAGTCGTTATCATTTAATTTACCCGTTCGGACTTTGTGTTGTTCGATGCTACCGAGTGAAGAAATCATACGCATCACTAGCGACTCACCAGGCATTTCCATACTAAAAACTAAAACCGGCTTGCCACCTCTAATGGCAGCATGCTCGGCCATATTGAGACCTAGAACCGTTTTACCCATGGAGGGTCGACCCGCAATGATGATGAGCTCACCCTCATGAAGTCCTGAGGTCATGTCGTCGAAGTCTTTAAACCCAGTCGACAGACCCGTCAACTGACCACCCGAATGAAAGAGCGAATCAATACGATCGGTGGTTTTGGCCAACAATGTTCCAATTTCAACGGGGCCATTCCCCCGATTACCCTGCTCGGCAATGCTAAACACCCAGCGCTCAGCGCTATCGAGAAGGTCTTTAACTTCGCGACCTTCAGGGTTAAACGCACTTTCAGCGATGTCTGTGCCGGTAGCAATTAATTGACGCAACACAGAACGTTCGCGAACGATGTCTGCATAGGCGGTGATATTGGCGGCACTTGGAGTATTTTTGGCGAGTTGATAGAGATAAGCCTCACCCCCCGCCGCTTCTAGCTCGTTACGGGATTTTAAAGCATCTGCAATTGTTAATACATCCAAAGGCTTATGACGTTCGACCAAGTATTGCATTATCTGAAAGATCAAACGATGGTCTGCCCGATAAAAATCTTCGGATGTAATGCGATCGGCCACCCTATCCCACGCCCGATTATCCAACATTAAAGCACCTAAAACGGATTGCTCCGCTTCCTGGGAATACGGTGGCACCTTGGGCGCCGTTGGTTTGTTGGTCCGTCTCGTCATCGCTGTAGTGTAGCATCCTTGCTTTATCTCGAGAAGAGAGCCGTGCCTCAGAGCGGGCGAACTTCACTAGTAGATTTCTGAAAAATCCACCGATTTAATATTCGCCTTAAGATCACTACATTGATGGGTTTCTTCAGAACCTCATTTATTCCTACCGCAAGACACTGCTGTTTAACCTCATTACATTGGGTTGTCACTGCTATGATAGGAATTCTTTTCATATGATATTGCGACCGTATAAATTTAGAGAGGGTGATCCCATCGATATCGGGCAGGCCAATATCCATCAGAATGAGATCATAAGCATATCCACGATTGACACACTCAAGAGCCGAGTGTCCGCTACGAGCAATATGAACGTGACAATTTAGCATTTCCAACCAAGCACGATGTAATTTACAAATAAATGCCTGGTCTTCAACAATCACAATCCTAGGGATATAGTGTTGTTCGTCTAAGTTTACTTTTCTTTGATTACGTTGTGATTGAATAATTGCAGAGTTGTTCCGCATGTCCTTCCCTCCTTTGTCTAGCTCTGACAAAATAAATACTCCTATTTTTCGTCCCTTCTTTTAGTTGGACTTTGGATAAATAAAATCCCTTGCCAGTTAGGACAATAATCAAAAAATGTGAGTTTCTAAATCTTAAGCTGTTTTTTGCAGCAATTCGTAGAATTGCTCAGGTGTAAAATTTATTTTATCCAACCATGATTTTACTATCCCAATCAAATCCTCTATTTTTTCAGGGTCTGAGTTTTGCGTCTTTTCTTCAGTCCTCTGAATCGTTTTAATTTTTGAGTTGCTATTTTTGAAAATAGCAGGATGTCGCGTGCGTTTCCCCTGCGTATCACCTTTGGTTCTGCCTTGCGGATTACCGCGTGGTTTGCAGAGATTAGCAGGCGTGCCAACGGTATCAAGCACCGTAGAAAAACCCCGTTGCGTTTGTGAAGGGGTCGCAGTTATTGATGGTTTTTCGTTATCCACTTGGAAGCTCGGCAAATACCGCTCCCATTTTTTCGGTAAAATCGGGGCAAGATTCCTCGCTAGATAAAGTTGCGTATACGCTAATGCTGTCATCCGCCACCAATCTTCTTCGTGCTTAACATCCGGTGTTTGGTATCGGTCAAATAACAGTTTGTCTTTACCAAAACGAAAGTAGTGTTCAATGTCATAGCGTCTATCGTAATAGTGATACGCTTCTAATGCTGTGATTTCATTACGTCGTTCACCAGCGAGTCCTAACCAGAGTGGATTTTTATATAAAGATTTACCGTTAGCATCAACCGCAACCAATTGCACAACAGTAACAGGATGCTCATATCCTTTAAATTGCTTTGAACCACGCAGTAATTGGTCACGCCATATTTTAATCTCCAATTGGTAAGTTTTGCCACTGCGGGTTGTAATGGGTTGCTGCACAATCTCATCGGATTCACGGTGAGTCGTGCTGTCGTTTAGTTTCATCGCATCACCATAGCGTTTTATACTTCCTGAGGTATTATCTTCTATTGATGCGGGCGCGAAAACATTACGGGTACTGTTAAAACGGAAAAGATGTACCCAATTGGGATTTTCGCTAACCAGTTTACGGCAAGCTTCTGTACCATATTTTGAATCAGCCACGCTAACCACCAATTTATGAGTAAGCGCTAAGTCTGCAATACAACGGTTAATTTGCTGCATCCCAACTACATTGCCTTTTTCATCGCTTTTAACGCGCCTCGTATCCAGTGGAACTAACCAATGCTTTTCTTGAGCTGCACCATCATTGGGCAATAGTGATACCGTTGAATATTCATGTCCAATGGTAATCGGTTTGTTACCCGGTGCTGGATTAGGGCTGTAAACCACATGGCGATCTTCAACACAGTGTGCACTCGATGCGAGCCATGGAGAGGCGAAGCCGATGGCGAGTATTCCGCGGCAGCCGCCGATTTTTGACAGAGCGGAGTGCCGAAGGAACGGAGTTCCGTAGGCAGCGTAGCGAGTGGCAAAAATCTGTAGGCGGCGTCGAGTCATCTGGAGACAGTGCGCAGTCGGCCGCGAGGTCGCGGAGCGCTGTCGACGGGGACGTCTGCGGCTATTTAGGTTGTCGCGTATTGCGAGTCGATTATTGACAGGGATGCCAATAATCTATCACGAGCATCGCGACACACTTCTTGACGCGACTGTGGTGTCGTATCCGCAATAATGATCACACGGTCATCGCTATGACTCACATGTTCATATTGTATTTTCATCATGCTATCCCAACAATTTGCTACCGACAAACCATCGCTAATCGCATCGGTAATACTACTGTATTCACGTTCAAAGTATGGCGATTCACATAATTCTATAGGTGTTTTGCAGCGATGGCCATGGCTTGAAAGGGCATCGAGTAAATTCATATTGGCATCGCGTCGCGCGGGGAAGATGTTGTAGAGGAATGTACGGAATTGTTTTAGTTTTTCTGTCGCTAACATCGTTTGTTCCTTATTTTATTTTTTCGAACAAACGTTGTTTACAACGTAAAATTTTTTTTCGGTTTCTATGTCAAGCAATTTTTAATTATTTTTATAAATTTATCCAAAGTCCAATATGATCCATGTCATGAAACTTCATTGAACATCCCTCTATTACAATGATTTTTTCACCAACCGTACAATCCAAATAGCGTTGTGAATCTCAACAGTGGACATGCCCAAATCCTGCATGATTGTGTCCGTGCTCAGCCGAATCGCTTCGTCGATTGTTTTTCCTTCCAAATAACGACACACATATTCGCAGCAAGCGATTAAAGCCACCGATCCATATGCTAAAAATTTTACCACTCGTATTTTTTTATTTTGTATTTGCAGATATAAGCGTACGACATTTCCACGATCGCCACTGCCCTCTTCTACTACGATAACGGTCGAATGATTTTCGTCTAACTTCCCAGCGTGCAGTGCATTATAAAAATGTTCTAATTGCTGTGAAGAATATTTCATCGCATATCTGCTTTGTAATGATAGACTAATTCTTTTTAGCTTTATCCATAACCTTTTCTTTAACTGTCTGCCAAATAGGAGACATGTTTCGCAAACGCGTAACCTGCTCAGTAATATGCGCAACCGTATGGTCAATTTCTTCTGTCGTTGTAAAACGCCCCATACTAATGCGTAAAGAATTATTAGCTTGCTCGCGCGATATGCCCATGGCAACTAAAACATGAGATGGATTCGGATTCGCTGAATTACACGCTGATCCGCCAGATATAGCAATATCACGCAAACTCAACATTAAAGACTCACCGACTACACCATCAAAGCTCACATTGAGACAGCCGGGGATACAATGATTTTGATCACCATTTAAATGGACACCTTCTAAAGCAGAAATACCTGCCCAAAGGCGTTTGCGTAAAGACTCAACATGCTTCTTATCCAAGGCCATACGTTCTTTTGCTAATTCAAAGGCTTTTCCCATCCCGACAATTTGATGCGTCGGTAGGGTTCCAGAACGCATACCATGTTCATGCCCACCACCATGGATCAACGGCTCTAAACGTACACGAGGATTTCGACGAACATACAACGCCCCAACACCTTTCGGGCCGTACAACTTATGGCCTGAAAAAGACATTAAATCGACTTTCAATTGTTGCAAATCGATCAGTACTTTTCCGGCGCTTTGCGCTGCATCTACATGTAATAAAATACCATGACTTCGTGTCATTTCTCCAATAGCATCAATATCTTGAATCACACCTGTTTCGTTGTTCACGTGCATGATGGATACTAAAATGGTATCACTGCGAATGGCTTTTTCGAGGTCCTCTAATTTTAAACGACCGTTGCGTTGCGGATTCAAATAGGTGACTTCAAACCCCTGAGACTCAAGATAAGCACAAGTATCGAGTACAGCTTTGTGTTCGGTGCTCATGGCGATGATATGTTTGCCTTGACGCTGATAAAAGTGAGCAGCGCCTTTAATCGCCAGATTATCCGATTCGGTCGCACCCGAAGTCCAAATGATTTCTCGGGGATCAGCGTTAATCAAAGCAGCTACCTGCTCGCGTGCTTTTTTAACACATTGCGCTGCATCCCAACCATAAATATGACTCTGGGAAGCCGGATTACCAAACATTCCATTGGGCTTCAAACATGGGATCATGCTCTCGACAACAGCCGGATCTGTTGGCGTGGTTGCCATATAATCTAAAAATATTGGTATTTTCATATAATTACTTATTTTATCTCATTCAAATCCTTATTGCGAAAACGCCCTGTTCGATATAACCAGTAACACAAGCCTAAAAACACGAGTACTCCCAAAACCTTCGCGACGGGCTCAAAACCTGACCCCACTAGCTTCAGTGGATCGGCACTGCCTAAGAGAGCGAACGGAATGGCAAGAATAACGCCCATCAAGGCACTACCCGCTACCATACCACAAGCCAACAAAACACCGAGCTGATATTTGCTGCGCTTAGCTTCTTGCTGTGCAGAAGAAAGCTTAACACCCCGCCTTTGACGCTTAACCAAATAACTCACCACCCCGCCAATAACTGCTGGCATAATAACCTCAGGCGGTAAATAAATTCCTAAACCCACCGCGAGCGCAGGAAGTCGGAAGTTTTTACGCTTCAAAAATTCATCCGCAATAATAATAACCACGGCCACAACGCCACCGGTAAAAATCATCCACCAATTGAGATGTCGCGTCAAAACGCCTTCTGCTACGGATGCCATTAAACCTGCTTGTGGTGCCGCCAACATTTGCGTTGGATCCATTCCAGGTCGTGGATACACGCCCGCCATACCATAGGCATTAAATAGAAGCTCTAAAACAGGTCCGATGATAAAGGCAGATACAATGACACCAATACCCATCATCAATTGTTGTCGCCAAGGTGTTGCCCCCACCATTTTTCCGGCCTTTAAATCTTGAATATTCTCACCCGATATTGAACCCACACCTGCCATTATGGTAACAATCACGATGACTGCTGAGGCGATGTATTTTGCTTTTATTGCAGTTTCAACATGAAACATGAGCAAAAATATAAATGCTAATAATAAAATTGCAGAAATTAGCATGCCTGATAATGGATTATTACTGGATCCTACCAAGCCACAGAAATAACCTGAAATTGTAGCTAGTAAAAAACCAATAATTAAAATGTAAAAGACGCTTAACAAAATAACAAACCACATATATCGCGGCTCATGAAAAAAGCCCAAGCTGGCAAAATAAAAATGTAAGAATGCAAACATCAACAGGGCAAGCACGAGAACAGAAGCTAATACCCAACTCACGGGTATATCTGTTTCGGTACGCAACCTGCCTCCACCTCCAGCACGATTTTGTTTTCGCAATGTAATAAAAGAAACCGTTAAACCCTTTACAATCGGCTTTAATAATCGGATTAATGTCCAAATACCCCCAACTAACATGGTCCCCACACCTACATAGCGCAAATAATTGGACCATAAATAAACAGAAACATCGTAAGCAGTATGTCCTGATGGAATTCCATAAATGCTACCGATCATGGGTAGTAAAACAATCCAACCAACAACAACTCCGGCAAATAAACTCATACCAACTTCAAAGCCAATGATATATCCTGCCGCCAACACCGCTGGTGTAAACCCAAGAGCAAAACCGAAAACCGTTCGAGTCGAAAGAACCCAGATTTGTAAATCACTAGCAACTATTTTAAAACCTGTTTGAAAAAGGCTAACGAGACCACCGACTAAACCACCTAAGGACATTAGTTTTAATCCCAAGCCACCTTCTGTACTGGCTTTCAATACATTGCCGATTGCGGCTCCTTCGGGAAAAGGAAGCCCTGGTAAACTTAACAAAACACGTCGCAATGGCACCGCAAATAAAACACCCAGAAAACCACCTAATAAAGTGATAATCGCTGTTTGCCAATAGGGAAACCCTACCCACACATGCAGTATGATCATCGCTGGTAAGATAAAAGCGAGCGCTGCCGCAACTCCTTCCCCTGCTGAGGCGGCTGTTTGCACGAGATTACTTTCTAAAACATTGTGCGTTTTAAATAACCGTAAAATTCCCAACGCTAGCACCGAAGCGGGAATAGACGCAGAAATAGTCACACCGACTTTTAATGCTAAATAAGCATTGGAGGCCGATAGCACGACCGCCAGTATGATCGAGAGTATTATAGATTTAATAGTAAATTCAGGTAACGTTGTTGAGGCAGGGATTAGAGGTTCCTGGTCCGATAGGTTTTGGTTATTTTGCACGATAAGTTTTCCCTTACTATTTAGTTGATATTAGACCTTAAAGAGTATAACAAGCCCTTACTCAGCTCGTCTATCAATAGCGCGAAGAATCCCTCGGAGGATGTTCAACTCGGTGTCATCAAGCTGCGCCCGATTAAACAAACGCCGTAATCGCTGTAATAGCATCTTCGGTTGCTTTGGATCTAAAAATTTCAATTTCGTCAGGGTTTGCTCAAGATGTTGATAATATCCTTCCATTTGATCCGCCGTCGCTAACGAGCGCGCCGTCGATTTTTCATTATCCTCATGTTCATTTAATGTTCCCATGTGAATTTCATAAACAAGCACCTGCACAGCAGCCGCTAAATTTAAAGAACTGAAATCTGAGATTGTCGGAATATAAACATGCTGATGACAGAGGTTCAGCTCATCATTCGTCAGCCCCGTTCGCTCTCGGCCAAACACGACGGCTATTTCGCGTTGCGGGTGAGTTAAAATTTGTTCTGCACACTGACGAGGATTACAAATAGGCAAGGATAATGTTCGTAGTCGAGCACTGGTGGCAAACACCAAGTCGCAACCTGAAATTGCAGTTTGCAGGTTATCAACCACCGTTGCATTTGCCAAAATGGCATCCGCACCGGCAGCACGAACCGTCGCTTGTTGGTGAGGGAATGACTCAGGGGAAACTAAATATAATCGAGAAAAACCCATGTTTTTCATTGCACGGGCAGCAGCGCCAATATTTCCCGGATGCGATGTATTGACTAAAACAATGCGAATATTATCAAACATACTTCGCAACGCCACTCTCTACCCCATCAACGATGCTTGAATTTTTTCTGATAAAATTTTATAAATTTTTGGATTAGCCGCAATTAAATTACCACTATCCATGTAATGTTCTTCATCGTGAAAATCACCGACCAGCCCACCCGCTTCTTTGACCAGTAAAACACCTGCAGCCATGTCCCACTCTTTTAAAGACATTTCCCAAAAACCATCGAGCCTGCCTGCAGCCACATAGGCTAAATCCAATGCCGCAGCACCTGCACGACGAACGCCTGCTGTTTCTGGAAAGATTGCCTCAAATGTGTTGACATAATTTTTAAAATGATGACTTCCTTTATAAGGAAAACCTGTACCTATTAAAGCCATATTGAACTTCTTGCATTGACTGACTCGTATTTTACGATTATTAAGTTGTGCTCCCTCCCCACGCGTGGCCGTATATAATTCTTGACGAAGCGGATCATAAATCACACCGACTTCCAATTTGCCTCGATGTTTCAGTGCAATCGAAATGGCAAATTGAGGAAAACCATGGATAAAATTCGTGGTGCCATCCAACGGATCGATGATCCACATAAAATCTTCATTACCTTCGATGCAACCTGATTCTTCGGCTAATATTGCATGGTTTGGATATGACTTATGGATAGTGTGAATAATTTCTTGCTCTGAAAGGTGGTCAACTTGAGTCACAAATTCATTACGACTTTTTTCACTGACATCAACCGTATCGAGACGATCAACAAAACGAACAATAATTCTTCCAGCATTACGAGCCGCTTGAATAGCAATGTTTAACATCGGATGCACTGTTTTACCTCAACTTCTAACCTTTCTTTCACCCAATCCCTAACTTACGGCAAATCATCCTCGATTTTCTTGGGAGCTTTTATCAAGTGGGATCGATTCAATCCTAACGCAACGGCTAATGAACCTGCTACATAAATAGAAGAATATGTGCCGATGATAATACCAATAGTTAATGCAAAGGCAAATGGACGTAACGTTGGCCCGCCAAAAATGAGTAATGCAATAACCACAATTAAGGTTAAACCAGAAGTCATGATCGTGCGTGATAACGTTTGATTAATCGATAAATCCATCACTTCCATGGGTGTGCCTTTGCGCACTTTACGGAAATTTTCTCGAACCCGATCATACACGACGATAGTATCGTTTAATGAATAACCGATAACGGTTAAGACCGCCGCCAAGACAATGAGGTTAAACTCCAAATGAAAGAAAGAGAAAATACCGAGAATCAAAACTGGATCATGAATCAATGCAATCGCGGCACTCACCGCAAAACGAAATTCAAATCGTAATGCAATATAGATCATGGTACCAATCAAGGCCACCAAAACCGCTAAAATGCCATCCGTCATTAATTGTTTGCCAACTTGTGGGCCAATATAATCCAATTGACCAATTTTCCCACCCGGCATTGCCTTGAGTAGTTTTTGTCTTAATTGTTCTTGAGACAATTCTTTATGCGGGGCCAATCGCACAGAAATATCACGAACGTCATACACTTGCACAACCGCTTCTGGAAAACCTTCTTTTGCCAAATCATCACGAATTTGTTGAGCATTAATGGGTTCTTGAAAAATAACTTCGGCTTGTGTGCCGCCAGTAAAATCTGGCCCTAAGTTCAAGCCATAAACCGACAGCGAAATGATAGAGGCTATAAAAATAATAGCCGAAATGATCGCCGCCCATTTTCGTTGGCGCATGAAAGGTATTTTCGTATTTGCTTTAAAAAATTCCATAGCGTTTCTTTTTAGGGTTTATGAATACCTGGTTCGGGTTTTCTTACTTTAATACCGATCGATAAATGTTTTATATTACGTCGACCATAAACAAGATTAACGACCGCGCGCGTGAAGAAGATCGCGGTCACCATTGAACATACCAAACCAATGGTAGTCGTCACGGCAAATCCTTGAACTGGCCCTGTGCCCAATGCAAATAACACCACCATCACAATTAGTGTGGTCACATTGGCATCGACAATCGTTGAAAATGCACGTCCATAACCCGCATGAATAGCTGCTTGCGGGGATACGCCATTTCGCAACTCTTCACGTATTCGCTCGTTGATTAGCACATTCGCATCAACCGCCATACCGACAGTTAACACAATACCCGCAATGCCGGGCAAAGTAAGCGTTGCCCCTAACAATGATAAGATCGCGACAATAAAAATGATATTTAAAATAAGCGCCATGTCGGCAATCAAACCGAATAATCGGTAATAAAAAGCCATGAATAAAATTACGACTAAAGAACCAATTTCCGTCGACAATACACCCATATTAATATTTTCTTTCCCGAGACTCGGGCCAACGACACGTTCTTGAATGTAATCGACGGGAACAGGATAAGCGCCTGATCGTAACAATAATGCTAAGTTTTGGGCAGATTCCATGGACTCTAGTCCGGTAATTTGGAAATTATTGCCCAAGGCATTTTGGATTGTGGCAATATTAATAACTCGTTCAACTTGATGATGCTGAGTCGTCACCTTACCGTCCACGAGTTTTTTTGTAGTTTTCGTTTCAACGTAAACCACCGCTAACGGCTTACCAATATTTTCCGCAGTAATGCGATTAAACGACGCTACATCACTACCGCTCACCCGCACCTGAACAGCGGGCCGTCCATTATCGCCAATAATGGAAGATGCATTGATAATTGAAGTCCCTTTAAGCACCACTTGATTTTTTAACAAAACGGGTCGCCCGTCATACGTATATAATTTAGAGCCAAAAGGCACGACACCGGACTGCGCAGCCGTTACCGAATCATGCTCCACATCTTGCAACTGCAAACGAATCGTCGCCACCTTACCAATCAAATTTTTTGCGCGCGCCGTATCCTGAATACCCGGTAAATCAACACTGATATTCGTTGCACCTTGTTGCTGAATAACAGGCTCTGCGACACCTAATTCATTAATCCGATTTCTTAAAATCGAAGTAATTTGCGAAACAGCATTTTGTTGAATTTGCACCAGCGCTTGTTTGGAATAATTACCAACAATAGAGAGATTTTTTGTTTGAAAAACATATTCTGGAAAACGTTTTTGTAATAAGGGGAGTGCCTGAGCAAGCGCATTCTCATCACGGAAGTTAATGACGACACCTGTTTTTTGATTTTTTATCGCGGTGTAACGAATATGCGCTTCACGAAGATCCGTACCCATCGAATGCATATCACCGGTTTCTTGCAATTTCACCATCGCATCAACATCGACATTCAACAGAAAGTGAATCCCACCTCGTAAATCTAGCCCTAATTTCATGGGGTGTGCACCGATGGCTTGCAACCACTTTGGCGTGCGCGGCGCTAAGTTTAAAGCAACACTGTAATTATTACCCAATGTTGCCTGAACCACATCTTGTGCTTGCAATTGAGCTTCTGTGTCATCGAACCGAATTAAAATAGTATTATCGGTTTTTTTTATCGATTTGTACGAGATATTTTGTGATTTTAAGCCTGATTCAAGTTTAGGGACTACTTGTACATTCAACGGTGTTGAATCTTTTGTAGTGATTTGAATGGCGGGATCCTCACCATAGAGGTTAGGCAGCGCATAAATCACGCCGATGATAATCAATACGGCGAGTAGAATATAACGCCATAATGGATATTGATTCATGCGCTATCCTGATAATTAAAATTAATTAGATGACTCTATACTACCCTTCGGCAACACCTGAGCCACTGAAGATTTTTGTAAGGTAATTTCAACACCTTTAGATACTTCAAGTACAACAAAATTATCTTTCAAGCGCGTAACCTTCGCAACGATTCCACCCGTTGTAATTACTTCATCACCAATCGTGATGTTTTCCAACAATTTTCGGTGCTCTTTAGCGCGTTTGCTTTGCGGTCTTATTAATAAAAAATAAAACACCACAATAATTAACAGTGGCAACCAAAGCATACTCCAAAAGCTACCGTGACGCGCAGCCGTTTCGGCAGCGGGTGTTGCGGCATAGGCGGATGTTATCCCTAAGAAATTCAATAAACTCATAATGTTACCTCTTATCCCGGTTTGTACGTAGTACGTAGATAGAACGCTTCTACGAAGTCGTCTAATGTACCTTGTTCAATCGCATCACGCAAATTTTGCATGAGATTCTGATAGTAACGCAAATTATGCAGTGAATTAAGCCTCGCACTCAAGATTTCTTGTGCACGATAAAGATGATGTAAATAGGCTCGTGAGTAATTTTGACAGGTCGAACAGTCACAGTTAGGATCCAAGGGCCTCTTGTCATTTCGGTATTGGCTGTTGCGAATTTTAACCACACCTTCGCTGGTAAAAAGATGACCGTTGCGAGCATTACGCGTTGGCATCACGCAGTCAAACATATCGACACCACGTCGCACCCCTTCCACTAAATCTTCCGGCTTACCCACACCCATGAGATAACGTGGATGGTCTTTGGGCATCTGTGGCACTAAGTCATCTAAAACAGCGATCATCAACTCCTTCGGTTCACCCACTGACAAACCGCCAATCGCATAACCATCAAAACCAATTTTTATTAAGCCTTCTAGTGATTCGGCGCGCAGGTCCGCATACATACCGCCTTGAACAATACCAAACAGTGCAGATGTCGAGTCCCCATGCGCTATTTTACTGCGTTCTGCCCAACGTAGACTCAGCTCCATGGATTGGCGAGCTTGCTCTTTCGTAGCCGGGTAAGGCGTGCATTCATCGAAGATCATCACGATGTCCGAGTCCAAAATGCGTTGCATCTCGATCGATTTTTCCGGTGTTAAGTGAATCATGTCGCCATTTAACGGCGAACGAAAAGTCACGCCATCTTCAGAGATTTTGCGCAGCTCACCCAAGCTGAAGACTTGATAACCACCCGAATCAGTGAGGATCGGGCCATCCCAATGCATGAATTCATGCAACCCACCGTGAGCGGCAATAACTTCGGGACCGGGTCGCAGCATCAAGTGAAATGTGTTGCCAAGCACAATTTGCGCACCAGTCGATTTAACTTCTTCCATCGTCATCGCTTTGACGGTGCCATAAGTGCCGACCGGCATAAAGGCCGGTGTGTCGACAACGCCGCGAGGAAAAGTCAATTGCCCTCGGCGAGCTTTGCCATCATTTTTTAAGCGCGTAAATTTCATGGCGCACATCATATCACAAGTATTCTTGCCTGCATTATGGGAAGAGGATTTCAATTGCTCACTTGCCGTACAGCATGTCACGCATTACACTTACGCGATGAAAAATAAAGTAATTGTAGGTCTCTCCGGTGGCGTAGATTCAGCCGTAGCAGCCCTCACCCTAAAACAACAAGGCTATGACGTCTCGGGCATCTTCATGCAAAACTGGGAAGCAGATCGTGAAGACCCCTTTTGCACGGCCGAACAAGACCTAAGCGATGCAAAAGCCATTTGCGATCAGCTTGGCATTCCGCTGCAAACAGCAAATTTTGCCAAAGAATACTGGGACAATGTGTTTCAATACTGCCTCGATGAATTTGCCGCCGGTCGCACACCCAACCCGGACATCTGGTGCAACCGTGAAATCAAATTTAAAGCATTTCTCGATCACGCATTGGCACTCGGCGCTGATTTTTTAGCAACCGGCCACTATGCGCGCATTAAAAAAATAGATCGCCATTACTGCCTCTTAAAAAGCGCTGATGCCAATAAAGATCAAACTTATTTTTTATACACGCTCGGCCAAAAACAATTAGCACACAGTATTTTTCCGATTGGCGAATTACAAAAATCTGCCGTGCGCAAAATAGCGCAAGAAGCTAATTTTATTAATTACGCAAAGAAAGACAGCACCGGCATTTGCTTTATCGGCGAGCGTAAATTTAAAGATTTTTTAAATGAATTTTTACTGGCGCAACCCGGCAATATGGAAACGCCAGAAGGAAAACATGTCGGTAAACACGACGGCGTCATGTTTTACACCATCGGCCAACGAAAAGGGTTAAACATCGGTGGGCGAGAAGATGCCAACGAGTTACCCTGGTATGTGCTCGGCAAAGATGTCAAACGCAATGTGTTAATCGTCGGGCAAGGCGATGATCACCCGATGCTGTATCACGATCATTTAACGTGCGAACAAGTTCACTGGATCAGCGAACAATCGCCACAGTTCCCACTGCATTGCAGCGCAAAAATACGTTACCGCCAAACGGATCAAGCTTGTCGCGTTACACAGCAAGACAACAACTGTTATGAAGTCAACTTCGAGCAACCTCAACGTGCTATTACTCCCGGTCAATCGGTGGTATTTTACGATGGAGACCGTTGCTTAGGCGGCGGAGTTATTCGGGATTAAATTTTTAATTGGAGTTTTTGCAATGGAAAAGCTAAGCGAGAAAAAATGCAAACCGTGTGAAGGTGGGGCCTCACCACTCACACAAAAAGAAGCAAACGATTTGCTGTCGCAACTTAACGAATGGGCGCTCGACAAAACAGCGACCGCCATTCAAAAAACGTTTCATTTTAAAAACTACTTTCGATGCGCGCCATGGAGAGCGAAGCGAAGGCGCGTATTCCGCGGTAGGCTCGGATTTTTTGCCGAGCGTAAGCGACTGCAAAAAATCTTTACGAGCCGTCAAGTCATTTGAGAGCCCGTGCGTAGTCGAGCCGTGAGGTCGCGGAGCGCGGGCGACGAGGACGTCCGCGGCTATTTAAGTTGTCGCGTATTGCGAGTCGATTATTGACAGGGATGGCAATAATCTATCACGAGCATCGCGACACGCTTGCGCACCATCAGTTTTGTCAATGCGGTTGCCTGGATCGCCAATCAAGAAGAACATCATCCCGATTTAACCGTTAGCTATAATCGTTGCAACGTTAGCTTTACAACACATGCAATAAAAGGCCTCTCCGAAAACGATTTTATTTGTGCTGCAAAGGTCGATCAATTGATAGGATGATATCTACCAGGCCGCTATTTAAATGTGACATTAATCCCAACTCGAGAGAGCATAAGAATCAATTTATCAATACGTAAATAGATTGATTTTCCCATGCATTAGCCTACTAATTTGAGCCTGACTTAGCTGTTTTTCCCTAATCAATCTTGAATAGTCAGCATCAATTGTGTAATTTATTACATAATCTGTCAAATTATTACCCGTGCATCTGGCCAACTTATGTTTTAGAATACCAACCCCCAAATGATGATCAGTACTGTGAAATGATGTCGAAAGTAAGTCCGTTACAACCGCCACTACCGCGAAACAATGACAATGAACTCCATTGGAGTGGTTTATCCGGTAGCAGTGCTAGCCTAGTCATCAGCAACTTGGTAGCACAAAGCCAAGGGTTGGTTTTGCTCGTCACCCCCGACATGCACTCGGCTGCGCGCTTGAAACGTGAGCTCGATTTTTTTTCACGAGGCTCAGACACAACCATCATCCATTTTCCCGACTGGGAAACGTTGCCTTATGATCATTTTTCTCCGCATCAAGATATTATTTCTGAACGATTGCTGACGCTTTATCGTTTACCCAAATTAAAAAACGGCATCGTCATTGCTGCTTTGCCCACACTCATGCATCGATTGTTGCCACGCCAACATTTAGAAGCAAATGCTTTTGCGTTAGCGCAAGGTGAAGCATTTCATCTCGATAAAATTCGCGATCAGCTCGTTCAAAGCGGTTATCGCTCAGTTGGCCAGGTGATGGAGCACGGTGAATTTGCGGTGCGCGGCGCCATCATCGATATTTTTCCGATGGGCAGCCGAGTGCCCTATCGTATTGAATTATTCGATGATCAAGTGGAAAGCATTCGTAGCTTCGAGCCCGAAACGCAACGCTCTATCGAAAAAATGGAAAAAATCGCCTTATTGCCGGCACGAGAGTATCCGCTAACCGAAGAGGCGATCACTCATTTCCGACAAACTTGGCGCGAAAAATTCTCAGGCAACCCACAAGAAGCACCGCTTTACCAACATATTAGCAACGCCGAATCTGCCCCGGGCATCGAATATTATTTGCCACTTTTTTATGATCACACAGAAAACGTTACCGATTATTTACCGGCTAACAGCCAGTTAATATTAATGGGCGACACCCAAACGGCCGTCGATCATTTTTGGGAAGAAATAAAATTTCGCTACGAACAATTACGCTACGATGTGACTCGACCTTTATGCGCACCGGATGAATTATTTCTTTCACCCACGCAACTATTTCAACATTTTAAACCGTTTAATCAAATTAAAATTCATCAAGAAACTTTACCCGAAAAAAATGGTGTTGCTTTTGATACTGCACCACCCCCCAAACTGTTAGTCGACCACAAAGCAGCTTCACCTTTTTCCGCCTTAGAGCATTACTTAAAAAAATATCTCGAAGATGCAAGTGCAAAAGTTTTATGCTGCGCAGAAAGTACAGGCCGGCGTGAAATTTTGCTCGAACAACTGAAAGAAATTCATATTTCTCCTTCAACGTTCGATAGCTGGCAGGCTTTTTTAACGCATCAAGGTCGCATCGGCATTACAGTCGCGCCCATTGATCACGGCTTATTATTGAATTCCCCTAAAATTGCTCTCATTACCGAGTCGCAATTATTTGGCGAACAAGTCATGCAACGTCGCTTGCGAAAAGAACGCAAACTCGATCCGAGTGCTATGATACGCAATCTGACCGAATTACATATTGGCGATCCGGTGGTTCACATTAATCACGGTGTCGGCCGCTACGTGGGATTACAAACCATTCAAACAGGCGACCTTGAAGCAGAATATTTGACGCTGCAATATGCTGATAACGATAAAATTTATGTACCCGTTTCTTCATTACACCTCATTAGTCGCTACACCGGCGCCGATGCAGACCACGCACCACTGCAAAAATTAGGTAGCAAGCAGTGGGATAAAATTAAAGAAAAAACGGCAAAGCGTGTTCGCGATGTGGCGGCAGAATTGCTCGATATTTATGGTCGCCGCGAAGCAGCACCGGGTTTTGCATTTAAAAAACCAGACAAAGATTATGAAAAATTCCGCAGTGAGTTTCCTTTTGAAGAAACACCGGATCAACACACCGCGATTCAAGACGTGTTGCACGATATGACGCGCGCTCGCAGCATGGATCGATTGGTGTGCGGCGATGTGGGTTTTGGTAAAACAGAAGTTGCGATGCAAGCCGCTTTTATTGCCGCACAAGCTGGCAAACAAGTTGCGGTATTAGTGCCAACAACTTTGTTGGCCGAACAGCATTTGCATAATTTTCAAGATCGCTTTGCACAATGGCCCATTAAAATTGCCGCTATGTCGCGACTGCGTTCTGCTAAGCAACACGATGAAATCATCAGCGCACTGGCTGCTGGCAAAATCGATATTGTTATCGGCACACATAAATTACTCGGCGAGAGCATTCGCTTTAAAGATTTAGGCTTGTTGATTGTCGATGAGGAACATCGTTTTGGTGTACGCCAAAAAGAGCGGATTAAATCATTACGCGCACATGTCGATATTCTCACGCTAACAGCAACACCAATCCCTCGCACAATGAACATGGCCTTATCGGGAACCAGAGATTTATCCATCATTGCAACACCACCCGCACGACGCTTGTCGGTAAAAACATTTGTGCATGAATATAATCCCGCTCTTATTCGCGAAGCGATGTTGCGCGAAACAATGCGCGGAGGCCAAATTTATTTTTTACACAACGACGTTGCTACCATTAATGCAACCGCAGAAAAACTACATAAAATTATACCCGAAGCAAGAATTATCGTTGCCCATGGACAAATGCGAGAACGTGAACTCGAACAAGTCATGACAGATTTCTATCACCAAAAATATAACGTTTTAGTATGTACAACCATTATTGAGTCAGGCATCGATATTCCGACTGCAAATACCATCATTATTAATCGTGCTGATCGTTTCGGCCTTGCACAACTGCATCAATTGCGTGGTCGTGTCGGGCGTTCACACCATCAGGCCTACGCCTATTTACTCACTCCTTCACAAAAAGCATTAACGCGTGATGCTAAAAAACGACTCGAAGCCATTGCGCAATTAGATGAACTCGGCGTCGGGTTTAATCTTGCCACTCACGATTTAGAAATTCGCGGCGCTGGTGAGTTATTGGGTGTTGAGCAAAGCGGTCATATTCACGAAGTGGGTTTTTCGTTGTATCTTGAATTATTAGAAGAAGCGGTAAAAGCATTAAAAGCGGGTCAAGAGCCCGAATTAGATAAACCCTTACACGGCGGCACGGAAATTGATTTGGGTTTAACGGCACTATTACCGGCATCCTACGTTCCCGATGTACATACCCGTTTGACACTTTACAAAAGATTAACCCATTGCGCCGACAAACAAGCCATTGCCGATTTTAAATCAGAAATGATTGACCGTTTTGGTTTATTGCCAGAACCCGCGCAACATTTGTTTGACATGGCCGACATTCGCCTACAAGCAACCCAATTAGGCATTCATAAAATTGAAGTGGGCAGCAACTTTGGCTATATCCATTTCACAGCAAAACCTAATATTGATGTCGCTAAATTAGCACGATTAGTGCAGCAACAGCCGATTCAATATCAATTACAAGACAACCAAAAACTTCGCTTCATCGCACCTCCTAAAGAGGCTGAGAAACGCTTCATGACATTACGCAGTCTATTAAAAAGTTTGATTTAATCTTCCAGCGGATTATGAGTTGGCAGTCTCACCTTCTTTGGTCGACAACTGTATTGACGATTACATTGTGCCTTGCACGCTGTAATTTGAGTCTGATCCTGAATATACTCACATCGGTCTCTACAATCTAAGTATTTATAGACACAAGTTTTATGGACATTTTCTTTAGAATTGTTTTTACTATTCACCGCCTGTGCAAAACCAAACGGCAACAACAATGCAAGGAACAAAATAGAACAAAGGTATTTCATTGCAATGCCCCCTTTGCTTCAAGAACAACGTATAATAAATATAGATCAGCACCTTTGAAATTACCAACAGGGCTATTCTCCAGAGGATAGCGCCTTAAGTATTTTCTTACAGAGATTTCAGGTAGAATTGCCATTATAATGAACAAAATATTTAGGGCCCCTATGGAAATCGTTTTAAAAACATAAAACATTTTATCGATTTCGATTGTGGCAAAGAACGGGGGTTCATGTTTTCGAGAGACGCCCTTTATAACACTTGATAATAAATGAAAATACTTTCTAAAAATACCCTCTGGAGTTTAGCCGCCTGCTTCTTAGCCGCTGCTGCTGTGCTGCTCATCTACTTCACGGCGAAGACACACAGGCACCCTGCTAATTACTATCTGTTTAGTCATTTTCAGGGCAGCATAAAGCCCTTATCTGTTCAACGCCAGGTGCTGTTGATGACAAAGGGAGTGTGGGGTCCTACCTGCCCCATCCCACCCCGACATTTAACATTGGTGACCTACTCTTATTGGGACTACCACGGCACGCCGCACGTTAACGAGGGTGAATTAATTGTGAATCGCAAATTTGCAAAACAAGTGCTCGCGATTTTTAAAACTGTTTATCAACGCCGTTTTCCAATCGATAAAGATCATACAGAGGCATTCGATTGTCGTCCTATTACTGGCCAGCAACATGTTTATTCTGAACATGCTTATGGCCGAGCCATCGATGTTAATTTTATTCAAAATCCCATTTCATCATGGAAAGGCAATAAATACTTAAATCGTAAAATCGTTTGCACGGGTATGATCATGCCAAATAGCATTGTTGTAAAAACATTCAAAAAATATGGTTGGGCATGGGGTGGCGATTGGAAAGAACCCAAAGATTATATGCATTTCCAAAAATCATTGCCTTCACGAGAAACTTACTTAAAACTAAGCCATAAATGGCCTGATTTGACGTGGTTTATTTATAATCCGAATCCGAAGTAAACACCGGTCACAAGAAATTTTCATGCGACCGGATTTAACCCACTTATTTCTTAGATGCCTTACAATTTTTCTTACATTTTTTAGAATGTTTCTTTGATTTTTTTGCGTGTTTTTTTGAATGCATCGTAGATTTAGTTGAGTGGCTAGCAGCTAGCGCTTCAGTTGTAGCAAACATTCCGCCACCAATTAACATAGCTGCAAGTGCACATACAACAAAATTTTTCAATTTCATGCTTTTGTTCCTTTTATTAATAAAATCAAAAAAGGGAGCACCGGTTGATGCTCCCCCATAAAACTCAATTACGTGGCAACTTATTTTTTCTTTTTGCCACCTTCACTTTCTCTTTTCTTTGCCATCTTCGTAAACTCCAAAAAGTTAAAGGACAAAGAACCGCGCAGTTCACTCTTGGAGTATATACCTTTTGTAGAAAGAGTAAATATTTTTTTTAGCAAAAATTGGCAATACATTCAGTGGCTTGTGGCAAGAATGGTCGGCTAGTTAACGGACAATTTCAATAATGTGTCGATGGTCATGACAGATCGCATCCGGATCGGCTTCCTGAATTTCTTCTAGAGATCCATACCCATACGTCACGCCCACGGAACGGACTTTGTTGTGTTTTGCGCCTTGAATATCGTAAAAGCGGTCGCCAATCATGAGGGTTTTTTCATTCTGTAATTTACGTTGTTCAAGAATATACTCGATTAAATCTTCTTTATAATCTCGAGTGCCATCGAGCTCAGAACCATGAATACCGTCAAAATAATGGTGCAAATCGAAGTGCTCTAAAATTTTACCAGCATAGGACCAAGGTTTAGAGGTAGCCAAATACAATTCGAACCCATGATCTTTTAACAATTGCAGGGTATCTTCGATGCCATCGTAAGGTTTATTTTCAATAGCACACCGCTCCACATAACGCTCACGATAAAAGTCGATCGCCTGTTGGATTTTCTGCTTATCTTTGGTACCCAGTAATTTTTCGAACGCGACGGTGAGGGGCGGTCCTATTGTCCACTCCAGATCGTCCATAGGGGGGGGCTCGACATCCAATTGCTCGAGAGCATACTGAACCGACTTGGTGATACCCTCTTTGGGGTCGGTTAGCGTGCCGTCGAGGTCGAGAAGTATGTGCTTGATATCTCTCATATTTTTACCATTAATCAGCCTTAAGACAGCACATATACTATTATAGTCCATGCCAAAAGTCGATCATCGCCCGCAAGCCCTTGCTGGGAGCGACTTTACCGCTTATTGACACGAACCGTGAAATTGTGTACTGTTTCATCAGTACAAAGTTTAGGGGTAACTCAATGCTCAGTAAAACAACCTATGATCAATTTGTTAGCGCGGGAAGACGGGCAACACGCGTGGTCGTTTATCAGGAAATCTATGGTGACCTGCTAACACCAACACAAGCCTTCCAGAATCTTCGCCAAGGAGCTTCTAAAGCGGCCATCCTTGAGTTCTCACCGCGTACAGCGAAACCTTACTCGTTCATTGGATTAGACCCAATCGCTGAATTCAGCGCTCTAGGACACGATATTTGTATTGAACTCGAAGGTCAACGAGAAACCCGAACCGATGATCCTTTCAACGCATTACGCATACTACGCGACAAAATAGACTGTCTCGATACCAACTCCCTACTTGCGTTGACAGGCGGTGCCGTTGGTTATATGAGCTATGATGCCATACGCCTAATTGAAAATATTCCTGATCGTCATCCTAATGAAGACAACATACCCGACATCAGCCTGACATTTTATGGTTCCAGCATTACCTTTGATCCTAAAACCTCAAAAGTTATTGTGGCGAAAGTCATCACCATTGAAAACGATTTAAAAAGCTGCTTTAAAAAAGGGATGAATGCTATTAATGAAATGATTCAACAATTAAAAAATCATTCACCGGCTCAATCTTCTATTAATGCAATTAACGATGATGAAAATTTTGAGGCGGATTTATCCGACGAAGCCTACAGCGAGATTGTTAAGAAAGCTAAAACTTATATTACTAAGGGTGATATATTCCAAGTTGTGCCTTCAAGAACCTTTACGAAAAAATATAACGGCAACACATTTGCAATTTATCGCGCATTAAAAAAAATCAGCCCTTCGCCCTACCACTTTTACATTCAAAATAATGATATAACGATTGTAGGTGCCTCGCCTGAAAAAATTGTAAGCCTTCCGATGCGCGCCATGGAGAGCGAAGCGAAGGCGCGTATTCCGCGGTAGGCTCGGATTTTTTGCCGAGCGTAAGCGACTGCAAAAAATCTTTACGAGCCGTCAAGTCATTTGAGAGCCCGTGCGTAGTCGAGCCGTGAGGTCGCGGAGCGCGGGCGACGAGGACGTCCGCGGCTATTTAAGTTGTCGCGTATTGCGAGTCGATTATTGACAGGGATGGCAATAATCTATCACGAGCATCGCGACACGCTTGATAATCACATCATTGAATCCACACCACTTGCAGGAACAAGACCGAGAAATATAGAAATAGAAGTGGATGATGAAACTGTAGCTGAAGAATTAATGAATGATCACAAAGAAATAGCCGAACATATGATGTTAGTCGATTTAGCAAGAAACGATGTCGGCGCTGTTTCAAAAGCTGGCACTGTAAAAGTTACCGAGCAACCTCACACTGTTAATTTTTCACACTTGATGCATATTGCTTCTACAGTTCAAGGTGCGATTGCTGAAAAATTCGATGCCTTGGATGTATTAAAAGCAACATTTCCTGCAGGCACATTAAGTGGTGCACCAAAAATTCGTGCGATGGAAATTATTGACGAATTGGAAAACTCGCGTCGTGGTGTATACGGTGGTGCTATCGTCGCCCTTGATCGCGAAGATAACTTAGATACTTGCATTGCTATTCGCACAGCCGTCATTAAAAATGGCGTCGCAAAAATTCGCGCTGGTGGTGGCGTTGTTTATGACTCAAATCCAACTGCCGAAGCACAAGAAACGCGTCATAAAGCACGCAGCATCATGACAGCGATTAAAACGGCAGAAGGTGGGATGTTATGATTATTATCATCGATAACTACGATAGCTTTACATATAACTTATACCAAGGTATCGCTGAGCGTTACCCTGATGTTCGTGTTTTTCGAAATGATAAAGTCACAGTGGATCAAGTACGCGCGTTAAACCCCAAAGGTATTATTTTATCACCTGGCCCTGGTCGACCCGAAGATGCTGGTATTTGTGTTGAGTTAATTCAAAAACTATCACCTTCATTGCCAATATTAGGTGTTTGCTTAGGACATCAAGCTATTGCAACGGCTTTTGGTGGAAATGTTATTCAAGCTAATGAAATTGTTCATGGTAAACCCGGGTTTATTTTCCATTATCGTGATCATTTATTTGATGATATGTCGTTGCCTTTCAAAGCAGGACGCTATCATTCGTTAATTGTAGAAAAAGAAAGCTTGCCTAAAGAATTACACATAGAAGCAGAACAAGCGTGTCGCGATGCTCGTGATAGATTATTGCCATCCCTGTCAATAATCGACTCGCAATACGCGACAACTTAAATAGCCGCGGACGTCCTCGTCGCCCGCGCTCCGCGACCTCACGGCTCGACTACGCACGGGCTCTCAAATGACTTGACGGCTCGTAAAGATTTTTTGCAGTCGCTTACGCTCGGCAAAAAATCCGAGCCTACCGCGGAATACGCGCCTTCGCTTCGCTCTCCATGGCGCGCATCGAATGAAAATGGTTTAATCATGGCAATTAAACATAAACACTATCCTTGTTACGGCATTCAATTTCACCCTGAATCTATTTTAACACCTGAGGGTGAGCGTCTTTTAATGAATTTTATCGATCTATGTCAAGTACAACACTATCGGTTAGCAGCATGTTAAAAGAATATATAGAACAGTTAATGCAAAAAAAGGATTTAACACCACAACAATGTGAAGCCATTATAAATCATATCATTGACGGCGCAGACCCTCACCAAACGGCCGCGCTACTCGTGTTACTGCACGCTAAACCAGAAACCAGTGATGAAATATATGGTGTTGTTCGCGCCATGCACTCACACATGATACGAGTCAATTTTGATAAACCAGCTATCGATATCGTTGGCACCGGTGGTGATGGTTCAAACTCGGTAAATATATCAACGGCAACAAGTCTTTTAGTAGCAAGCTTAGGTGTTAACGTTGCTAAGCACGGCAATCGATCGGTTTCATCACGTTGCGGCTCGGCTGATATTTTAGAAAGTTTTGGCATATCCACCAACATGTCAGCATCGCAAGCAGAAAACATGCTAAACGAACTCGGATTTACATTTCTTTATGCGCCTCATTTTCACCCAGCCATGAAAAGCGTTAAAGATCTGCGAAAAGCGCTACGCGTGCGAACCATTTTTAATTTGATTGGCCCGCTTTTGAATCCAGCACAACCCGAACATTATTTGATGGGGGTCTATGATCCGCGTTTATTAGAACCCTTTGCCGATGTACTTTTAAAACTAAATGCGAAACGTTCTTTAGTTGTTCATGGAAACGGTCTTGATGAATTAAATTGCATTGGACCCAATCAGGTGATTGAAGTGACTCCAGAAGGAAAAAAAGCATTCACCATCGATCCGAAAAACTATGGCCTGAATTACTGCACACTTGAAGATTTACAAGGTGGTGATACGCAGCGCAATCACCAATTGATCATGAATGTTTTTCAGGGTGAGCCCAGTCCCATTACAGATACCATTTTGCTCAACGCGGGGGTTGCTTTAAACATCGTTGGCTTTTGCAATTCCATCGAAGATGGCATTTGTATCGCACGTTTAGCACTGCAAACAAGCGTGTCGCGATGCTCGTGATAGATTATTGCCATCCCTGTCAATAATCGACTCGCAATACGCGACAACTTAAATAGCCGCGGACGTCCTCGTCGCCCGCGCTCCGCGACCTCACGGCTCGACTACGCACGGGCTCTCAAATGACTTGACGGCTCGTAAAGATTTTTTGCAGTCGCTTACGCTCGGCAAAAAATCCGAGCCTACCGCGGAATACGCGCCTTCGCTTCGCTCTCCATGGCGCGCATCGACTGATTCATATGGATTTAAAGGCTCCATTGAGGATTTACATCAAATTGCGAATGCCATCAAAGAAACCGATGTAACTGTGCTCCAAAAAGATTTCATTCTCGATGAAGCGCAAATTGCACAAGCGGCTGCTCACGGTGCAAATGCAGTGTTACTAATTGTAGCTGCTCTCGGCGATAAAACAGAAACATTATTAAATTATTGTAAAACCCTAGGTATCGATGCACTGGTCGAAATACACGATCGTCATGAATTAGATTACGCCGTCAGTATAGGCGCCGAAATCATCGGCGTTAATAATCGAAATCTGTCGACATTTGAAATCGATATTGAAAACGCTGCACGTTTAAAACCCCTCATTCCAGAACACATTATAGCTGTTGCTGAATCTGGCATTAGTTCAGCCACAATCGCACAGCGCTATGCCAAATTAGGTTATAACGCTTTATTAATTGGAGAAACATTAGTTAAATCGGACGATCCAAAACAATTTATTAATGATATTAGGCAAATACAATGAGTCGATTAAGAATAATAAAAATTTGTGGCATTACAGATCCGGGCTTAGCCGCTGAAACCGTTCGTTTAGGCGCCCATTACATCGGCATTATTATGTATGAACACTCAAAACGCTATGTCAATGTGCTTCAAGCAAAGTACATCGCTGCTGCGGTAAAAGATGCAGGCGGTATTCCTGTAGCTGTCTTTGTCGATACACCGCCCCATGAAATTAAATCTATCTGTAAAATATGTGATATCGATACAGTTCAACTTCACGGCAGCATCTCACGTAAAGGACATCAGTATTTGCCGGAATCATTCCAACGTATTTACGTCATGCATGTAAACGATGATGGTTCGCTAAATCCTGATGCTGATCATGGCTTGAATTACCTCGACAAAAAACGCGATTTTATTTTGTTTGATGGCGTCAAGGGAGGGAGCGGTCAATTCGTTAACTGGAACAATTTCACCTACGATGGTATGTTTCACTATTTAGTCGCTGGCGGCTTGACACCAGAAAATGTTTCTAGTGTGATTAGCTTATTACACCCCAGCGGTGTTGATGTATCCAGCGGGGTTGAACAAACACCTGGCGTGAAAGACAAACATTTAATAAAACAATTTATTGATTCAGCAAAACAGAGTACAAAACATGTCGTATGCAACACATAAAAAAAATGGTCGATATGGTGAATTCGGTGGCTGCTACATTCCCGAAGGGCTCGTTGCACCCATACAAGAATTAACGAATGCTTTTGAAAGTATTGCTTCGACAGAAAAATTTCAACAAAAACTTCGTTTGATCTTAAAAAATTATGCCGGTCGCCCTACACCACTCACTGAAGTGACGCGTTTTAGCGATGCTATCAATGGCCCTCGCCTATTTTTAAAGCGAGAAGACTTATTACATACCGGTGCACACAAATTAAATAATGCTTTAGGTCAATGTTTATTAGCCAAGCAAATGGGTAAAACTCGCGTTATCGCAGAAACTGGCGCAGGCCAACACGGCGTTGCCACCGCTACGGCTTGTGCTTATTTAAACTTACAATGCGAAATATATATGGGCGCTGTTGATATGAAACGACAAGCTCCTAACGTCGAAAAAATGAAGCTGCTAGGTGCTACAGTTATTCCCGTCACATCAGGATCACAAACATTAAAAGACGCTGTTAGTGAATCACTGCGCGATTATGCAGAAACTTATGCAAATACTTACTACTGTTTAGGCTCTGCCTTAGGGCCACATCCTTATCCGCAAATGGTTGCCGCATTCCAATCGGTTATCGGTGAAGAAGCACGCCAACAAATTCAAGAACAAACCGGTCGCTTACCCGATGCAGTAATTGCATGTGTTGGTGGGGGCTCTAATGCCATCGGTATTTTTTCAGCATTTATTGACGATAACTCGGTAAAATTAATCGGTGTAGAAGCTGGTGGCACAGGCAATAAACTAGGTGAACACGCTGCACGTCTCAAAGATAAAAAAACAGGTGTTTTGCATGGTACCTTTACTTATTTATTGCAAAATGATGAAGGGCAAATTGCACCGACGCATTCGATTTCAGCGGGGCTCGATTATCCAGCAATTGGCCCACAGCACGCAGAACTTTATGCCACAGGACGAGCGCATTATACCGATGTTACCGATGAAGAAGCTTTAACCGCATTTAAGTTACTGTCCAAAACAGAAGGAATAATTACAGCCTTAGAATCATCACACGCATTGGCTTATTTATTAACCGAAGGCAAAAACCAATTTAGTCGCGAACACATTGTCATCGTGAATTTATCCGGACGCGGTGATAAAGATTTGCCTCAGCTATTTGAGGCTAAAAAAATATGAATAGGATCACAGAACAATTCAAACACAAACCTGCTTTTGTCGGCTACTTAACTGTCGGTGATGGAGGGTTGCAGCGCACTTACGATTCAGCATTGGCCTTAGTAGCCGGTGGCGTTGATATCTTAGAAGTAGGCGTACCCTTTTCCGATCCGGTTGCCGATGGCCCAACCATCCAACAAGCGTCACAACGCGCCTTAGATAATGGGACAACTTTAAAAGATGTATTGGATTTAATTAAAAAATTACGAAAACAAGTTAACATACCGATTATTTTATTTAGTTATTATAATCCACTCATCCAAGCCGGTAATGAATTTTACAGACGAGCTAAAGAAGCTAGTGTGGATGGTTGTTTGGTGGTCGACTTACCCTTAGAAGAAGCCGATAATCATGAAGCTGCCTGCACTGAAGTTGGTATTGATCCGATTTTTTTAATTTCACCTTCAACACCAAAAGAACGCATTGAAAAGATCAATCAGCACGCAAAAGGCATGCTTTATTATGTTTCGCGAAAGGGAACAACCGGCATGAAATCAACACTGCCGGGCGATTTCCAACAAAAAATACAAAACATTAAATCACTGACTCATTTACCCGTGGTCGCTGGCTTTGGCATATCCAATCGCGACATGGCCGCAGACGTGTTACAACAAGCCGATGGTTTTGTCATTGGCTCGTTATTTGTAAAAGCTGTTGCCGATGGCATGAGCCCTTCTGATTTAACACAACTTGCAAAATCAATCGATCCACGTAAAGGTTAAATACGATGATATTAATATTAAACCGCAATACAACGTTACAACAAGTGCAAGATCTCATGCAACGATTACACAAAATGGGGTTTAAAGCACTTCGCTATGAAAAAGGCAACGAAACAATTATCGCGATCGTCGATGGTGTCGATACCAAGACAAAACCTGAATTATTTACATTACTTCCTCATGTAGATCGCATTGAAGATTTTAGCAATCCCTTTAAGTTAGCAGGACATGACTTACACACAAACCGTAAAGTTATAGCCTTTGAAAATGCAAAAATTGGTGACGGTTCGTTAACAATGATGGCGGGACCCTGTGCTATCGAATCCGAAACACAAATTCATAAAATTGCACAACAAGTAGCAAAAGCCGGAGCGAAATTTTTACGCGGCGGCGCATTTAAACCTCGCACTTCACCCTACTCCTTTCAAGGGCTCGGTGAACAGGGACTTAAGTTTATGCAAGCTGCTGCGCATGAAAATAACTTATATTGCATTTCAGAAGTAATGGATTTAGAGCAACTCGAGGTAGCGGTCGACAAACTCGACATCTTACAAATTGGTGCTCGCAACATGTATAACTATACGTTGTTAAAAGAGCTCGGCAAGGTGAATAAGCCGATTTTACTGAAGCGAGGATTATCGGCTACCTATAAAGAATTTTTAATGGCAGCCGAATATATTTTAAATTCAGGCAATCCCGACGTCATTTTATGTGAGCGCGGCATTCGAACATTTGAAAATCATACACGGAACACGCTCGATTTAAATGCCGTTCCTGTTTTGAAAGAATTGAGTCACCTGCCGGTGATTGTAGATCCCAGTCATGGCACGGGTTTACGTCAAATGGTAGTACCCATGTCTCGAGCCGCCGTTGCTGCTGGTGCCGATGGTTTAATCATCGAAACACATTATGATCCCGATAATGCACTTTCTGATTCACAACAAACGCTACACACCGATGATTTTGTAAACTTGATGCCAGCGCTCTTGCAGATTCATCAATTAATTTGAAAGGAATTTCAACGCACTAAGCGTGACCTTTAAAAGGCACAAGCGCATCTTTGATATCACGATAAAGTTGCGGCAACCATCGCGGATGTGTGCCTCCATAGACAGGCTTGTAATAACGTAAATCATCCGGCGCAACAATCACCTTGATATTCTGCAATCCCACTAAATACGATAAAACGAATAATTGATTGATAGCATTATTACCGATCGCAATACAACCAATCGAATAATGACTTCCGTGAATGAAGATCTGATTACCTAAATTCCTGCGTCCATCTAAATGTGCATGATAACGGTCAAAAGCATTTGGATAATTCAACTCCATGGATAAATGGAATCGACTGTCAGGATTGAATTCTATGATGTGATAAATACCCTCAGGAACCTGGTGATCGTTATTATGCAACTTAGGACCCGGGCCACCGCTCGCTGCTAAGATAGGAAACGTTTTAATGTAACGCCAAGATCCATCATGCTTGGCCCATAACTGCAATCGGCGAGACCGTTTGTAGGCAAGCAAGGCAATTTGCTTAGGTGGATATGGAACCCCAGCTCGTCGGAAACTAGGCTGTAAATTTTCGCGGGCATAGTGCTCGTACTTAGTCACGGCCGTGCCCATGCTTTGATATTGACGGTGGGGAGATGCGCAACTGGTCAGAAAGAAACAGCTAAGAAGCAGGCTGATTACACAAAAACTGGTAGCTATCTTTCTTTGTTTCATGTTCATAACCTATTGATATAAATTGATAAATTACAAATTGTTCAAAAAATTTACAGACATTCTAATCAATAACTTGCAATCAATCAAGAAAAAAATGTTATCATTTATTCGGAAGTATTTAAAATCATAAGGAGATGAAGGATGCTTACACGTTTCACTCGTAATACATTATTTCCCCTGTTTCTCATCGTCGCCTGCGCACCCACTGCCATCATTATCTGGTATACCAATATTGTACTCGGTGGATCGTTGCATGCATTATGGGACCTTTTTCTTACCTACGGATTTTTTACAACGCTTTATAACATTTGGCAGCCCATATTTTTTGGTACAAAAACAGCATGGATGATCGTCGGTATTTTTATGGCGCTGCAATTAATTTTGATGCGTGTGATCCCTGGAAAACGTTTTTTAGGCCCATACACTCCTAAAGGCAATGTGCCAGTGTATAAAGCAAACGGTGTCTCGTGTTATTTAATTACGTTACTACTGTTTTATCTCGGCGCATATCAATTCCATATTTTTTCGCCGACAATTGTTTTTGATAATTTTGGCGGCATTATCGGTGCCTTAAATATTTTTAGCCTACTATTTTGTCTAATGCTTTATATTAAAGGCAGAGTTGCCCCCTCCAGCAGTGACCGCAGTTCGAGCGGTAACTTTATTTTCGATTATTATTGGGGAACCGAGTTATACCCGCGTATTCTAGGCTGGGATGTAAAAATGTTTACAAACTGTCGCGTTGGAATGATGAGTTGGTCCATTATTATTCTTTCTTTTGCTGCGAAACAATCACAGCTATATAGCCTTACTAACTCCATGCTAGTTGCTGTAGTGATTCAGCTCGTTTATATAACAAAATTTTTCTGGTGGGAAACAGGCTATTTGCGATCACTAGATATTATGCACGACCGAGCGGGTTTTTATATTTGCTGGGGTTGTCTTGTTTGGGTGCCAGCCGTTTATACATCACCCACCTTGTATCTGGTCAATCATCCAAATCGATTGAGTTGGATTGGCGCTGTTATTATTCTTCTGCTTGGTGTATGCAGTGTGTTCATCAATTATTTTGCTGATGCACAGCGCCAAAAAGTTCGTGCCACCAATGGCAATTGCAAGGTGTGGGGTAAAACACCCGAAGTAATCACAGCCCATTACAAAACGGCAGAAGGCGAGTCCAAAGAAAATCTATTGTTAGTCTCAGGATGGTGCAGTTTATCACGACATTTTCACTATGTCCCAGAAGTTCTGGCCGCATTCTTTTGGACTGTCCCTGCGCTATTCGAAGAGCCTTTGCCTTATTTTTACGTGATATTTTTAACTATTCTCTTACTACATCGCTCATTACGCGATGAAGAGCGCTGTAGAGCTAAGTATGGTGAAGATTGGGATGCCTATTGCAAACGTGTTCCAAGCCGCATTATTCCTGCTGTTATCAGCACTAAGCTTGCAGCAATGTTGAGGTGGTGGAATTCATCGACAAGTGCTTAAATTTCGAAATTTGTTTTTAGCTAATTAAATAGGCTTCAATTGCGACAAAGAGAGGAGGCTCCTGTTTTTCGGCATCCATTTTGTACTTACGCCCGCAAAACAGTAACCCCAAGCTCTCTGCTGCAATTAAAATACCGATACTAATTTCTGCTACAGTTGCAGAGTCTACTATTATTCGTTAGCATACTTCTAGCTTATTAAATAAATGGGGATATTTCGTTGAGCAAACAAATTACCATCGAAGAAAACAAACGTTTTTCGGAATCGCAAATCTGGGCCGGTCAACGTGAATACTATGACCAAAAAGGCGTTGAGGCTTGGGGTGGTGATGTGCCCTTCTATATAACAAGCAATCCTTTTATCGGTGATTGTTATGCCCAACTCGTTATTCGTTTTATTCAAGACTGGATCAAACTTCATCCAGATGCAATACAGCACCCTTTTTATATTTTGGAATTAGGCACGGGCACAGGACAGTTTAGCTTTCACGTCATGAAAAAATTAGTCGCACTTCGTGATGCATTTCAAATGCAAGATATTAAAATTCAATATATCATGAGTGATTTTACGGAAAATAATGTCAATTTTTGGAAAGACCATCCCACTTTGCAACCTTATCGCGAACAAAAATTACTAGATTATGCTGTTTATGATCTCGAACATGATGAATCAATCAAACTGTATGAGAGTGGCATTACATTAACTGCTGGTGTCACCAAAAACCCCCTCATCGTATTTGCCAACTATATTTTTGACAGCATCGTTAATGACACATTTGTCGTCGAAAATAATACGCTAAAAGAAGCACTGATATCACTTAAAACTCCAAAGAGTAATCTTAACAATAATAAACCGCGCGATTGGGAAAAAGTAAAAATTGAGTATCATGAAAATGAAATAAGTAACAGCTATTACAACAATAAACATCTTGATGATATTTTATTTGACTATAAAAATTTGTTAAAAGATACCAATTTTTTATTTCCTATTGGCGGACTTCGTTGTTTACAAAATTTAACAAAAATCAGTAATAATAAATTATTTATCATATCCTCTGACAAAGGATATTCAACCTTATCTGAATTGGAAGATTTAGATTATCCAGAGCTTGATTTTCACGGCAGTTTTTCTGTCATGGTTAACTATCATGCCATTGGAAATTATTTTAAACGTCAACAGGGTGATTGCTTCTATCAAACTCCTCGTGATGGTTTAAGCAGCGCAGTTTTTACAAGTGGTTTTACAATAGATAATCTATCGGAAACGAAACAAGCATTAGAACAGTCGATCGAAGGATTTTCTCCGTCTGATTTTTTCATTTTGTATGAGCATATCGATGACACCATCGAAGATGCAAAATTAAAAACATTAGCTTCTTTCTTATCCTTATCTCAATGGGATCCCTTCGTTTTTCACAATGTTCATGCTGATCTTGTAGAGCTGCTCAACGATCCCGATGCCGAAATGGCTGATTATTTACTGAAAAACATGCCTAAAGTTTACGATAATTTCTATTATGTGCCCGGCTGCGATGATATTTACTTTGCATTGGGTCTGTTTTACTACGAACTCGATCACTTCAATGAAGCGTTGAAATACTACCATTTATCCGAAAAACATTTTGAAGTCGGCTTTGAATCCGCTTTTAATATTGGACTGTGTCATTTTTATCTGGAAGAGTACTCTGCCTCGCTCGAATACTTAAATAAGGCCCTCGAGTTCAAGCCGAGAGCCAGACAGGTTAAAGAGCTTATCAAACAGGCCTCACGAAAAGCCACAAGACATTGATAACAAAAGATTTATTATGAAACAGTAAATTTTTATTGAAAATTGATAATTTATTATTGTTTTTCGATAACTCGCATGTTATCGTGCTCTATATCAACATGTAACACGGAGCCCTGCTAGTGGACAGAATCAGAACTGTCAGCCAAATTTCCCGAACTATCCTACTCATTCTCTTTTGGGTAGCTCCGATTGTGGTTCTCGTCTCTTGGCTCACAAATACACCTTTTTTTACATCACTGAACCTCAGGCTGCTGCCCGGCGTTGTGCCAGACCTCAATCAACTACCCCCTCAGGTCAAATGCTACGGCTTTCTCACTAGCTTAATCCCAACGGCAGCCAGCATGATTATTCTCTATAGCCTTGCATGCATGTTTAAGCACTTTGAGAGAGGGAATATTTTTGGTATCAACAGCGCACGTTGCCTTAAGATCGTTGGCATCACCATTTTAATTTGGGAAATTATTCACCCTTTTTACGATATATTAATGAGTTACGTTCTGACTCATTTCACAGACCACACGCGACTCGCGATTCAATTTGATATCAGCAACTTACGCGGGCTCATTATCGGCATTGTTTTATTCGTAATCGCTTGGGTTATGGAAGAAGCTGCAAAACTTAAAGAAGAACAAGACCTTACAGTCTAGGAGTTTATGGGTGGCTATCGTCATTAATTTAGATATCGTTCTTGCAAAGCGTAAGGTGAAATCCAATGAGCTTGCAGATGCTATTGGCATCACCCCTCAGAACTTATCAACCCTAAAAACAGGTAAGGCGAAAGCAATTCGATTGACAACGCTAGAGGCAATCTGTAATTATTTGGACTGTCAACCAGGTGATATTTTAGAATTTATACCAGAAAACACATACGAAAACATAGGAGAAAAATAATGCGTAAATACGCTCCCCTTTTATTACTTCCCATTTGTGGCCTTTCAATGAGTGCCGCTTTTGCAAATACAGCAACAAATTCACAAGGCACCGATACACATTGGAATCATCATACCGGTCTTTATGCCGAAGGTGATATCGGTACCAACTTATACTATCTCGGTATTTTTTCATCTGCCGGTAGCTTTAGTCATGAAGGTTTTTGAGGTTGGGGCTGGGGTGCAGCACTTGGATATAACTTTAATTATCATTGGGCACTAGAAGGTGGTTTCATACAAAGTTATGCAACATTTGAAACAGCAGAAAACCATTCTGAATATACAAATGCTAACGTACCTTATTTAGTGGCGCGCTACACCTTACCCATTAAAAATAATTTCAGCTTCTTATTTAAATTGGGTGTAGCGTATGCAGATGTTAATCTAAAAGATAAAACGGTTGGTAAACACTCTTCGCCGAACATTGTTCTACCATTTACTGGTATAGGTATGGCATATGCGATCACACCAAAGCTTGATTTAACTGTTCAATACCAAGGCTTTGTCTACGGTATTGCTAGTGCAGGCTTGGTGAGCACGGGTCTGACCTATCACTTTAGCTAAGAAAATTAGTGGGATCGTGATGTCAAAGTTACGAGCAACTATTGTCTTAATGTTAAGCCTGCTCATTACATCGTGTGCAGGCATAAAACCGGACATTACGATTCCACAAACCCCTCCACCTCCCGTTAAATTAAAAATAAAACCACAAGTCGTCATCGTACTCGGAAGTGGCGGCGCACGTGGTTATGCCCATTTAGGTGTGTTGCAAGCACTATATCAAGCCGGCATTCCCATTAATGCTATTGTTTGTGCAAGCGCGGGTTGTATTGTTGGCGCTTTATATGCAGATAATAATAACCCCAAAACAACCTATGATATTATGATGCATGCAAGTTTTTGGGATTTTGCCGACGTATCCAATATTTTAAGTCCGAGTGGCCTCATCGAAGGCTATCATCTAGAAAAGTTTTTACTGCGTAATATGCGTGCTAAAACGTTTCGGCAATTAAAAACAAAGTTAATTGTGGCAACAACCAACTTAAAAACAGGAACCACCTATCCTATCGAAAGTGGTCCTGTTGCACCGGCGATTTTAGCTTCTGCTGCACTACCGGGTGCCGTTCAGCCGGTGCATTTATACGGTCATGTCCTGATAGACGGTGGCGTTGCCAACCCTATCCCAGTTGATCTCGCTAAAAAATTACACCCAACCATTATTATTGCTATTAATATTGCCGAGCAGTTGCCGCAACATGTACCGATCAATGCAGTCAGTATCTATTCTCGAGCCTACGCGATCATGTGGAAAAAACTCACCGAATATAGCGAAAAAAATGCAACGATTGTTATTCATCCTAAATTAGGTGAAGTCGGCACGTTTGATTTAGGAAAAAAATATCCGATGTATTTAGCCGGTTATCACGCCGCTGAGAAGGTGATACCTAAAATTAAACGACTATTAGCAGAAAAAAATATTCCATTGAAAAATAAAAATCGCGTATCATCCAAAAAAGATGATACGCGATCAAAAAACTTCTAACTCATTATTTTTTAGTGATTGATAACACACATTGACCCTTACTATTAAGGTCAAAAACAACGGTACTATTTTGGTTTAATGTAACGCCTCCCTTAGGACCGCAACTAATACTCTTACCTTTACTCTTAAAGCCAAATGAATACTTGGCCCCCGCAGGTCCGCTACCTTTGTAAGTCCTACCCAAAGCACCATGGCCTCTATCATTATTGCAAGCGTGTCGCGATGCTCGTGATAGATTATTGCCATCCCTGTCAATAATCGACTCGCAATACGCGACAACTTAAATAGCCGCGGACGTCCTCGTCGCCCGCGCTCCGCGACCTCACGGCTCGACTACGCACGGGCTCTCAAATGACTTGACGGCTCGTAAAGATTTTTTGCAGTCGCTTACGCTCGGCAAAAAATCCGAGCCTACCGCGGAATACGCGCCTTCGCTTCGCTCTCCATGGCGCGCATCGATTGAATAGCCAATGGCACTAACAGGATGCTTTGCCACTAAATTTTTACTCACGCCCACGGTAACTGTAATTGTATGAGCAGCCAACGAAGTGCCAGCAAAGGCGATGATTAAAACAAATAATCCAATAAGCATGTACCATTTCGTATAATTTGTTCTTACTAGTGTCTTCATAATATCCCTCTCCTGAACGTTACTGGTTTAATTTGACTAGCTAAAAGTATAGTACAATCAATTTTCCATTTAATATCAATTAGTTATAATATTCCATTGGGCCGAAATTATCGATCAACCCCTAAACATAACAAGTCTCGAGTAATGCTGCTTCCAACGTTAAACCGGGACCAAACGCCATAGTGAGGATATTATTTATTGATTCTTGTTGCTGCATATTCTGTAATATTTTTTGTAACACAAACGTAATAGTCACCGATGACATATTGCCACACGCGCGTAAAACTTCATGGGCTTGCTGATTTTTTTTCGATTCAATCTCTAAACAATCTTCGATACTCTCTAGAATTTTTTTACCACCCGGATGAATGGCGTAATAATCAATTTCACTCTTTTTAATTCGCAAACTCTCAAACAATCCATTCAATAAAGGGCGAATACCCGTATTTAATAAGTGTGGGATATACGCAGATAACTTCATATCAAACCCTAGATCACGAATGTACCAAGCCATATTGTTATCTTCATCAGGAATAATATTAGAATAAAAATGATTTAGCTTTAAATTGCTCGCTGCCGTGAGTTGAGACTCTACCAATAATGCACCCGCACCATCCGAAAAAATAGCACTCGCAAATAAATTATCTTCATTGTATTCTTTTTGCAAATGCAATGTACATAATTCAACACCAACGATAAGCACTTTTGCATCGGGATCCGCGGTACAAATCGAATTCGCCAGCCTTAATGCTGGAAAAGTCGCATAACATCCCATAAAATTTATGGCGCTGCGTTTTATTGTACGCGGCAAATCAAACGCTTTAATAAGATCGATACCCAAACCAGGCGCATACATACCGGTACAACTGACCGTGATCAAATGCGAAATGGTTGCTAATTTTTCTTGTGGAATACCATTTTGAATAGCTTTTGTAGCCAGTGGCTTTCCATATAATTCGTAAAGGCGCATTCGCGTTGCTGTGCTTGCGGTCAACGATAATGTCGTATTATCGTTTTTTTGCTCTGAAAAACCCTTCACCACAGAGTGACGATAATCACAAGCGTGTCGCGATGCTCGTGATAGATTATTGCCATCCCTGTCAATAATCGACTCGCAATACGCGACAACTTAAATAGCCGCGGACGTCCTCGTCGCCCGCGCTCCGCGACCTCACGGCTCGACTACGCACGGGCTCTCAAATGACTTGACGGCTCGTAAAGATTTTTTGCAGTCGCTTACGCTCGGCAAAAAATCCGAGCCTACCGCGGAATACGCGCCTTCGCTTCGCTCTCCATGGCGCGCATCGATCGCTGCCTTTTTATACATCCAATGCAATATTTTCTTTTGCTTTGGACTTAATTCCATCGCGTCAGCAATTAATGTGCCCGCCTCCTCTTGAGACGCTCTGCGCTCCGGCAGAGCGGTACCAATCGCGGTTATGTAACTAGTCATATCTTCCCTGCAATGATCATTTCGATATTTTATGATTGTAGCATTTAATATTACATAATCATCTCTCTAAATGGTATGATGTACCGTGCTCAAACGGTGTCCAAATTTACGATGGGTTTTAAATGGAGAAAGTATTAGTTACAGGGGCCACGGGTTTTTTAGGCTCTCACCTTGTTGAATTTTTAATCAAATCTGGCTATAGCGTTCGTGCACTCGTTCGAAAAACATCCGTTTCCAAATTATCGAACGTAGCTAATCTAGAACTGGCTCTTGGGGATATACGAGAGCCTGACGCGCTTTCTAGGGCCCTCGACGGGGTGGATTATGTCATTCATTGCGCAGGACTGGTCAAAGCTTACCATCCCCAACAGTTTTATCATGTGAATGCTCAGGGCACAGAAAACTTACTGGAAGCCGTTGTAAAATCAACTCACCAAATCAAGCGCTTTGTACACATCTCAAGTCTGGCAGCAATGGGTCCAAATGTGGGTCAACAAGCAAGTATGCCCATAGAAGCAGCTCGTCCAGTGAGCAATTACGGCAAGAGCAAACTCGAAGCAGAAAAACGTATTCAGCGCTTTATAAATCAATTACCTATTACTATTGTGCGCCCGCCGGCGATCTACGGTCCAAGCGATCGTGAATGCCTTATTTTGTTCAAATTAGTATCATGGCGCATTTGGCCAAGCTTTTTGTCGCAAAATAAAAAACTTAGCGTGATTTATGTAGAAGACGCTGTAAATGCTATAATGCACGCTATGAAAAATGATAAAAATAGTGGCAATAGTTATTTCATCGATGATGGACATGCCTATTTAATTCATGATTTAATCGGGGTTCTCAAGGATGCCCTAAATGTTAGGCGCCTATTTAACGTCCCCATTCCAACGAAAGCGTTAAAATTTGGATTGGGAATTGTTGATAAGTATGCAGCTTTGCTGAAAAAACCAACGATGCTAGGGAAAGATAAATTACAAGAGTTGGTGCAGGAAGACTGGAGTTGTAACAGCCAACTTGCGAATACACAACTCCGCTGGGCTGCAAACACCGATTGGAACACCGGGGCAATAAAAACGTTAAATTGGTATAAACAACAAGGATGGATATAAAGTGAGTCAACTTGGTAAAGGTATATCAAAAAATTCCATGCTTAAAAATTTTCCACTCTATAAAAAATTTATCGCTCGAATACAGCAGTACCCAAAATATGCTGATTTCTATTTTATGCAAAGCGTTGATACTTCCAACGCAACCCTAACCATGGATTCTAAAGAGTATATCAATTTTTCGGGTTATAACTATTTAAATACCTCTGGTGATCCGGCTGTCATTGAAGCAGTGATTAAAGCCATTAGACAGTATGGCACTTCTGTTTCAGCTAGCCGTATTGTTTCGGGTGAAAAAGTCATCCATCACGAACTTGAAGAAGCCATTGCTGCCATGCTAAATGTAGACGACAGTGTGGTGTTTACCGCTGGTCATGCGACAAACATTGCCGCAATTACAACGCTGTTCGGCAAGAAGGATCTCATCGTGCACGATGCGTTGACTCACAACAGTGCATTATTAGGAGCACAATATTCGGGTGCAACTTGTTACCCATTTGCACATAATGATGTTGATGATCTTGCCAGAATTTTGAAAAAGTATCGTGGTGAATACAAGCGAGCGCTCATCTGTACTGAGGGATTATTCAGCATGGATGGTGATATCCCAGATATCCCAAAAATTATCGAACTCAAAAAACAATATGATGCAAGCCTTATGATTGACGAGGCTCACTCATTTGGCGTACTCGGTAAAACCGGTCGTGGCATCCAAGAGCACTTTGGTATAGATCCAAACGATGTAGACATCTGGATGGGCACATTGAGCAAAGCACTCGCTAGCTGTGGTGGCTATATCGCTGGCTCGAAAGAGCTCGTCGAATTTTTAAAATTCAATGCAGACGGATTTTTATATTCCGCCGGTATTACACCCGCCAACACCGCAGCCGCCTTGGCCTCGTTAAAATTATTACAACAAGAACCTGAGCGCGTTACCCAGTTACATGATAATGCACGTTATATGAGAACAGCGCTGCAAAATGCAAATGTCGATATCGGTGAAAATCACAATACACCCATCATTCCAATCATGGTTGGCGATAGTGACAAAGCTGTTGAATTTTGTTGGCTATTAAAAGAAAAAGGGATCTTAGTTTATCCTTTAATTTTCCCTAGCGTTGCAAAAAATAAAGCGAGATTACGTTTGTTCATTAACTGCAGCCATCAAAAAGAACAACTGGATTACTCTGCTAAAGCAATTATTGAAATATGGAATTATTTGGGATGCACTCATGAAAAACCTGACATTGAAATGCGTAAAGACACAGCCGCAGTTTCGTGATTTTATTAACCTACCCTGGAAATTATTCAAACAAGATCCCAACTGGATTCCGCCCTTGCGGATGGCAGTTAAGGATTACCTCAATGTTAAAAAAAATCCTTTTTATCAACACAGCCAATTAAAAATGTGGAATGTGTACGACAATAAACGTTGCGTTGGACGCATCGCCGGTGTCATCGACGACAATCACAACAGCTTTCACCATGAAAAAGCTTGCTTCTGGGGTTTTTTTGAAGCGATTGAAGATGAAGCGGTGAGCCAGTTACTATTCAATGCCGTAAAAAAATGGGGTGAAGAAAACGGCATGAATGTATTACGCGGCCCCATGAATCCATCCACTAACCATGAATGCGGCCTGCAAGTTTCAGGTTTTGAATACGAACCTTATTTTATGATGCCGATGAACCCACCCTATTATGCCAAACTCGTCGACCAATATGGTTTCAATAAGGCAAAAGATCTCTTTGCATGGTTAGGCACGACAAAAGACAATGCCGTTGATGAACGCCGTGTGCGCATTGCCAATAAAAAAATTGCACAAAAACGCTATACCTTTCGTTCGTTAAACCTGAAAGATTTTAAAAATGAAGTGGATCGATTATTTGAAATCTATAACAATGCCTGGGAAAAAAACTGGGGCTTTGTGCCGATGACACGCGCTGAGTTCGACCACATGTCAAAAGAACTCAAAGCAATTATTGATCCACGACTCTGCGTCATGGTGGAAGTCGATGGCGAACCCGTTGGCTTCAGCCTCGCCGTACCCAATTTAAATCAAATTACCAAACGCATTCGCAATGGTCGGTTACTGCCGTTTGGCCTCATAAAACTGTTGTGGTTTACAAAAGTAAAACCGTCTATCGATACCTATCGCATTATTACGCTAGGCGTCAAAAAACAATACCAAGCCGCTGGGCTTGCGCCGATTCTGTATCAAAAAACTGAAGCCGTAATGCGTGAATTAAACGCACGTGCAGCAGAACTATCCTGGATCTTAGAAAATAATTATGCGATGAATTCCGCCATCGAGAGCCTCGGTGCAAAATGCTACAAAACCTATCGCATCTATGAAATGCCGCTCTAATTATTCAGCGATTTTATCTATAATTTCAGACTCGGGTATTTCTTTTTTACTGTGTAATAACAACGGCACGAGAAATTGGCTCAAACGTGCGGAAGCTTGATAACAAATAACAGCAAAAAATGGCGCGCAAATAATATCTAACAAGTAATGTTGATGCCCAATCAATAACAGCGCAATAACCAGCAAGGTCATCATAGCGGCACCAATAAATACCCAGCGATTTTTGATTGCACATAACATGATGACTAATGTGGCTGTGTGGCCAGAGAAAAACAAGTCACGCGAAATAGTATAATGAGAATAGGCAATAACATCGTCCAACGGCACCTTATGTGGTGGCGTTGCTAAAGGCAATAAATACATAGTAAACCAGCGCAGCATCCACATCATTAGTAATGCGTGCAAAACAATCAGCAATACACGCGGCTGTCTCAATAAATACAACAATAACAGCAACAAGGTTGCGTAAGAAAATAAATTCAGCTCAAAATTAATCGGGCGTGGCGTGATGAATCTAAGCAAGGGGTCATACGGTATGATCGACTCGGGTCGATGCTGGAAAAATACGAGTATATGCAGATTAATCTGCTGAAAAACAAATAGAAAGATTAGCGTTCCCAAAAAAAGATATTTGAGATTGGATTGAAAGACCTGTTTCCAGCTATATTCCATCGGTATATTGTAGGCGACGTTGACTGCTTGTCAAGTTTCATCCAAGTCCCTAGCAAGCTTTTGGGTTGCTCAGGCGTTTCGATTTTCAATTGCTTGCCAATACGAGAAGATATTTGTGTTTTCGGGAGGTGCCATCTGTAGGCTACTTAGTACCTCTATAGTACTTTTACCACCGCAAAACATTAATTCTAAGCTCTTTACTGCAATTGAACGCTATGTAGTTAGCTCAAAATAGATTTCAAGAGGCACTCTTATTTATAAAGAAATTTTATGTTTAATCCCGATATTTTCTAAAAAGGTATCATCATGCGAAACAGCTAAAATCGCTCCTTGATAGAGGTTTAAGGCCTCTTCAACGGCTTCAATAGTTTCTAAATCAAGATGATTCGTCGGCTCATCAAGAATAATAATTTTTGGGGCATGGGATGCCATGAGACTCACAGCAAGACCTGCCCGCATTCTTTCACCACCACTCAATTGACTCACCAATTTTTCTGCCTCTTTATTACGAAACTTAAAAGAAGCTAGCGCAAAATAAGCATCAAAAGGCTTAGCATCTGGGTTTAATCGTAAATAGTTTTCAACAATGCTGGTATTGGAGTCCAGAAAACTAACTGTTTGGTCTAGATAGGCAATGCTATCGACACCGATGCTTATCTTACCTCTACAAGGAGATAGCAATCCTCTGATGAGCTGGATTAACGTCGACTTCCCACATCCATTCGGACCCATGATAGCAATACGATTCGGCCCTACCAGTGTTAAATTGAAATCATTAATGAGGCTCTCTTTTTTATCATAGCCAAAATAGAGATTCTCAATCTGGATAACAGTTTTGCCGCTCGGAATTTTTGTATTCTCAAGATTTATATTTAATTCTTCTTGCACCTCAAGTTTAGCAAGAGCTGCTGATAACTCGGCATTTACGACTGTTAATTTACGGTCAGCTTGCAATCTAATACGGCGATTGGTACTTTCACTTCTGCCCTTTTTTGATTTGATTTCAATTTTGTTGTAACTACCCTTTCCTTTAATTTGTTTTATTTTTTCTTTTCGCCCACGAGATTCATGTTGTTGATGCCGTTCCATCCGAGTTTGTATAGCCTGCTTTGATTTTGTTAAAATTTCAGAACGTGCTTGTATTTCTTGTTCTAGTGCTTGCTGCTTTATCTTTTTTTGTTCTTTATAAAAATCGTAATTTCCACCATAGAGATCAATTCCTTTTGTGTTTATTTCAATAATTCTGTCACATCGATTTAATAAAGCTCTATCGTGGCTAACGATGAGCATTCCTTTCAGTGAATTTTCAACATATTGATATAAAACATCACGCCCTCTTGCATCCAGATTATTGGTAGGCTCATCAAAGAGAATAAAATCGGCTTTGAATATTAACGTTTTGGCAAGTAGTACCTTGGTTTTTTGCCCACCACTTAATTCATGAAATAACTGACTAATATCCATCGGCCATAGATTAAACGCACTAAGCGCATCTTCAATACGTTTTTCAATATCCCATTGATCACGCACTCTCTCAAAATCATTTTCATTAATGCTGCCATCATTAATTCGCTTAATAGCCTGTAAAATTGAGGCGACCTCTAGAACTTCAGCAATCGTTGCAAAGCGATCGATAGAGGTATGTGACTGTGGACTATAAATAATGTGCCCTGAACTCAGCACGGTGCCGCTATCCGGTAATAACCTTCCTAGTATTAATTTAAGAAAGGTCGTTTTGCCGACACCATTGCGCCCGACAATACCGTACTTTAGCGATTCAAAAGTTAAGTTGACCCCGCTGAATCGAACTGGAGTTTGATCCAAATGAAAGGATAGATTGTTCAGAATGATTTGAGGTGTTGTCGCCATGCTTGATCTCTTTTCAGAAGGTGAATTCCAGGCTTCGTTCGTCATACAAAGCCACTATGAAAAAGATTAATTACGCACGGGACTAATACCTCGTAAGAGTAGTGAAAAACAGCCTTTATTATAGCACAGTGTGATCTAATTACGCAAAGAACCGCTCGATCGATTCTCTCTGCCCCATCACATCGTCATAACCCAGCTCAGCCAGCTCCCTGCAATAAATAGATTCGAATAACAAGAAACTTAAAAAGTCACCGGAATGAGTAGACGATCCAAATGCATTCAGTAAATAGCGTAGAAACGATGGCAGTACTTTCTCTTTACCCTCAGCCATTTCACCGAGATCTTCTGAGGGACGTAAAAATAAAACATCTATTTTTTTCCACAGCTCTGCTTTGCGCTCAAAATCAGGGATCAAGTCAAGTTTTGTATTGATGTGGAGCAACATATTTAAATCTCGTTCCAAGTTATCGAGAAAAAGCGCATTCAACATTGTTCCTAATACTTTCCCAAAAGTTACCTCACCTGGCTGTGCCGTGTGAATGCCTGTTCTCGTCACGGTGACGCGTCGAGTACCAATAATTAAAATAGAATCGGCTCCAAGACGAATTGCTGCGCGCAATGGATTCGAATGTCGCAGACCACCATCGCCGTAATGATAAACACCTATTTTTATGGCAGGAAAGAACAAGGGAAAAGCTGCAGATGCCATGATGTGGTCAGAATGTATTTTTGTAACTCGCGATGAATGACGAATTTTTTCCCAGTGATTAATCTCTTCGTTAGATTGAATAAATGAAACTGTTTCAGGCGCATCATAACAGGTGGCAGCTACTTCAAATGATGACAGTAGATTTTGTTCAAAGTTGCGATTTATTCTTGAATAGTCTAAATGCTCATCGAGCAGTTCCCTTAACGGAGTTGTATCTAATAAATATTGCCCACCTTCCTTTGGCCAACGAATAATCATGCTGGATATATTTCGCAGAACAGAACGTGTCAACGATAAATTTCCGACACGAAAAATTTTACCGCAATGCAGTTGCGACCAGAGCTCAGCGAGATCTTTCATCCCCGCAGAAAAGTTATCGGCATGATTGACAAGATAAGCAGCATTGATTGAGCCGGCACTGACACCACTCACAATTTGAAAAGGAATTTTTGGGGTATTCAGTATTTCACCGATGGCTTTTAAGACACCCGCTTGATAAGCACCGCGTGCTCCACCACCTGAAAGGAAAATGGCTCGTTTCATTCTTGCATCCCTATCGTGAATGACAGACCATAATCATACTCTAGCATAACCGTAAGGACTATATTCGTTCCGCTTACAATAAGAAATTTCAATTGCGGCATAGGGATTGAGGGTCCTGTTTTGCGGGCGTAAGTACGATGGAGGTACTTAGCAGCCAGGGATGCTGATTCCCGAAAAACAGGACACCCAATCCTGATACGCAAGCAATTGAGAACCTTTTGTCACTGCTTATTACGAATGCGTCGAATCAAGTTCGTTATGACGTTACCCGGCCCTATTTCTACGATATCTGTTTCCCCTTGTGCGATAAGATATTCGGTTGTTTCCACCCAGCGGACAGGATGCGTAATCTGCTCTGACAACAATCCAGCCACATCGTCTGATTTATAAGGGTTTGCAGTTACATTCGCGATAACAGGGATTTTAGGGGAAGAAAACGAGAATGCTGAAATAAAACGTTCAAATTGTTTTTGTGCTTCTTTCATGAATGGTGAATGAAAGGCCCCACTAGTTTTTAAGGGTAAAAATCGCACGCCCTCTATTTGTTTAAAAACCGAGGCAGCCTGATCTATTTCCTCTTTCGAACCCGCAATGACTATTTGATTATAAGTATTATAATTTGCAACACATAATGAAGAAAAATGATGTTCTTGGAATAATTGATTTAGCTGGTCTGCGCTTAAACCAATTACGGCTGCCATGCCGCCATCATGCGCTTGACTCATTAATTCACCACGTTTTTGGACCAATTTCAACCCTGTTTCAAAATCAAAAACCTCAGCGGCCAACAACGCATTGTATTCACCCAAACTATGACCCGCAGCATAATCAGGTTTTACACCATCTGTTTCTCGTTTCTGATAATAAGCCAATGCATTCACAATATAGAGTGCTGGTTGTGTGAATTGGGTTTGATTGAGCTTTTGATTAGGATCGTTTGTGCATAAATCAACAATAGAATAACCTAGTATGTCATCAGCTTGCCTGACAGTGTCAGGGAATGCTGTAAATAAATCTTGCCCCATTCCAACTTTTTGTGAACCCTGTCCAGGAAAAACATAAGCAACCATATTAACCCTCTTAAAAAATTTATCGTAACAGAAAACGTTCAGCACCAAAGCGAATAGTTATTCCTAATCGACTAATCCTAATTCTTTAACAGCATCTCGTTCACTGCGTAACTCATCTAAAGTTGCTTTTAATTTTTCTTGACCAAATTCATTATGTTTTATATCGGTGATGACATTCACTTTGCCGTTTTTTGTGCGACATGGAAAAGAAAATATTAACCCCTCATCCACACCGTATTCCCCTTGAGAACATAAACACACCGAATAACTTTCGTTAGTAGGTGTATCGTGCACTAAACTATAGACGCTGTTTAATGCAGCATTGGCAGCGGATGCAGCAGAAGACGCACCTCGTGCTTTAATCACAGCCGCACCACGTTGCTGAATAATGGGAATAAATTCTTTGGTTAACCAATTTTCGTCTTTAATAACATCGGTGACCAGTTTATCGTTGATCATGGCATGGTAAAAATCGGGATATTGTGTGGAAGAATGATTGCCCCAAATATTGATGTTTTTTACGTCGTTGACGGTTACGCCCGCTTTAATTGCAAGCTGTGCCATCGCGCGATTTTGATCCAGGCGCGTCATCGCATAAAAACGATCGTTGGGAACATCCGGTGCATTATTCATCGCGATCAAGCAATTTGTATTGCAAGGATTACCAACAACAAATACACGCACATCATCAGCCGCATTATCATTAATCGCCTTACCCTGCGCTCTAAAGATAGCACCATTTTTTTCTAAAAGATCGGAGCGCTCCATACCTGCTTTGCGAGGAGCAGCACCGACTAAAATCGTCCAATTTACATCTTTAAAAGCAACATTTGGATCAGCGCTCATTTTTACGTTGCGCAATAAAGGAAATGCACAATCCTCTAACTCCATGATTAAACCTTTCAACGCAGGTAATGCGGGCTCAACTTCTAATAAATGTAAATCTACAGTGACATCAGGACCAAACGCTTGACCCGAGGCTAAGCGAAACAATAAAGCATAACCAATTTGACCTGCTGAACCACTCACAGCAACTTTTACGTGTTTTGTCACTTTTGTCTCCTCTTCTCTTTGATAAGTGTGATAACTTTTGCAGCTTGGGTAGGATCCCCCATAGCAACAAACGGTGGATTGACGAGCGAATCTTTAGTGTTATATTGCAGCGCTTCGCCGTCGAAATCAACTATGACACCACCTGCTTCTTCCAAAATACATTGCGATGCAGCCGTATCCCATTCGCTGGTTTCTCCAAAACGCGGATAAATATCGCCTCTTCCTTCTGCAATCCAACAAAATTTCAATGAGCTATTGAGGCGAATGATATGGCATTCATGTATGTCTTTGAATAAATTTAGCAATCGAGACGAATGCAAATAATGACCCAGTAGCACACGAAAAGACTGCCAATTCATGCGAGAGACACGAATAGCTTCGGGATCTTGATCTGCTATTTGTTTATACGCTCCCTCACCCTGCACCGCGAAATAAAGCAATTTCATAACGGGAGCGTAAACGATACCGACAACGGGTCGACGATGCTGAATCAATGCGATATTAACAGTAAACTCATCTCGATTTTCGATAAATCCGCGTGTTCCGTCTAAAGGGTCGACCAACCAATATCGCGACCACTGCGAGCGCGTTGAATAAGGGGCGATTACATCTTCTTCCGACACCAACGGAATATCAGGCGTTAATTGTTTTAAACCCGTTTGGATAATTTCATGAGCGGATAAATCAGCTTCAGTTAATACCGTATTGTCTTGTTTGCGACTAACATTTAATTGATCAGACGACTGCCCATAATAATTTAGAATCCCTGCGCCGGCTTCTTTGGCGAGTAAAATGACGGGTTTTAACCATTGCATCCACTCTTCATCACCCATGTCGGCTTCTCTCGACTAAGAACAAAGCAGCAACGCTACGCGCCTCATGAAATTCCGGATTTGCCAATAACTCATCTATGTTATTGAGTTTCCAGGGAATAACTTCCATGGGCTCTGGTTCATCGCCGCTTTCAATCTGACGATAGAGGTTTTTTGCTAAAACAACATGCATCATCGAGTGCATATAACCGGGAGATGCGCTGTATCGTGCAATAATGGATAAATCGCGAGCGCCATAACCAACTTCCTCTTTTAATTCGCGATCGGCGGTCACTAACAGGTCTTCATCTACCTCCATAGCGCCTTTTGGAAAGCCCAGCACATACTCATCAACTCCCGCGCTATATTCACGAACCAACAGCACGGTCTCATCGTCCAACATCGGCACGATCATTACCGAACCGTTCGCATGGCCACGAATGCGCTCAAAATGGCGCTCCTGACCGTTTGAGAAACGCAGATGCAGGCCTTCAATATCAAATAGGCGGCTTTGAGCCAATATCGTGGAGTTAAGTAATTCTGGTTTCTTCGGCATCGGCCTCATCCTGTTTTGATGCAATAACGAGGCTCTTAGTTTAACGCGAAATGCATCGAACCAAAAGCATGGTAAAATCTATCCCCTATGAAAAATACATCCACCCATCTGCCACTGAGCCTCTATATCCACACCCCTTGGTGTATTCGAAAGTGTCCTTACTGCGATTTTAATTCGCACGCAGTACGTGGTGAGCTGCCAGAAAAAGAGTATATCAATGCCTTACTGTCGGATTTAAAAAATAATTTAGCGGTCATTGAAAAGCGAAAAATTCATTCGGTTTTTATTGGGGGTGGCACACCGAGTTTATTTTCCGCAAAATCATACGAAACTTTATTCACACAATTACAGCAGTATTTAGACTTTTCAATGGATGTTGAAATTACCATGGAAGCCAATCCCGGCACCGTCGAGCAATCTCGATTTAAAGACTATCGCAGCATAGGCATTAATCGTTTGTCGCTCGGCATTCAAAGTTTACAAAATGAAAAATTAAAAATATTGGGAAGAATTCATTCGAGTGAAGAAGCTATTCGCGCCGTTGATATTGCAAAAAACGCTGGCTTTGATAATTTTAATGTAGATATCATGCATGGGTTACCTGAACAAACAGTTCAAGAAGCATTGTCTGATTTAAAACAGGCATTAGCATTAACACCCACTCACTTATCATGGTATCAACTCACACTAGAACCCAATACTTATTTTCACAAATTTCCACCTCAATTACCGCCAGATGATTTACTTGCAGACATTCAAGATCAAGGCCAACAGTTATTGCACGACTGTGGGTTTGAACATTACGAAGTATCCGCTTATACAAAACCAAATCATCATTGTCGTCACAATATTAACTATTGGGAATTTGGCGATTATATTGGTATCGGTGCTGGCGCACATAGCAAATTGACAGATTTAAACACTGGGACTATTACCCGACATTGGAATGTAAAAAGTCCTAAAGATTATTTAAACCCAACTCAATCTTTTGTGGCCAATAAAAAAATTATCACGCCGCAAGAATTGCCACTTGAATTTATGATGAATGCCCTGCGTTTACAAAAACCCATTACTATTGATTTATTCATTGAGCGAACTGGCCTTGATTTACAAACCATTAAAGCACCACTGACTCAGGCACAAGACAATGGATTTTTGCTGCTTGAGAATAACTCACTTATCACAACCCCTATGGGAAAACGCTATTTGAATGAGGTGCTTCAACTCTTCCTATGACTATGAGCAATAAAAGCCCGAAGGGCATGCGCGATACATACAAACGCTGCTTCTCTGTGCGAAATATCTTACATCACCAATCACATCTAGCTACTATCCTTCAGCCCTTGCCTTGTCTATTATTTATGCACATAGGATCTTCCCCGCCAGGACGGCATAAGGACAGCAATTCAAGGAAGCGGGGAATGGAAGCACCGCAGGATTTAATACCAGGAAGTTCTTTGTGATGGTTTGATGGGGATGGCTACGGATAGTTATCCCTATCATCCAATCACAGGCTTCAGTACAATAAACTCCATGGATAAAACTTCAGTTCTTATTGTCGGTGCCGGCCCTACCGGTTTAACAATGGCTTGCGAACTCGCGCGTCGCGACATTGACTTTCGCATTATTGACAAAAAACCACAGCGAACACAAACCTCTAATGCACTTGGCATTCAAGCACGCACCCTTGAGTTATTTGACGATATGGGCATTGTCGATCGTTTTCTGAGTATCGGTAATAAAACGCATGCCGTCATGATACACGCTGATGGCAAGACAATTGGACATGTCACATTTGATCAACTGGACTCAATGTACAAATTCGCGCTAATGGTTCCCCAAAGCCAAACCGAAAAGCTCTTGGACGAGCGATTAAATGAATTAGGTCATCAAGTTGAGCACGGTGTTGAACTCATTTCGATGACGCAGGATTCAAAACAGGTTATGGCAACATTAAAGCATGCTGACAATAAAAAAGAAGACGTTAAGGCAGATTACGTGGTCGCCTGCGATGGCATTCACAGCGCGGTACGGAAAAGTTTGAACGCCCCATTTCCAGGCGAAGATATTTCACAAGCATTTATTGTTACAGATGCAGAAGTTGACACTAATTTCCCCGTTGATGAATTACACGTTTTTCTAGGGCACAAAAAATTAATCGCCTTTTTTCCCATTACAACGGGTCGATACCGCATTACCACCAATGTCGATGGCGATCAGGCAAAAACAATTTCAGAGCAGCAAGTCAAAACCTTAGTAGAAAAACGCAGTCACGGATTATTTAAAATAACTGAAACAACGTCCATTTTCCCTTTTTGGATACATAGTAAAGTCATTTCACACATGCAACATGGCCGCGTTTTTTTCGCCGGTGATACCGCACATGTACATTCACCTGTCGGCGGCCAAGGCATGAATACCGGCATACAAGATGCCTATAACCTCGCGTGGAAATTAGCGCTCGTCATTCAAGGCAAAGCAAAGCCATCCTTATTAGAGAGTTACAACCCCGAACGTCATCCGGTCATCGAAAACATCGTGAAGACAACCGAACGTATGACCAAGATGATGTTCATCGGTAATCCATTTTTTGTGTGGATTCGAAACCATATAGTCAAGTTCATCACTAGCAAGAGAGTATTTGTGCGAAAAGTAACAATGCAAGTGTCTCAACTGGCTATCCAGTACAAACTGAGCCCAATTATTTTTTATAAATCTGCCATGAGTTCAAGGTCACCGCAAGCTGGTGAAAGAGCACCGGATGTTATTATTACTGAAAATCGATGGCTTTTTGATGTGTTGCGAGGCATTCAGCATAATATTTTATTTTTTACCGGTCTCAATCCAACCGAAAAAGAAATTGCCAACATCACGAGCATCGTGAAGTGGCTGCGTGACACGTATGCTGGCGTAATTAAGGTGAGTGTTATTTCAAAAGATCCTATTGAAAATTGCATTATCGATGAAAATCTAGCGCTGCATAAACGTTATAATGTTCAGTATGCTGGCGTTTTTTTAATACGCCCAGATAATTATATTGCGTATTGTGATAATGTTTTAAACCGAGAAAAGCTAGAGCGTTTTCTTAATCATATTTTCTAAATAAAGAATTTTAATTGTGGCATAGTGATTGAAATCCCCTCTCAATCACGAGACACTGTTTTAAAGCGTAAATAAATCGCTTTACTAACCCCAAATAAACTGATGAGCAGCCAGGCAATTTCAATGATACCAGAAGCCAAATTCCACGTGTAAAATAAAGAAATTAAAATTAAAAAGGAACCGACTAAATTCATTGCTGAATAGGTGATACTATCTTGCTGAAGCCTATCGATTTGCAACAACAAATAGGCTAACAAAACCAAGATGACACCAATAATCCCGATAACGTTGAAATTTTCTGCAAAAAAATGACTTATTATGAACTGACTCCACACTCGATGGCATAACCGCCAAATTTACGGACATTAAGAACTCCCACATCGAGAATTAAATACTGGCCTTTTATACCTTGCAAACGCCCTTCAATCGTCGACGTTTTATCAAGTGACAAACTCGTGACCTTTTGCGGATATTTTAATATGGGATAGCTTAACTCTGTAACTGTTGCGTCTAAGATGGGAGTAATGTCGTCGTCGTTAAACTCTTCCATTGCTGCATTCAACATACCTTCTGCACGTTGTAACAACTCATCACGCGCACCGATCAAATCCATATGCTCAACATCTTGTTTTAACATCGCTCGCCAATTGGTACGATCCGACACAAACGCTTTCAACGCGACTTCAATAACGCCAGCTTGATAGCGATTTGACGCTTTAAAAATGGGGATGGCCTGCTTAGCCCCCTGGTCAATCCAGCGTGTTGGCACTTGCGTTTCCCGCGTAATACCCACTTTTAATCCGGATGAATTTGCCAAATAAATAATTTGACTTTGATAGCAGTGCGCATGCGCCCAATCGTCTTTAGGACACGTTCCTTGTTCAACGTTACATCGCTCTGGATGAATGATACATAAATTGCATTCGGATAATCGTTTTAAACAGGGAAAGCAATATCCTTGCTGAAAACTTTTATTGGTTTTACGACGGCACTGAATGCAATAAATTTCCCCGGTGTGTCGAAGATAAATGGTTTTATCCAGCGTTTCATTGAAAGGAAGCTCATGATCACCTACACGAAACACATACTCAACCGGTGAGTTTGCAACGCCTTTCATTTTTCGCAATGTACCGGTAATTATTTGCATGGATCGTTTTTTACTAAAATATACTCTTCGACGGGTTTGCCGCCAATGAAATGTTCCTGGATAATGCGCTCAATGACTTCCGGTGTACAAGAGTGATACCATATACCATCCGGATAAACAACCGCAATCGGGCCCTGACAACAAACTCGCAAACAATCAGCTTTTGTACGATATATTCCACCATCACCAGTGAGCTCAAGCTCCTTCAGACGCTGTTTCAAATACGCCCAAGATTCCAACCCAATATTTTTAGGGCAACATTTTGGTTTATTTTGATCACAACATAGAAAAATATGATGCTTAATCTTCCTTAATTTTAGTGTATCAACTTTGCATTGAAGTTCAGAAATTTCATCAGATTTCATGTTGGCTCCCTCAACCCTTTGAAAAATTCAGCATACGATCTAAAGGTATTTTTGCCTTCTCAACAATATTGGGCTCCACGAATACCTCTTCGCTCCCTGTTAATAAAGACTGTTCTAAGTTCACCAAGTTATTCATCGCCATCCAAGGACAGTGTGCACAACTCTGGCAAGTGGCACCCTCACCCGCCGTGGGTGCCTCTAAAAATGTTTTGTAAGGCGATGCTTGTTGCATTTTATAAAAAATACCACGGTCCGTGGCGACAATAAACATTTCATTGTTTAGTTCTTGGCTAGCTTTTAATAATTGCGACGTTGAACCCACAACGTCTGCTTGTTCAGTCACCGAAGGCGGTGATTCTGGGTGCACCAACACAGCCGCATCGGGATATTCTTTTCTCAATTCTGCAAGCGCTTGCGCTTTAAATTCCTCATGAACGATACAAGCACCTTCCCACGTAATCATATCGGCATCAGTCATTTTTTTAATATAGCTACCAAGATATTTATCCGGTGCATATAATATTTTCTCACCTTGCGAATCCAAATGATCAATGATATCGATAGCATTGGATGAGGTCAGAACCCAATCGGCACGGGCTTTTACGGCAGCCGATGTATTACAATAGACAACAACGGTGCGATCAGGATGTTCATCACAAAATTCTGAAAACTTTTCGATCGGACAACCTATGTCTAGCGAACAAGTGGCTTTTAAAGTTGGCATTAAAACACGTTTTTCGGGATTAATTATCTTTGCACTTTCACCCATAAAACGCACACCAGCAACCATTAGTGTCGATGCCGTCGATTCAGATCCAAATTGAGCCATGGCAAGCGAATCACCGACGAAGCCGTTTGTTTCATCGGCAAGTTCTTGAATTTCTGGATCCGTATAATAATGCGCGATAACAACCGCGTCTTCAGCTTTCAGCAAATGACGTAAACGATCAATTGCGTCCTTGCGCTCTGTTAATAATGGTACTGACATGATTTAGTATTGTGGCTCGGTCACTTATTTGCATCCGATGTCGGATGATGTATCTTCCAAGTCTCAAATCCACCAATCAAGCTATATATTTCTTTAAAACCCTGCTCTACCAAGTGCTGTGCCACCGACTGACTGCTAATGCCGTGGTAACAGTACAGGAGCACGGGCTTGTTTTTGTCCGCATGGTCACAGTAGTCCTGCATTTTAGCGACTGACAAATGGATCGCATTGGTAATATGTCCGTTGTCATAACTATCCTGATCTCGCACATCCGCAATCACAACCTCCCGCTCGTTGATCAATTGCTCTGCTTCTGTGTGTGAGATTTGTTTATACATAGTTCAATTTCCTTCTGATTGGCCCAGTTGGCAGAGATTATATCCTAGATTAGGAGTTAAGTGTTAGGTGTCAGAGACTGATACGGAATTTCGATTGCGGCAGAGAGTTTAGGGTTACTGTTTTTCGGGCGTAAGTACCATTTGGACTTTGGATAAATTTATAAAAATAATTAAAAATTGCTTGACATAGAAACCGAAAAAAAATTTTACGTTGTAAACAACGTTTGTTCGAAAAAATAAAATAAGGAACAAACGATGTTAGCGACAGAAAAACTAAAACAATTCCGTACATTCCTCTACAACATCTTCCCCGCGCGACGCGATGCCAATATGAATTTACTCGATGCCCTTTCAAGCCATGGCCATCGCTGCAAAACACCCATAGAATTATGTGAATCGCCATACTTTGAACGTGAATACAGTAGTATTACCGATGCGATTAGCGATGGTTTGTCGGTAGCAAATTGTTGGGATAGCATGATGAAAATACAATATGAACATGTGAGTCATAGCGATGACCGTGTGATCATTATTGCGGATACGACACCACAGTCGCGTCAAAGTGCACACTGTGTTGAAGATCGCCATGTGGTTTACAGCCCTAATCCAGCACCGGGTAACAAACCGATTACCATTGGACATGAATATTCAACGGTATCACTATTGCCCAATGATGGTGCAGCTCAAGAAAAGCATTGGTTAGTTCCACTGGATACGAGGCGCGTTAAAAGCGATGAAAAAGGCAATGTAGTTGGGATGCAGCAAATTAACCGTTGTATTGCAGACTTAGCGCTTACTCATAAATTGGTGGTTAGCGTGGCTGATTCAAAATATGGTACAGAAGCTTGCCGTAAACTGGTTAGCGAAAATCCCAATTGGGTACATCTTTTCCGTTTTAACAGTACCCGTAATGTTTTCGCGCCCGCATCAATAGAAGATAATACCTCAGGAAGTATAAAACGCTATGGTGATGCGATGAAACTAAACGACAGCACGACTCACCGTGAATCCGATGAGATTGTGCAGCAACCCATTACAACCCGCAGTGGCAAAACTTACCAATTGGAGATTAAAATATGGCGTGACCAATTCCTGCGTGGTTCAAAGCAATTTAAAGGATATGAGCATCCTGTTACTGTTGTGCAATTGGTTGCGGTTGATGCTAACGGTAAATCTTTATATAAAAATCCACTCTGGTTAGGACTCGCTGGTGAACGACGTAATGAAATCACAGCATTAGAAGCCTATCACTATTACGATAGACGCTATGACATTGAACACTACTTTCGTTTTGGTAAAGACAAACTGTTATTTGACCGATACCAAACACCGGATGTTAAGCACGAAGAAGATTGGTGGCGGATGACAGCATTAGCGTATACGCAACTTTATCTAGCGAGGAATCTTGCCCCGATTTTACCGAAAAAATGGGAGCGGTATTTGCCGAGCTTCCAAGTGGATAACGAAAAACCATCAATAACTGCGACCCCTTCACAAACGCAACGGGGTTTTTCTACGGTGCTTGATACCGTTGGCACGCCTGCTAATCTCTGCAAACCACGCGGTAATCCGCAAGGCAGAACCAAAGGTGATACGCAGGGGAAACGCACGCGACATCCTGCTATTTTCAAAAATAGCAACTCAAAAATTAACAAGCGTGTCGCGATGCTCGTGATAGATTATTGCCATCCCTGTCAATAATCGACTCGCAATACGCGACAACTTAAATAGCCGCGGACGTCCTCGTCGCCCGCGCTCCGCGACCTCACGGCTCGACTACGCACGGGCTCTCAAATGACTTGACGGCTCGTAAAGATTTTTTGCAGTCGCTTACGCTCGGCAAAAAATCCGAGCCTACCGCGGAATACGCGCCTTCGCTTCGCTCTCCATGGCGCGCATCGAACGATTCAGAGGACTGAAGAAAAGACGCAAAACTCAGACCCTGAAAAAATAGAGGATTTGATTGGGATAGTAAAATCATGGTTGGATAAAATAAATTTTACACCTGAGAAATTCTACGAATTGCTGCAAAAAACAGCTTAAGATTTAGAAACTCACATTTTTTGATTATTGTCCTAACTGGCAAGGGATTTTATTTATCCAAAGTCCAATACCATGGAAGTACTTAGCAGCCAAGGATGGCGATTCCCGAAAAACAGTAACCCCAAACTCGGCTAGCCAAGCAATCGAAATTCCTTACAAGCAAACTGACATCCCAGCTCAGCAATCCAATTGACTAGCCAACCGCTAAACCCTGGAAATCTCATAATTATCAAATAAATAATCTAACCACAAATCGGCAAGTCTTTCTTGGGTGCGATTTTGGTCCAAACGCTCATCAATATTACCTATATCTACCTTCTCAAGCGGCTGATGCTGCCACGAACAGGCATAAACGGCTTTGGTACGTTTGCCAGTCGCTGGATCAATTTGCCATTGCAAGCATTGCGCACACACTCCTTTCAACATGCACTGCATCGGCCCATAGACTGAGGTAATGAATTCTGTGCCGGGTGAAAAATAATCTTTGAGAATTCCTGATCGAGATTGCTGAACTCGCCTTATCATATTAGTAGAGCCCACAACAATAACTTGGGACACTTCTTTTAATAAGAGGGGCACATAATCACGCAGCGCAGTAATCAATTCACCGCTGGCAGAAGCATCTTGCGCTCGGCCAGGCTTTACCAATTCGCCGGATTCCGTTAACCATAAAATAATATCAGCCGCTTGCTCCAACTCCTCTTTACAATACAGTTCATCGGCAGAGCGCATGCAAGCCACATAAAAAACACGATGACCTCGTTCATGCAAGGCAGGACCTAAAGAACGCAAGTGCCCCGCTGCCATCGTGCCACCAATAATCATCACGGTTTTGTGTTCTCCGTCGGGAAACTTGCTCCAACAGCCCGTCGGGCCCATCATTGAAATATGCTGCCCCGGCTGAAACGTAGCGACTAATCGTGAACTCGCACCACGTTCTATGATCATCAAATTTATGATATCGGGTTCCTCACGATTTTTTGCACCCACCATGGCCATAGCTTCTGTTTGCAATCGCGTATCACCAATAATCGGCGCCAAGCATTCGTAATTTTGTAAGCGAAAAAATTGACCCGGGCGAAAGTTACGTGCTGGCATGGGGGCTCGTACTTTTAACTCCACTCTGTTAGGTGAGTGACGTCTGACTGAAATAACTTTAGCTTGAAACATGCCTGCCATCTGCTGGCGGAATTTTTGATACTCTTTAACATCACCTATTACATTACTATTTTTCAATATTGATTTGATTATTTTTGGAAAAGAGCGCTTTGCCGAAGCAATGGCTTTCACTACACTGCCATGGAAAATAGGATGCGTATCGCCTAAAAATGTGACTTTGTGATCACCCTTTTCATAACTTGTAAAGGGACCAAAGTCTGTCATTTTACAATTACCCATCTCGTGCACTGGCTTTAGTTCATTATCAACATATTCAAAACGTTCGTAATTAAATCCATCACGCAAAAAAGTATCGCGATGTTCGTATTCATAAGCGATATTTGGTCTCGCACCCGTTGCCACAAAAATCGATCGTGCCGGTAATGTTTGCTCTTCATCTGTCGCCATCCACACGCCTTCTTCATCCATCACGCGCCATTGGCACACCAAGGCAGCGACTCGACCATATTCATCTAATTTTGCAGCTTTTGGCTCTAACCCTTCGGCATAATAAATACCTTCCTCTAAGGCCTTAATCATTTCTTCGTGATTACGTTTGTACGCAGGCGACTCTTGCATCGTGCGACGATAGGCAACTGTTACCCCACCCCATCCTCGAATCAATTTAATAAAGTTAGGTTCACGATTTTCTTGCTTGGCAAGTTGTCGTTCTGCTACGACTGTTTGGGCGTGTTGTAAAAATTCATCGAGAATTCCAAGCGAAGGAGATTCAAAACGAGATCTTACAGTATCTTCTCCAAAATATTTAACAAGCACTTGATATCGTTTTAGAATTTTTTCTATCTGTGTAATATAATACGCTTGTACCTCCGTCGCGGTATCGATCGCCGTTAAACCGCCACCAATAACAATCGCCGGCAGGCGAACTTGCAAATTCGCAAGGCTTGACGCCTTTCCTGCACCCGTTAACTGCAATGCCATTAAAAAATCGTTAGCTTGTCGCATACCCGGTGCCAAGCTGTGCGGAATACTTAGCTCGCGGGGAAGACCCGCACCCACAGCAACCGCTAAATGATCAAATCCTAAAGTCCAAGCATCTTCTACAGTTAATGTACCACCAAAACGAATGCTTCCAAATACTTGAAAATAAGGGCGCCGCATTAAACTAATATAAATTAATTTTAGGAAGTTTTTATCCCAGCGAACGGTAATGCCGTATTCCGCCACACCACCAAAGCCGGCCGTGACACGGTTATCCAACCGCTCTTTTAAATCATCATAACGGTGAATCGGTTGCTCAATTAATTCTTTGGATAAGGGCTCAATTTTCAAACCCTCTGTACCCACCACGGCAAACCCTTCCATGAGTAAATGATGCGCCAGTGTAAATCCAGCCGGGCCCATCCCCATAATTAATACTTTTTTACCGTTATAAGGCTTTGCAACAAACTGATCCGATCGCAGCGGATTCCAACGTGTCAGTAAATCATAAATCTCCACGCCCCAAGGTAAATCTAAGACATCCGTTAAAATTCTTGTCTCAGTTTGCGGAATATTAACAGGTTCTTGCTTTTGATAGATGCAGGCTTTCATACAATCGTTGCAAATGCGATGCCCTGTCACCGGACACATGGGATTGTCAATCATGATAGCTGCCAAGGCACCGATACCATAACCATTTTTTTTCAGCACATGCATCTCGGAAATCTTTTCATCCAAGGGACATCCTGTTAAGGTGTCACCTAAAGGATTAATCTTAAGACCTTGCTCTGCCTTTCCTTTTTTAACCGGAAATCCTTTTGAACAGAAATCACCATCCGTCTTATGGCAATAAACACAATAGTGAATTTGGTCTAATGCTTGTCGCTCAGTCATGCGATGATCGGTCAAGCAAAAACCATCGCGATAACGGAAGTGCTCTTGTGGACCTTCGAGTCGGCCGATAGGATCATCGGCTACTGGCAAAGTTTTGACGAGATTCGCATAGTTTAAATGTTCCGGACAATGAAAAATCTCCCACTGTTTGACGGCTTGCCGCCCTGCTTTCTGAGTCACTGCGGCAACACACCACTGAACCAAGCGCTCTATTTCTAATTGATTGGTTTTGGGATCCGACAGCAATTGCTGGCCCCATGTCGCTACAGCCAACTCACGATCGTCACTATCTAACTTTCTTTCTTTCAAATGGAGGCTTACCCATTGATCTAACTCTGAAAATTCAGGTAGCTGATCTGATTTTCTCAAGGCACGTCGAGCTTCACGTAAGACATAGTATTTTTTGAATGCGAAAATAGGATCGTTGCTCAGTGTTGCTGCTTGCAACCTAGCGACAGCATCTTCAATGATAAACAGCTCGGCAATAAATGCTTCAAGCACAGGTGCACATTGAATGATCAACTCACTGAGTTCGATAGGGCTGAATTCCAGCCCCCGACGATAGTTTAATAATTGACCATGCAGAAGCTCATCCACTTCACGCAAGCTATTGAGAAAAGTCTGATCCAGCTCTTTAAGGCCATCTGGCGTGAAAAGCGCCTGGAAGGTAAAGCCTTTTAACTTCAATTGAGGTGTTGGCATAGAAAAATGGCCTATTTCATTTTATCAATCGCGAGTTTCGCTAGCACAAAATTCGCGATATAATTATTCGCCTGTAAGCATTGTATCGAGAAGGCCCATGTTTATAAAGAAACACCATCAAAAAACCGAGAAAAACTTCGTCAGCAAAATCGACAAGAAACTGGCTGAATTCAATCGCACCCACCCTAAATCTGCCTCGCAAGATGCAGAAATTAACAAGTACAAACGCCTCTACAAGCTACGCGACCATGCGATCGTTGAAAAGAAGAAAAAGGATATTTGGGAGTTTTGAAGTCGGGAATCGTTTCCGCATGCAGTTTGCTGTAGCGGAGCGCAAGCTTATTGACTCCACCTCCCAGGTTCAACTTATTTACAAGCGTGTCGCGATGCTCGTGATAGATTATTGCCATCCCTGTCAATAATCGACTCGCAATACGCGACAACTTAAATAACCGCGGACGTCCTCCTCACCCGCGCTCCGCGACCTCACGGCTCGACTACGCACGGGCTCTCAAATGACTTGACGGCTCGTAAAGATTTTTTGCAGTCGCTTACGCTCGGCAAAAAATCCCAGCCTGCCGCGGAATACGCGCCTTCGCTTCGCTCTCCATGGCGCGCATCGTTAGTGGTGATTTATTTTATAGAAGCGTTACTTAGTTTTCATATGCTCTAACATCTTTTGCAATTCGCCGTTCTGAAACATTTCACCGACGATATCGCTGCCACCCACAAATTCACCATTAATATAAAGCTGAGGAATGGTTGGCCAGTTAGAAAAATCCTTAATGCCTTGACGCAATTCAGGATCTTCCAATACATTAAAACTCAAAAAATCACAATCGCATTGACGCAAAATTTGCACGACCGCTCCAGAAAATCCACATTGCGGAAATTCAGGCGTGCCTTTCATGTATAAAACTACCGGGTGGCTTTCAACTTGCTTTTTGATTTCATCTTGGATGTTCATGAGTTACCTCTTTTCATACTCTTCTGGCGTCAATGTTTTTAAAGATAAAGCATGGATATCTACCTTCATTCGATCGCCTAAGGCATCATACACCATACGATGTCGAGCCAACATATTTTTTCCTGCAAATTCAGGACAAATCACGATGGCTTCAAAATGGTGACCATCACCATTAGCATGCACTTGACTATTTGCAAGATTGGATTCAATCCACTTTTTAATATTCTCTGGTGTAATCATCTGTCTTCTGTTTCACCTCGCGGTAAGATAAACTAGTGCCTGTCATTACTTTTCAGCACTTTGTCACTAAGGAGCCCATCGTACATGACTTACGTCGTTATCGACAACTGCATTCGGTGCAAATATACAGACTGCGTTGAAGTTTGCCCCGTTGATTGTTTCCGGGAAGGGCCTAACATGCTCGTCATCGACCCTGATGAGTGTATAGATTGTAACCTATGCGTGCCAGAATGCCCAGTTGATGCTATTTATGCCGAAGATGATCTCCCCGAAGGGAAAGATGCATTCACAGCACTCAACGCAGAGCTTGCTAAAGAATGGCCGATTATTACCTCGATAAAAGAGCCCCCATCCGATGCGGATGAGTGGGCAGAAGTACCCAATAAACTACAATACCTTGAACGCGAATGGAAAAAGTAAATAAACGAGTAGGTTTCGTCGCAACCGGTGATGAGCTTATCAATGGCGACATTCTCAACTCGAATAGCCAATATTTCGCCCAACGTCTCGTTGAAAACGGAATCCAACCGGGTCGACAGGTGGTGGTTTCAGACGACCAAAAAGAAATCGAATCTGCCATTCATTATTTATTGCAAGACCATAACGCAGTAATCACCATTGGCGGCTTGGGACCCACCGAGGATGACCGTACACGGTTTGCTTTGGCGGCTGCTCTTGATGTAGAACTGATTTTTAATAACCAAGTCTGGCAATGGGTTGTGGATATAATCACGAGCAAAGGTTTGGAAATTCCAGAAACTAATCGTCAGCAAGCACTGTTACCTGAAGGCTCTCATGCCATTTACAATGCAAATGGAACAGCCGCCGCTTGTTATATATCCTTTAAAAATCACGATATTTTTATGCTGCCTGGACCACCCAACGAATGTTTCCCCATTTTTAATGAAGCGGTGTTACCACGATTGTTGGAAGAAAATTATGCTTACAAAATTTATAAAAATTCATGGTTATTGATGGGTGCGAGTGAAAGTAGTATTGCAGCACAATTAGAGCCTCTAATGCCAAACTCAAACTGCGCTCTCGGTTATCGCGTACATTATCCGTATTTAGAAATAAAGTTGCGCTCAGAAGATGAAAAAGCATTAGAAAAATTAAGCAAGCAGTTTACAGAAATACTAAAACCAAAACTCATCAGCGAATCGAGACAAACAGCTTCAGAGCAATTTTTTCACTATTTAGAAACCACACAACAACACATCACTATCATTGACAATGCCACACATGGTTTATTAGAAAGCACGCTCAACGCACCGACCACACAGCATAGTGTTCATTTTTGTCATGAACCTTCCAAAGGTGAAAAACCACCGATTGCAGTCACGGTCACGGGTTTAGAAGGCTATTGGAAAGGAAACAAAGACCAAAGCGTACCCTTACCCATAACCATCCAAATTGAGCACAATCACAAAAAAGACACCATCGACACCAAAGTCTCAAACCGCGGCAAACAATCCATCGACTATGCCGTCGAAATTATTTGTTGGGAATTGTTACGCTTTTTGTCGCAAACGCAAGTCATTCAACAAAAATAAAATAAAATTAATAATTAACGGTGCTACTAAAATAAAAACGGCGGCATCAAATAAAAAACTTAAATAATGCATACGTAACCAATGACCATGCCTTGTCTCCGGCGAGACGATCAGAAAGGTAATAAGAATAGCCGCGTAAGCCAAAAATGTTTGTAACCAGTTTTTATAGCCTACCAGTCGCACGCTTTCCCGAAATGCGGAAATCATGTTCACTGTATTTATCGTTAAGATTGGAATCGTAAAGAAACACAGGACAATCCCGATTGTTAATGGAATACCAATTAAAAGTAAATAACTTAAGGCGCGTACCAAAGTTTTATCGGGAAAAATTCCGATGAAAATAGCACTAATTAAATAGCCAACAAAAAATATCACACAGCATCCCAAAATAAAGGCAAATACACCCGCATAAATCGAAGACCATTTATAATAAACCGTTCGACACACCACTTTCACCGACATCGGTTCACCTTTCAAGGTTTCATTGGCGCTGTAAAAAGCGGCCAACCAAAAATAGATCTCTAAAATAACCAAGATAATGACAATGATCATTCGGATGATTTGAATACTGGGCATCCCACCCCAATAAATATAAATATCTTTTACGAGCGTTGCTAATAAAATCAATGGAATAATTGCTTTTAACACTTTAGCATAATTAGCAAAGCTATAGCTGATCAAGCGAGTTATTGATTTTGACTCTGTAGGGTAAACATTCATTTTGTTTTCTCCAGTTGCGCCCATCCGGCGTAAGGTTTGAATCGCTCACCATACTGATTAGCAAACCGTTCTAATTCTTTCACAATAGTAACAACACCTCTGGCTTTTGCATAATTTAAGGGACCCCCACGGAACGGCGCAAATCCAGTTCCAAAAATCATACCTGCATCCAATAAATCAGCATCGCTAACAACCTTCTCATGCAAACAAGCAACAGCTTCATTTAACATGCGTAGTATTAATCGCTTACAGGTATTGGGATCCGATGAACCATCTCCCTGCATTTTTTTCTCTGGCTTACCATTTTTATACTCATAAAATCCACGACCGCTCTTCACGCCCAAATAACCATTCTTAACCATTTCTCGCAATCGTTCTGGCACCTCGCCACCAAAATAACTCGTCAAATTTTCTCCTACCGACAAACACACATCAAGCCCTACAGCATCGGCCAATCGAATCGGACCCATCGGCATACCAAAATCGGTTGCCGCTTTATCAATAGCATGGGGCGAATTATTTTCTTCAAGCAAAACCATCGCTTCTAATAAATACGGCATTAAAACACGATTGACTAAAAAGCCAGGACTGCTCGTAACAGCCAGTGGAAATTTTCCAAGCTTGCCGACAAAAGCCAAAGCTTTTTCAGCAATTTCTTGCGATGTTTTTTTGCCACGCACGACCTCAATCAAAGGCATCTTAGCGACCGGATTAAAAAAATGAACTCCGACTAAACGTTCGGGATTTTTTAAAACCGTGTTAATTTCATCCAGCGGAATACTGGAGGTATTTGTTGCTAAAATTGCATCCGGCTTTAATCGCGGTTCAATTTTTTTAAATAAATCTTGTTTTACCTTTAAATTCTCAAAAATAGCCTCGATGACAAGATCCGCTTTTTCAATCCCCACCCCTTCCACATCAGGCTCCAATCGATCCATCGCTGCTTGAACCAAGCGTGGCACTTTTAATTTATCTTTATACAAAGCATGAGCACGCTTAATGGCGGGTGCAATTCTTTCAGGTGATTGATCTTGCACTGTCACCCGAATACCGCGCAATGCACACCAAGCTGCAATGTCACCACCCATGGTGCCAGCACCAATCACATGAACATGTTTCGGTGCATATTTCACACCTTTAGCCAAGGCTTTAAGTTTATTTTGCAAAAAGAATACACGTACTAAATTGCGACTGGTGTCAGTCACCAATAAATCAGCAATTGATTTTGCTTCTGTTAAATACGCATTTTTTCCAACGCCTTCTTTAATCCAGTTATGCACGATTGCATACGGCGCGGGATAATGTGCTTTTTTAACTTTAGCTTCCAAATTTTTATAAAACAATCTGCCGAGCAAGGGTCTCACAAAACTTTCGTTACTATATTTTGCAACACCTTTAGGCTGGTGAGGCTTTGGTTGATGGAGCGCATAATAACGCGCTGCACGTTTCAACTGACGTATCGGCACTGCAACATCAACGATACCGATTTTTGCGGCAACTCGCGCAGGAACAGCAGAACCAGGTAGCATTATTTTCATAGCCGCAGGTGCACCAATTAATCGGGGCAATCGCACTGTTCCACCCCAACCCGGATGTATGCCCAATTTAACTTCTGGCAACCCAATTTTAGTTGTATCGTTATGTTCTGCAACGCGATAACGACACGCTAACGCTACTTCACAACCACCACCCAAACAAAAACCACTAATCATCGCAACGGTTGGCATCGGCAACGCTTCTAATTTATCGAGCACCAATTGGGCTTGACGAATTAAATCAAACGCTTCATCGGTATTTGAGAGCGACGTAAACTGCGTAATATCTGCACCCACAATAAATCCTGTATTTTTACCCGACAAAATAATTACTCCGGCAGGATTTTGCTGCGCCACATCGTCGAGCACATGATCGAATTCTGCAAATACTTCCCGATTCATCGAATTAACTTTCGCATCTGCTCGATCAATCGTTAGCCATAAAATTCGATCTTCATCGGTTTCCATTTTCCAATGTTTATACTTTTGCTCTGCCATACTGATTCCTTTTTTCTGAATTATGCTCATCTGATATCGAAATCTAACCTCTAATCCCTTTCCAACAACATAGCACCCCCTTGCCCTCCTCCAATACAAATAGTTGCAACACCACGTTTAGCATTTTTACGTTTTAATATATCTAGTAAATGCAAAACAATTCGTGTGCCACTAGTGCCAACAGGATGCCCAATAGCGACTGCGCCACCATCGATATTTAAACGGCTTTGATCTATCTCGCCAAATGCACGAGACAACCCTAAATGTTCACGACAAAAGTCATCGCTTTCCCATGCGTTCAAACAAGCCAATACCGTTGCTACAAAAGCTTCGTTAATTTCCCAGTATTCAATATCATCTATTTTTAAATTGTTGCGAGCTAGCATCGGTGTGGTCGCATACACAGGGCCCAACCCCATAATCGCTGGCGACAACGCAGCCCACTCCACATCGACAATGCGCCCTAATACGGGGAGCGAATATTTTTTGACGGCTTGTTCACTTGCCATCACAACCATCGCTGCACCATCAGTTACTTGTGAACTATTGCCGGCCGTGACCAACCCAAATTTACGATCAAATAAAGGTTTTAAACGCGCTAATTTTTCCATTGAGGTATCGGGACGAACACCATCATCATGTTCGTAAACGTTACCACGATCATCATAAATAGCAGTTACTTCTTTTAAGTGCCCTTCAGCCTGAGCTTTAGCCAACCGTTGATGGCTTCTCAAAGAATAAGCATCCATTTCTTCTCGTGTAATATTAAATTTGTACGCTAAAATTTCGGCTGTTTGCCCCATACCAAGCTCGCACAACGGATCTGTTAAGCCTCGAATTAATGCAATAATAGGAGAAAAATAATTAGGGCGTATTTTTGCGAGCGTTTTTAATTTTGCACCCAACGATTTTGAAGACTGCCAATCCGCCAACCAATGCAACATTTTATTATTAAAAAGCAAAGGTGCGCGACTCATTGCTTCTGTACCACCAGCTAACACTAAATCACAGCGGCCTGATGCAATATCTTTGAGTGCTGAGTCGATGGATTGCATGCCTGAACCGCAATTGCGCTGCACCGTCCAACCGGGCATATGATCACCACAACCCAAGCGTAACGCGATAATGCGTCCGATGTTCGCTTCATTTTCACTCGGCATGATGCAACCCATGACAACTTCATCTAAGTTTTGTGGTTCAAAGGGTTGTCGACTTAATAGTGCTCTTCCGGCATAAACCGCTAAATCTGCTGCTGAAAAAGGGCCCGGTCGATGGTGTGATTTTAAAAACGGTGTACGCAAACCATCAATAATATAAATAGGTTTTTCTAGACTCATCTTATTTCCTTTTGTCATCCGTAAACTCATCAACTTGCAATGCATCCCAATAAAGCGCCGAGAATTGTTGCAACTTCTCATATTCTTCGGCAGTGAATATTCCCGTGCGGAATGCCGCAGCGATGCGCGCCTCAAGAGTATCTTGATCCGCTACCTTTCCAGCTTTTTGTAGCTTCAGCAGCAAAGGTCTTACATTTTCCAAGCATTGAAATGTTTTTTCGATAAGACCCACCGCGTCATCCGTACCACCTAAATAACAATTCCGCGTCATGCGGTCTCGCACATCGGAGTCGTGCTGCATCAGTTTTGCGACTTCTGCACTTATTTTATCATGGGGTGGTAAATAAGCGCGACCCCACGGAAAAATAATTCTCTGCATGATTTTAGCAATACAATGAAAGGGAAAATTTTCAAAAAATGAATCGAATGAACGTTGAATTTGTGAAAGACAATAGCTAAGTGCCCATTGGGCAAAAGGCCAATCTCCCGCTCGTCTTCCATCATCGACATAGAGTTTTGCCACTGCCGAGCCCGCATACAGATAACTCAACACATCAGCCAAGCGACCCGACAAGGATTCTTTCAATTTAAGTTTGGATCCCATCAGCGCTAGCGTAATATCGGTTACAAAAATTACTGCATTACTCATACGCGTCATTTGTCGCAAATATTTTGTGGTTAAACTACTTTCTTTCACCTTGATCCATTTGCCACCGGTGATTCCATAAATAAAAGCACGAAATGTTCGGCTCAATACAAAATTAATATGAGATAAAAACAGCTTATCAAATTTTTTATTTTGCACGATGTCATCCGGATTTTCTGCTGCCATCAATTCATCGCGCAAATAAGGATGACAACGCATCACACCTTGACCATAAATGATTAAGTTGCGCGTTAGAATATTGGCGCCTTCCACCGTAATACTAATCGGTATACCGTGATAAATGCTGGCTAAATAATTTCGCGGACCCATCTGAATTCCCCGACCCGCGTGAATGTCCATCGCGTGATTAACCGTTTTTCTGGCCAACTCAGTGAGTTGATATTTCGTAATGGCTGATGCAATTGAAGGCCTTGCGCCTCGATCTACAGCCTCTGCTGTAAACAAACGCGTCGCATTTGATAAATAAGTATAACCGCCGATATGTGCTAACACTTCCGACACACCTTCAAACTGCCCAATTGGACGCTTAAATTGTTGGCGTATTTGTGCATAAGCACCACTGCTTCGAAAACATAATTCTGACACACCTGTTGCAAGCGCAGGTAACGATATCCCCCGACCCAACGATAAGCACTCCATCATCATTTGCCATCCCTTGCCACGATTGTCAGGGCCGCCAGCAATAAAATCGAGTGGCACAAATACATCTTTACCACGAACGGGACCATTCATGAATGGAACATTTAATGGTATGTGTCGAGGACCCGTTTCAACACCCGGTGTCTCTGCCGGAATTAGTGCAACGGTAATACCAATATTTTTTTCTTCACCTAATAAACGCTCGGGATCGTGCAATTTGAAAGCGAGCGCAATTAACGTGGTTACCGGCGCTAATGTAATATACCGTTTATCAAAATTGAGACAAATACCAACTATTTCTTTGCCTTCATATTGACCTTTGCAAACAATGCCCACATCCGAAATGCTCGTGGCATCGCTACCCGCTTCAGGCGAGGTTAACGCAAAACAACCGATTTCTTCACCCGATGCTAAACGTGGCAAGTATTGTTGTTTTTGTTTCGTTGTGCCGTAATGGCTAATAAACTCTGCTGGACCTAAAGAATTAGGCACCATAACAGTAATCGCCGCAGCCATAGAACGACTGGCAATTTTAGCCACAATGGTTGAATGGGCCACGGCAGAAAATCCACGGCCTCCATATTTTTTATCGATAATCAATCCCCAAAAACCTTCTTCTTTAATAAAATCCCATACTGCTTGCGGCATGTCATCATTTTGCTCGATATCCCAATGGTGTAACATACTGCATAAGGTTTCGGTTTGATTATCAAGAAACGCTTGTTCGTTTTGTGTTAATTTTGCGGGCGTCACATTCAACAGTCGCTGCCATTTCGGATGACCCGTAAAAAATTCTGATTCCCACCAAACACCACCAGCTTCCAAAACATCAATTTCTGCTTGCGATAGCGCTGGCTGCTGTTGACGAAACCAACGTAAAAATGGACGCGTGATTAATCGGAGTCGCAAACTAGAAAATATCAATAAAATTGCCAAAACAAACCAGATGAGCCAAAAAATAATAATTAACGCTATTGGCAATGCGGTACTGGTAATTAATAAAATTATAGCTGTAAGTGGAATCCAAATTTTAGAAGGTGCTTGATAAAAAATTAATGAAAAAATACCAATAATTAATAGTAACCAAGCAAAAAATGTCCACATATCGCATTAATCCTTGAATCGATTTTGGAGATAATGAAACACACCTCGCAGCGCAAATACTTCACCACCTACCGGCCGTCCAGGCCTTTTTTCTCCATTCCATGCATATAAATCAAAATGAGCCCACGGAATCTGATCCGACACAAAATGCTGCAAAAAAAGAGCGGCTAAAATACATCCAGCCATTCGATATTGCACGGCATGGTTTGTAATATCAGCAATCTCACTATTTAAATACACACGATATGGTTGATATAACGGTAACTGCCAAACAGGATCTTTAACAGTTTCTGCCGATGCTAATAAGCCTTCCGCTAATTCTTTATTGTTACAAAAAAGTGCCGGCAAATCTGCACCCAATGCAACCCGTGCCGCACCCGTTAACGTTGCAAAATCCATTAACATGTCAGGATCTTCGCTAATTGCTTCGGCGATGGCATCGCAAAGCACCAATCGACCCTCGGCATCCGTATTGGTAACTTCTACGGTGACACCGCTACGTGTTTGAATAACGTCGCCAGGTCGATAACTTTCACTGCCAATAGCATTTTCAACAGCAGGAATTAATAAACGTAAACAAACCGGTAATTCATGTGACATGATCATACGGGCTAAACCCAGCGCATGCGCTGCACCCCCCATGTCTTTTTTCATTAAGAACATACCGTCTGATGTTTTAATATCTAAGCCACCGGTATCAAAACAAACGCCTTTACCCACTAATGTAAGTTTTGGTGCGTTTGGATCACCCCATCGCAAATCGATCAAACAGGGGGGGCGACTACCTGCGCGTCCTACGGTATGAATGGCAGAAAATCCAGCTTCTATTAATTCATCACCAACTAAAAGATTAACTTTTGCATCAAACTCTTTTCCAACATTGATCACTGCTTCGGCTAATTCAGGAGGACCCATATCTTGAGTGGGTGTGTTAATTAAATCACGGATTAAATAAATAGTGCTGACCCAATCTTCAAGAAGATCTGCATTAATCGCTTTAGGAATTAATAATTTTGCGCGCAATGGAGCACGTTCACGGTAGGCATTAAATTGATAAGCGCCCAATCCCCAGCCTAAAAAAGCCTGTTGAAATTGGGCATCGTTTTCAAAATGCGTTTCATCAAAATGGTAGTGCCCCTCTGGCAACTGCTCAGGCAATGCACCAAACTGCAAAAAATCATCTAAATCAGTCACACCAACTAATATCGAGTGCACATCACCTTCAGCGGTTGGCACTAAAGAGATTTGGTCGGTGTCACCAGTAAAACCACTGTTCTTCACCCAAGCCTGAATGAAGCCGTCTTGTTTTTTTAACCAGTCTTGATATTGAGAAGATACAACCGGTTTGATGGGAATAGAAGGTTGTTCGTTGACACGGGTATAACATTCTAACACTGCAAGCTCTCCTATTGAGTAGCAATATATAATATACATGATATAACAGGGCCCACCCCCAAAGTCTAGATGGGCCGTAAAACAAGCGTGTCGCGATGCTCGTGATAGATTATTGCCATCCCTGTCAATAATCGACTCGCAATACGCGACAACTTAAATAGCCGCGGACGTCCTCGTCGCCCGCGCTCCGCGACCTCACGGCTCGACTACGCACGGGCTCTCAAATGACTTGACGGCTCGTAAAGATTTTTTGCAGTCGCTTACGCTCGGCAAAAAATCCGAGCCTACCGCGGAATACGCGCCTTCGCTTCGCTCTCCATGGCGCGCATCGGAAGTAGATTTTTTTAAATAGTGGTTGAAATTTAAACGAAATAATGCCAGCCAAAACGAATAGCCTCCCCCCAGAATTTAAAAAAATCTCGTTATGTTCCCTCAGAAGGCGAATCATCCAGATAATCTGCCTTGACAGGTAAAAATATCAGGATGCAACTCCCTATATGGACAAATTTACTCGATTTAAATTGCTCGCTGCTGCATATCCTGAGTTAAAAGCATTAATTACGATGTTGAAAAATTAGCCCAGGAAATTGCTATCGAGGTGAAATCATCCAAACGAATTAACAACATTTATACTAAAGGGTTGCACACTTTTGCAGCTTGTAAATCGAACTTCATATCCCCTAATTGAACCCACCTCCATTAGCAGTTACAATCACTGCGCAAAAACGGCAAGTCACCCTAAATTCTAAATAATAGGAGATTTTATGGCTCTTCATGCTTATAAACGGGGTATTGGACCTATCGGTTTAATGCTATCTGCAGTGAGTGCCATGATTGGCTCGGGATGGTTATTTAGCGCTCTTTTTGTCGCAAGAATTGCCGGTCCCTCATCAATTTTAGCATGGATTTTAGGCGGAATTTTAGTGCTCATCATCGCCTTTACTTACGCAGAAGTCACTACAATTTTACCGCTCACCGGCGGCAGCACACGCTTCCCCCAATTAACACACGGTACTTTTGTGAGTTTATTTTTTGGATGGATTACGTGGTTTGGCTTGATGACAGCCCCTCCTATTGAAGTTCAAGCTGTGCTGCAATATGCCGCAAATTATTGGCCTTCTTTATTAGTACCGCACAGTTCTCTGTATCATGGCTTAAGTATTTATGGATATATGCTGGCCACTTGCATGATGATTATCTTCAGCCTGATTAATATTTATTCCATTCGCTTAATTACCAAACTCAATAATATTCTTTCAATCTGGAAACTCATTATTCCTGTTATGACAGCAATCGTATTAATTTGCACAGCATTTCATTCACATAATTTTCATAATCCCACCTATGGTGGTTTTATGCCAAATGGTATAAAAGGCGTTTTTACCGCCGTGGCAACGGGCGGTATTTTGTTTGCCTTCAACGGTTTTAAACAAGCAGTGGAATTGGCCGGTGAAGCAAAAAATCCAGAACGCACTGTGCTGGTAGGCATTATCGGCAGCTTAGTGATCGTCTTGTCCGTTTATTTATTTTTACAAATTAGTTTCATTGGTGCGTTATCCCCCGCAAATTTAACAAAAGGTTGGCTCTATATTCATTTTATTGGTGATGCTGGTCCTTTTGCAGGCTTACTCATGAGCTTGGGCGTGGTATGGATGGCTGTATTATTGTATGCCGATGCATTAATCACACCGAGTGCCTCCGGTTTGGTTTATAGTACCAGTGCAGCCAGAACACTCTATGGTTTAAGTAGCAATCGTCAACTACCCAAATTTTTGCAAGAAGTTAATGAGCGCGGCATTCCCGCAAAAGCCGTGTTTGTAAACTTTATTGTTGGCATGACTTTTTTCCTACCGTTTCATGGTTGGTTTGCGATGGCAGAATTTATGTCATCCATTATCGCTTTATCTTACATCACCGGTCCCCTTTGTGCTTTATCGTTACGATATCAGTTGCCGCAACACAAACGCGTCCTTAAATTACCACTTATTTATGTGTGGAGCTTCATCGGATTTTATGTATGCACACTCATTGTTTATTGGACCGGATGGACCACCGTGTCTAAGTTAGGACTCAGTTTATTTATTTCTTTCCTGTTATTTATTATTTATCGACTGTTTTCAGAGCGTCCTCGTGGTGTGAACATGAATTGGCGCGCTTCAACGTGGTTATGGCCTTATTTGGTTGGACTCAATTTTATTTCTTATTTTGGTTCCTTTGGTGGCGGTATTGGGAAAATCACGTTCGGCTGGGATTTTCTGTATCTTGGCTTGCTCAGCCTATTGTGCCTCTCTCTTGCCATTCGTTTTCGAGCGACTGACAAACACGTTGAAGAAACCATGGAGCGCTTTGAAGAAGAAATCAAAACTGGCGTGCCTTCAACCGTGCCGGTAGAAAAAAGCGACCGCGGGTTGATTAGTTAGCGCAATGATTTATAATTAATTGATTTTTATATAAAAATAGATCATGCCAGGAAGGCGCATAGGGATGTTTACTAGCCAATCTAGATACTTGCAGGTATAATATGGGCTATCTACTGACGAGGAGATAGCCTATGAAATTACTTCCTGCTGCTCTTGCTCTACTGGGTTTATCGCTGCCCGTCTTTGCACTGGCTTCAAGCTCTCAAACTGTAAATTGCCCTGATGATTCTAATCAACAGTGTTATACATGTGACCAAACAAGTTGTGATGCTTTCTACCCCAAAAAAATTGACCCAGTTGATAATTCCGGTGTCCAAGACTTCTATTTTTCATGCTCAAAATCCTCACAACCACCCACTGTTACCGTGAGCACTAATAGCAAATTTCACCAAGACCAACAACGTGTTAAACAGGGTTGTGCCAATCCAAATATAGTTTCCAATACCACACATTATCAATGTATCAATAACAGTGACCGTGCCCCACTACCCGTTGGAGGCTTCATTACATTTAAAGTAACCTGCCCCGCTAAATAAACTCTTTGGATACAGACTTCAAAGCCCACTTCGGTGGGCTTTTTTTATGGCTAACTAGCAATCTAAAGGCGAGCGTTATAGAATGCGCCGATGAAAAAGCTCTATATCAAAACCCACGGCTGCCAGATGAATGAGTACGACTCCTCCAAGATGTTGGATGTGCTTAGAGCCTCTCATGGCCTGGAGCTGACGAACACCCCCGACCAGGCGGATGTTATCTTGTTAAACACCTGCTCCGTGCGAGAGAAGGCTCAGGAAAAAGTCTTTTCCGAGCTCGGTCGTTGGCGCCCGTTTAAAGAGAAACGCCCTAATGTGGTCATCGGTGTCGGTGGCTGTGTGGCAAGCCAAGAAGGTGATGCTATTCTCAAGCGCGCCCCCTTTGTGGATATTGTGTTTGGCCCACAAACACTCCATCGGCTACCTGAATTGTTAAATGAGGTGCTCGATACAAAGCGATCCAAAGTCGACATCACTTTCCCCGAAATCGAAAAATTTGACCGCTTGCCCGAACCCAAAGCCGAAGGTCCCACGGCTTTTGTATCGATCATGGAAGGCTGCAGTAAATATTGCACATTTTGCGTCGTGCCTTATACACGTGGTGAAGAAATCAGTCGACCGTTTGACGACGTCATTGCAGAAATTGTCAGTTTAAGCGAACAAGGTGTTCGTGAAATTACATTATTGGGTCAAAACGTCAATGATTATCGCGGATTAATGCACGACGGCCAAATTGCAGATTTAGCACTACTCATTCATTATGTCGCGGCTATCGATGAGATTGAACGAATTCGTTTTACGACTTCGCATCCGTCTGCCTTTTCCGATAATTTAATTCAAGCATATGCAGAAGAACCCAAATTAGCGAACCACTTACATTTACCCGTACAAAGCGGATCCGATCGCGTTCTCGCTGCCATGAAGCGAAACTACACAGCACTGGAATTTAAATCTAAAATTCGCAAACTACGAAAAGTTCGTCCAGACATCAGCATCTCTTCCGATTTTATTGTCGGCTTTCCCGGGGAAACCGATGAAGACTTTGAAGCAACGATGAATTTAATTCACGACATTGGCTTTGATCATTCCTTCAGCTTTATTTATAGCAAAAGGCCTGGCACTCCAGCCGCCTCACTGCCTGATGATGTCCCACTCGAAAAGAAAAAAGAGCGCCTTGCGATTCTTCAAAACCGAATTAACCTTAAGGCGATGGACATTAGCGAGTCGATGGTAGGAACGATTCAACCTGTACTGATCACTGGCCCTGCAAAAAAGAATCCTAAGCAACTGAGTGGACGCACGGAAAATAATCGCGTGGTAAACTTCTATCCACCCGAAATTCTCGATGGCGATAAAAGATTGATCGGCAGCATAATGCCGATTAAAATCATAGAAGCAAGGCCCAACTCGTTGTTTGGTGAAGTAATATAATTGCTGGAAGCCTCGGGAACATTCAACCTTGAGGCAAGGTGACTAAAAAAGGATAGCTTATTGGAACCCTCTGAATCAACCCGACATATCACTTTAACTCCCGACGACAACGCACGTCTAGCAAAACTATGCGGACAATTTGACGAGAACCTTCATTTAATTGAGCGCCACCTGGGTGTTGAAATTAATAATCGTGGTAACGAATTTAACATTATTGGAATTCCAAACTCCGTTGATAAAGCTTGCGAAGTCCTGAAAGAATTGTATAAAGACACCGCTCACAAACGATCTATCACTGCCAATCAAATTTTAATGCACATACGCGCTACAGATTATACAAAATCTGACGAATCCAAAGCTGAAAAATTAGGCGGTTTCCAATTAAATATTGAAGAAATGCGTGTAAAACCACGTACCCCAAATCAACAGCATTATTTAAAAGCCATTCAAAAATACGATATTAATTTTTCGATCGGACCCTCCGGCACCGGTAAAACATTTTTAGCTGTGGCAAGTGCTGTCGCAGCATTAGATAAAGAAGAAGTCACTCGCATCGTGCTAACACGCCCTGCTGTGGAAGCAGGTGAAAGTTTGGGTTATTTACCAGGAGATCTCACCCAAAAAATCGATCCCTACTTACGTCCTCTTTACGATGCGCTATTTGAAATGTTGGGGCTCACAAAAGTCCATCAAATGCTAGAAAAAGGCATTATTGAAATTGCACCGCTTGCCTTCATGCGCGGGCGCACACTAAATGACTCTTTCATTATTTTAGACGAAGCGCAAAATGCCACTAAAGAACAAATGAAAATGTTTTTGACGCGCATTGGTTTTGGATCTAAAGCCGTCATTACCGGTGATATTACACAAACCGATTTACCGAAAAAAACAGAATCGGGTCTACGGCATGCCATTACCTTGTTACAAGATATTGAAGAAATTCAATTCACTTTTTTTAAATCCAATGACATCGTGCGACACCCTGTCGTGCAACGCATCATCGAAGCCTACGAAGAACAAGATATTCCATGAGTATTGTTATTGAATTACAAAATAATACAACGTCTGAAGAAATTCCATCATTATCACAATTCACACAATGGACTCAAAAAACCTTAAGTATGGTGCCAAAATCAACGGATGAAAATAAAATATCACTGACGATCCGTATCATTGATGAAGCAGAAAGTGCATCACTCAATCAAACGTATCGTCAGAAAAAAGGCCCGACAAATATTTTGTCGTTTCCAGATGATCCCATCCCTGGATTTATTTCCGACTCACTCGGCGATTTAGCCATCTGCGCTCCACTCGTTTTACAAGAAGCCAACGCACAACATAAACAAACCGAAGCACACTGGGCACATTTACTCGTCCACGGTGTCTTGCATTTATTGAACTATGACCACATAAATGACGAAGATGCCGAGGTGATGGAAGCGCTGGAAATTAAAATCTTGGAAAAACTGGGCTATAACAACCCTTACGAGTAGGCTTGTATCATGCTATAATGACCCCGTCAAAATGAATGACAAGGCTAGCCTTTATCGATGAAAACGATCATTTAGCAATGGAAGGTGTGCGTGATCCCACCTTTCTCAAAGGAACACTCATTCCCTGGATCATTTGTTTACTCGCCATCATATTTTATTTTTACGATTTCTTTTTACGCGTCACTCCCAGTGTCATGATTCAGCCGCTCATGAAACAATACGGTGTTGGTGCTACCGAAATCGGCTTTATTTCTGCTTTTTATTATTACGCTTATACCCCGTTACAGCTTCCTTCCGGCGTTGTTGTCGATAAATACAGTATTAAATGGACATTGACACTATCAGCATTATTATGTGCCGTCGGCACGTTAATCTTTGCCGCTTTTCTCAATTTGACGGCAGCCTTCATCGGGCGTGCATTGATGGGCATCGGCTCAGCATTTGCCTTTATTGCCGCCTTAAAACTTGCAGCGGTGTGGTTACCTAAAAAATATTTTGCCTTTTTTAGCGGCCTTGCCACCAGTTTTGGCGTGCTTGGAGCCATCTCTGCCGACACCGTTTTATCGCGCATGGTCGTCAAGCTTGGCTGGCGTGATTCTGTTTTTATTACTTCCATTATTGGCTTCATTCTCGCTGTGTTAATTTTCCTTGTTGTGCGCGACAGACCCACTTGGATGGTTCGCATGCCAAGAAGCTATCATACTTGGCGTCGCACCGGGGGACGTCTATTAGGCCTCGTAAAAATGTGGCGATTTTGGGTGAATGGCGTTGTGGGAGCATTTCTTTTTACACCCGTGTCTGTGTTTGCATCGTTATGGGGTGTCGCATTTCTGATTCATAGTTATAATTTGGCAGCCGCTGAGGGTGCCACCGCCGCTTCCTTAATCTTTATTGGTACTGCGATTGGCAGCCCCTTAGCAGGCTGGTTTTCGGATGCTATTCGTAGCCGACGTCTACCAATGTTTATCGGTACTCTAGCAACCACAGCCATATCATTATTGCTAATTTATATGGGCAGCTTATCTGCAGTTACTGTTTTTATATTGTTATTTTTATTAGGCCTTTTTGCGGGGCTCGAAGCGTTAGTATTTGCTATCGCTCGAGAAATCAGTCCGCCCCGTTCGACAGGCATCTCCACTGCAACAACCAATTTTATTGTGACGCTCAGCGCCGCCATCTTTCAACCTTTAACAAGCGTGTCGCGATGCTCGTGATAGATTATTGCCATCCCTGTCAATACTCGACTCGCAATACGCGACAACTTAAATAGCCGCGGACGTCCTCGTCGCCCGCGCTCCGCGACCTCACGGCTCGACTACGCACGGGCTCTCAAATGACTTGACGGCTCGTAAAGATTTTTTGCAGTCGCTTACGCTCGGCAAAAAATCCGAGCCTACCGCGGAATACGCGCCTTCGCTTCGCTCTCCATGGCGCGCATCGTTGGTTATTTACTTGAGCTGCATTGGACAGGAACGAAAACAGCTACGGGCATCCCCTTTTACACAACACAAGATTATCGATTCGCCTTATTCATAATACCACTGGCATTATTTATAGCATTTTTACTCACATTTTTTATCCCTAGAACACGGTGTCGTAATATCTATAGAGATCCCATTCGGTATTACGGTGACGCCATTGATGAGAAGGCTCGCTAGTCTATGGAAGATACAGCAGTAAATGACTACGAAAGAGACCCCTCTTTCATTAAAGGAATGTTGATCCCATGGATCATCTGTTTGCTCGCCGCCCTTTTTTACGCTTATGATTTTTTCTTACGCGTTACGCCCAGTGTCATGATCCATCCTTTAATGAAAGCCTATGGTGTCGGTGCTACACAAATCGGCTTGATTTCTGCATTTTATTATTACGCTTACACGCCACTGCAAATACCAACTGGCATTATTATTGACCGATACAGCGTACGCTGGACATTAACCCTTTCCATTATACTGTGCGTTATCGGCGCGGTGATATTCGCCTCATTTGTCAATCTTCCTGCGGCTTACGCCGGACGAATATTAATGGGAATCGGTTCAGCATTTGCATTTATCGGTGCTTTAAAACTTGCCGCACTTTGGCTACCTCAAAAACAATTTGCCTTATTTAGCGGCATTGCAACCGGACTCGGCACGATCGGTGCCGTTTCTGCTGACACCATTTTGTCACGCATGGTCATTTCTTTTGGCTGGCGCTATTCCGTTTATATTACTGCCATTATTGGATTCGTTTTAGCGATATTCATGGTATTAATTATTCGTGACAAACCACATTGGGTGAAATCCGTTCCCAAAAGTTATCAAAGTTGGTCTTTTATGATGAAACGGATGCTCGAAATCTTAAAAAATTGGCATTTCTGGATGAATGGTATCGTGGGTTGTTTTTTATTTTTGCCTATTAATGTTTTCGCATCATTGTGGGGAGTTGCGTTTTTAATCCAAAGTTATCATTTACCACCTGCCGATGGCGCAACAGCGGCCTCATTGATTTTTATTGGTACTGCGGTAGGTAGCCCCATCGTGGGCTGGATATCGGATACGATGAAAAGCAGACGCCTCCCGCTTTTTGTCGGCATCATTGTAACTCTTGCCCTAAGGATAATATTAATTTATGTGAATAATTTATCCGAAGTCACTATATATGTTTTACTCTTTCTAATCGGTTTATTTGTCGCACCTCAAGTATTGGTTTTTGCAATTGCACGCGAAATCAGCCCACCACGCACAACCGGTGTTGCCACAGCATCCACTAATTTTTTGGTGACTGTTGGCGCTGCCATTTTCCAACCGCTCATCGGTTTGCTGTTAGATATTCAGTGGAAAGGCACGCTGACGACTACCGGCGTCCACCTTTACTCTATCCAAGCGTATCGATATGCCTTACTTGTCTTGCCAGCCGTTTTAGTTATATCATTCATCCTGACCTTTGCCATACCCAAAACACCAAGCGTGTCGCGATGCTCGTGATAGATTATTGCCATCCCTGTCAATAATCGACTCGCAATACGCGACAACTTAAATAGCCGCGGACGTCCTCGTCGCCCGCGCTCCGCGACCTCACGGCTCGACTACGCACGGGCTCTCAAATGACTTGACGGCTCGTAAAGATTTTTTGCAGTCGCTTACGCTCGGCAAAAAATCCGAGCCTACCGCGGAATACGCGCCTTCGCTTCGCTCTCCATGGCGCGCATCGAAAGATGTTGCTATAATTACTTTATGAACGATGATGACCCTCACCCACATAAATCTTGGCTAGAACGTCTAAGCCACGCCTTACTACGAGAGCCCCAAGATCGAGAGCAGTTGAAAGATCTTTTGCGTGATGCCAAAGAGCGCGAGCTTTTGGATCAAGAAGCATTACGCATGATCGAGGGTGTACTTAAGGTGTCCGAAATGAAGGTTCGCGACGTCATGATTCCACGGGCTCAAATGGCAGTCGTCGAACACGATGCAACACCGCAGCAGGCTCTGCCCATCATTAAAGATTCTGCGCATTCCCGATTTCCGGTGATTCGTGAAAGTCGTGATGATGTTATCGGCATCTTGTTGGCCAAAGATTTACTGCAATACACGGTCGAAGAAAAACAAGCTAATGTTCAAATGAAAGATTTAGTGCGCCCTGCGGTATTTATCCCGGAAAGCAAGCGGCTGGATGTCTTGCTAAAAGAATTTCGCATGAATCGCAATCATATGGCAATCGTTGTCGATGAATATGGCGGTGTCGCTGGGTTGATTACTATCGAAGATGTGCTGGAGCAAATCGTCGGTGATATCGAAGACGAGTACGATATCACCGATGAAGAACCGGATATTAAGCAGCTTAATCAAAATGAATTTACCATAAAAGCATTGACACCGATCGATGAATTCAACGAATATTTTGGCACAGAAATCAATGATGAAGATTTTGATACCATTGGTGGTTACATCATGCAACAATTTGGTCACATGCCAACTCGTGGCGAATCTATCATGATTGATTCGTTTAAAATTACTGTCGTCTTAGCGAGCAAACGCCGAATGCAGTTATTGCGATTAACGAAAGTAGCTCATGAAGCATCTAAATAATGTACTATTAATGTTACTAGCATTAATTGCAGGCGCACTATTGCCGCTTGCCTTTGCTCCATTTCATGCGTATCCACTCGCTTTTATTTGCCCAGCCCTTTTACTTTTTGTCTGGCTGCGCTCAACCCCTTGGCAAGCTTTTTGGCGCGGTTGGTTATTTGGCATTGGCTTGTATGCCGTCGGAGCATCGTGGGTTTACATCAGCATTCATGTTTACGGTAAATCTCCCGCACCCCTGGCGGGACTCATCACCGCGCTCTTCATATTAATCATGGGAGTTTTTCCCGCGACACAAGGCCTTTTATTCACTTGGCTATTTAAACGCACGCGTCTGGCAATCAAATGCCTACTCGTATTTCCAGCCATGTGGGTATTATGGGAATGGTTACGTACGTGGGTATTCACCGGCTTTCCATGGTTATTCTTAGGGTATAGTCAAATAGACTCCATTTTACGAGGGTATGCGCCATTATTTGGCATTTACGGCGTTTCGTTGATCGTTACGTTTATCAGTGCGTGTTTGTTACTGTTGTTTATTCACAAAAACGTCAAACTTAAAATCGCGTGCGTTGCTTATATTATTATTTTATTGGGCATCGGCGCTGGTTTTTCAAGTTTCCATTGGACCAAACCCGTTGGCAAAACGCTAAAAGTCAGCCTGGTGCAAGGCAATATTGCCCAAGGCATGAAGTGGGATACCAATTATTTGTTACATATTTTTAAAGTTTATAAAAATGCAACGGAACAACACTGGGATAGCGATATCATCATTTGGCCCGAAGCTGCCATTCCTATCACGCAACAACAAGCCCCGGTCTTTTTTGATTTAATGAGCAGCGAAGCCAAACAGCATGATACTGCTTTGATATTAGGAATTTTTACGGCAAATGCTGAGACACGCCAATATTATAATAGCATGATTGTGCTCGGCAATGGTCATGGCACGTATTTGAAACGCATGCTGGTTCCTTTTGGCGAGTATGTCCCGTTGCAAACGATATTCTTACCGCTCATGAATTACATCAATATTCCCATGTCGGATTTATCGCCCGGACCTTGGAAGCAACCCACGTCGTACGCGGGTAACATACCGATCGCGCCTTTCCTTTGTTATGAAATAGCCTATCCTATCGAGGTGCTTGATTCCGTGCGCAATAAACAAATCATTGTCGCCATCAGCGATGATAGCTGGTTTGGTAATTCCATCGCCTCACCCCAACAGTTGCAGATTGCACAAATGCGCGCACTCGAAACCGGCCGCTATTTGCTTTACGGCAATAATACAGGCATTACGGCTATTATTGGCCCTAGCGGCAAGTTACAAAACGTCGCCCCCATTAATCAACGCCTGGTATTAACCGGCAACGCGCAAGCAATTACCGGCAAAACCCCTTTGATGCGATGGAATTATTATCCGATTTTAGCCCTAATTGTGCTATTCTTAATACTCGGGTTTGTGCTTTAGTAAATTTAAACCGTATCATTTATATTAATACACATCTACAGCTTTGGTTTATTTGCATATCATCACTATCACTAGCATAACCATTATCCGGTGATCTAAAAATACCAGCAGAATATTTACTTTTTCCTGCCTCCTCATTTTTTACTGTTTGCCTTTCTTGGTAAGTCAGACCCAAAATTTTATTTAAAATGGCAAGGCAAATTAAAACCCTAACATTAGGATTGTCGTAAGAGTTTCTTAGTAATTCTATTAAATCATTGCAATCTTTCTCGTAAGGCTGGCGTTTGTATTCAATACTATTTTCATTGTTTAATTCTATCATTTTAGATATAAATTCCAATTGAGCAATCGCTTTTTTTATATCTTCAGATGTTTTGGGCACTAATTTTTCTAAAATCTTTTCGGCTTCTTTGGTAATTTTATCTTGAGCTTCAAGAGAATCAGACATACAAATAATCCACCTTTGGTAAAATAATAAAAAAATTTATAGTGAAAATTAGTCTACCAGGGAATTATTAAAAAATATTGACCTTCCCCCTAAACTAGTACCAGGACACCGATGAGATATTCATGTTAAGCAGCCTGTTTCGCAAATTCAATAGGCGGCATATAATTTAATTGTAGAACTCTCGACTTGATCTGACAGTTGAGATTTATCGGACATATTTTCTGTCCGATAGATCGGATTCTAATTACTCCTCTACCAGTTGCGTGTCGTGATTACTGTGCGCCTTATTCAATTCATCTGCCGACACGCTTGGAATAGTTTTACATAGTTTATCTAATTCTTTTTCTTGTGCCAAATGCTTTGCATCAAGAAAAGTTTGCATGGGTGTTTTTCCATAACAACGCTCGCCGGAATGGGGCCTGACCTCATTATATGTTTTGATCCACGCATCAACGTCTTGTTGTAATTCTTCTAGGGAACGATATATTTTTTTTCGAAAAGCAACATCATAAAATTCTTGTTTAATCGTTTTATGAAAACGTTCACAAATACCATTGGTCTGCGGAGAACGTGCGCGTGTTTTCGAATGGTCAATGTCTTCAACTGCTAAATAAAGTTGATAGGCGTGGTTCTCAATTTTTCCACAATATTCCGTCCCGCGATCCGTGAGCATACGCAGCAATCGGATACCTTGCTCATTAAACCATGGCAATACACGTTCATTTAATAAATGAGCTGCCGTCATCGCTGTTTTCTCCGTGTATAACTTCGCAAAAGCGATTCTGCTATAGGTATCGACAAAAGTCTGCTCATAAATACGGCCAACGCCCTTCATCGTGCCAACATAATACGTATCCTGAGAACCTAAATAACCTGGGTGTTCTGTTTCAATCTCGCCGTGCGCTTCTTTTTCTCGTTTTGATTTTTCTAATGCTTGTCATTGTTCTTCCGTTAATAACATACCGTCTTGCGCCGATTTCGCTTCAAGCGCTTTTAGTCGCTTCTTAAAAGTCTCTAGATCATTACGTAGCCACACCGAACGAACTCCGCTGCTCGATACGATAATGCCTCGCGCCAGTAATTCATTGGCCGCACGTGCCTGACCTAACGCTGGGTTTTCAATAGCCAAAGCAATTACCGCTTCTTCTACATGTAACGGCACTCTATTTTTTTCATTCGGTTTCTTCTTACTCATATCATGGAGTGCTTCTTCGCCACCATTTTCATAAAGTGTTTTGAAACGGTAAAAACTGTCGCGTGAATAACCCATAACCTTGCAGGCTTGTGAAACATTTCCCAATTGTTTAGACAGCTCTAGTAAACCTAATTTGGGTTTGATAATCTTTTCGGATACACTGGTCATAATGACACTCCTCGTGTTGGTTGTTTAAGGTTGGTCAATTAAATTTTACTCTAACTGACCAGGAGTGTCAGATCAAGTCTGAAGGTTTGCAATTTAATGAACTGTGTGGTCTTTTAGTATTGTAGTGCTTTCTCCATTGGTTGATTTCATGTCGGGCTTCTTCAATTGAACGAAACCAGTGTTGATTTAAACATTCGTTGCGGAACTTGCCATTTAAGCTTTCAACAAACGCATTCTGAGTTGGCTTTCCAGGTTGAATGAAAGCAAGCTTGGTTTTGTTTTCCCTGGACCAAAAGAACATTGCTTTGCTTGTAAACTCTGTACCATTATCACAAACAATTTGTTTTGGCAGCCTGCGTTGCTCACTAAGCTCTGCTAGGAAGCGTGCCACCTGACGTCCTGATATAGAAAATGCTGTTAGCTGGCCAATAAGTTCACGATTAAAATCATCGATAATGTTTAGCACACGAAAACGCCTTCCATTGGCCAGCTGATCGTAAACAAAATCCATCGACCAACGCTCATTTCTCTGAGTCGGTGATGACATCACTTTGGACTTTGGATAAATTTATAAAAATAATTAAAAATTGCTTGACATAGAAACCGAAAAAAAATTTTACGTTGTAAACAACGTTTGTTCGAAAAAATAAAATAAGGAACAAACGATGTTAGCGACAGAAAAACTAAAACAATTCCGTACATTCCTCTACAACATCTTCCCCGCGCGACGCGATGCCAATATGAATTTACTCGATGCCCTTTCAAGCCATGGCCATCGCTGCAAAACACCCATAGAATTATGTGAATCGCCATACTTTGAACGTGAATACAGTAGTATTACCGATGCGATTAGCGATGGTTTGTCGGTAGCAAATTGTTGGGATAGCATGATGAAAATACAATATGAACATGTGAGTCATAGCGATGACCGTGTGATCATTATTGCGGATACGACACCACAGTCGCGTCAAAGTGCACACTGTGTTGAAGATCGCCATGTGGTTTACAGCCCTAATCCAGCACCGGGTAACAAACCGATTACCATTGGACATGAATATTCAACGGTATCACTATTGCCCAATGATGGTGCAGCTCAAGAAAAGCATTGGTTAGTTCCACTGGATACGAGGCGCGTTAAAAGCGATGAAAAAGGCAATGTAGTTGGGATGCAGCAAATTAACCGTTGTATTGCAGACTTAGCGCTTACTCATAAATTGGTGGTTAGCGTGGCTGATTCAAAATATGGTACAGAAGCTTGCCGTAAACTGGTTAGCGAAAATCCCAATTGGGTACATCTTTTCCGTTTTAACAGTACCCGTAATGTTTTCGCGCCCGCATCAATAGAAGATAATACCTCAGGAAGTATAAAACGCTATGGTGATGCGATGAAACTAAACGACAGCACGACTCACCGTGAATCCGATGAGATTGTGCAGCAACCCATTACAACCCGCAGTGGCAAAACTTACCAATTGGAGATTAAAATATGGCGTGACCAATTACTGCGTGGTTCAAAGCAATTTAAAGGACAAGCGTGTCGCGATGCTCGTGATAGATTATTGCCATCCCTGTCAATAATCGACTCGCAATACGCGACAACTTAAATAGCCGCGGACGTCCTCGTCGCCCGCGCTCCGCGACCTCACGGCTCGACTACGCACGGGCTCTCAAATGACTTGACGGCTCGTAAAGATTTTTTGCAGTCGCTTACGCTCGGCAAAAAATCCGAGCCTACCGCGGAATACGCGCCTTCGCTTCGCTCTCCATGGCGCGCATCGTATGAGCATCCTGTTACTGTTGTGCAATTGGTTGCGGTTGATGCTAACGGTAAATCTTTATATAAAAATCCACTCTGGTTAGGACTCGCTGGTGAACGACGTAATGAAATCACAGCATTAGAAGCCTATCACTATTACGATAGACGCTATGACATTGAACACTACTTTCGTTTTGGTAAAGACAAACTGTTATTTGACCGATACCAAACACCGGATGTTAAGCACGAAGAAGATTGGTGGCGGATGACAGCATTAGCGTATACGCAACTTTATCTAGCGAGGAATCTTGCCCCGATTTTACCGAAAAAATGGGAGCGGTATTTGCCGAGCTTCCAAGTGGATAACGAAAAACCATCAATAACTGCGACCCCTTCACAAACGCAACGGGGTTTTTCTACGGTGCTTGATACCGTTGGCACGCCTGCTAATCTCTGCAAACCACGCGGTAATCCGCAAGGCAGAACCAAAGGTGATACGCAGGGGAAACGCACGCGACATCCTGCTATTTTCAAAAATAGCAACTCAAAAATTAAAACGATTCAGAGGACTGAAGAAAAGACGCAAAACTCAGACCCTGAAAAAATAGAGGATTTGATTGGGATAGTAAAATCATGGTTGGATAAAATAAATTTTACACCTGAGAAATTCTACGAATTGCTGCAAAAAACAGCTTAAGATTTAGAAACTCACATTTTTTGATTATTGTCCTAACTGGCAAGGGATTTTATTTATCCAAAGTCCAAATCACTAATCGTAGTCGCTGTATTTTTTTACGCTTTTTTGTACGCACCTGGAGCTTTTCTTCTTTGTAAATCCGGTAGGTTTTTTTCTTATTCATGACAAGCCCCTCTGCTTTTAAGAGGCTGTGAAGCATTAAATAACCATACCGAGAATACTGAGCTGCCAATTCTTTTAATCGAGCTCTAATCAACTCGTCTCGTCGCTTTTTGGTCCGTAACGGTAAGCCGTTCGACTTAGCCCGACTAGCTTGCAGGCCATTCGTTCACTCAGCTTAAAGGCGCTCATTAAGTGACAAACAACCTGCTTCTTGCTAGCAGGCGTTACCACTTTTTTGAAACAACATCCTTGAGCGCTTCATTTTCTAACATCTTTTCAGCCAGCAGCTTTTTTAACTTATTGTTCTCGGACTCCAGCTCTCGCAGGCGCTTAGCTTCGTTAACCTCTAGGCCAGCATACTTGCTACGCCAATTGTAAAAAGTACCGCCAGATATGCCTAAGCGACGGCACAGGTCTTCCACCTTAGCGCCACTTTCATGCTCTTTGATCGCTTTAATGATTTGTTCTTCTGTATAACGTTTTTTCATGTTGAGATCTCCTCGGTCGTAGAATAATTGGAAATCTCATCCATGTCATGGTGTGGTAATCCCCCCATTTTTAGGGGTGTAAAATAGTAGAATTTGTTATGCTGCTTGAAGCAGCTTTTGCCTTGGCGTTATTCCACCAAGCGCCCTATTAGGTCTTTCGTTATTATAATGCCAGAGCCAACGGGTGGCTTTTTGTTGAACCTCCTCTATCGTTGTAAAAATATCTTGGTTAAGCCAGTCATATCGCACTGTTCTATTAAAACGTTCAATGTACGCATTTTGTTGGGGTTTTCCAGGCTGAATATAAAAAAGCTCAATACCTTTCTTTTCTGCCCATTCCATTAGCTTACCGCTAATGTATTCAGGTCCATTATCGCAGCGCAGCGCAATCGGTTTGCCTCGCCACTCAATGATTTGATTAAGGGCTCGTATCACGCGATCAGCTGGAAGCGATAAGTCAACATCAATCCCAAGCCCTTCTCGATTGTAGTCATCAATAACATTAAACAAGCGGTAGGATCTTTGGTCGCCCAGTTGATCATGCATAAAGTCCATAGACCATACTTGGTTTACTGAGTCTGGAGTGCATAGCGCTTCTGGTTTACGTCGCATGAAGCGTTTTTTAGACTTTATTCTTAGATTTAACGCTAGTTCTCGATAAATGCGGTAAACACGTTTGTGGTTCCAGGCAAAGCCTTTGACGTTACGTAAGTATAAAAAGCAAAGTCCAAAACCCCAGTTAAGCCATGTGCTCGTTAGCCGAATAAGCCAGTCTGCAATCACTGTATTTTCATCCGATACTAGCGGCTCATAACGATAGCATGTTTCACTAATAGCAAATGCCTTGCAAGCAACTCGGATGCTTACTTTCTTATTCTTAACGCAATTCCTTGCCATCTCTCTGCGCTGAGATGGCTTTACCACTTTTTTTGCATAGCCTCCTGAATGATCTCGGCTTTTAAGCGTTCTTCAGCATACATTTTTTTCAGGCGACGATTTTCCTCTTCAAGCTCCTTTAAGCGCGTCATCATGGATGCATCCATCCCACCATACTTGGCTCGCCACTTATAGAACGTGGCATTGCTTATACCATGCTCTCGGCACAGATCGGGAACGGGTGTTCCACCTTCAGCTTGCTTCAGTATCGAAATGATTTGGCTGTCTGGGTACTTCGATTTTTTCATCTTGAATCTCCTCTGTTTAGTTTACGAGAAAATTCTACTTTTAAGTACCTCTAATTTGTGGGGGGATTACCGTGTTAATTTTGGGGGAAAGGTCAATATTAAGGGCATCTCTAGAAATTTATTTTTGCTAATTAAATAGCGTTCAATTGCGGCAGAGAGCTCGGCTAGCCAAGCAATTGAAACTCATTACATTTTATTTTTTGAATTCGGGTCAGACTGCGGTGACACAAACTGAGGAATATTTTGTGGACGCTGTGAGGCAGGCCAAGACTTCAAATGTGGCGTCGGCGATGGCACTTCACCGTTCATAAAAATCAAACTGGGATCGGCAATCATCACGCCTTCACGAACTTGATTCGCACGTGCTGAAAGTGGGCTCGCAAAACCTATTTTATTTTTACTTTGCGAAAAATCAGGATACTCCGAAAACAACTGCTCGATACGATAATCAATACCACTTAACTTTGTTAAACCAAACAAATTTCCAAACTGTTGGTAAACCGAAAACATATTGACAGGCACTTCGACATGTAAATCGACATATTGTTTAAAAATGGCGCCCTTTTCAATAAAAACGCCTTGCTGTGTCACATGCACGCAAGCATTGGAAGTGTTAACTTTTACTTCCCCTCTCGCGATACTGTTTTTTAGCCACTCAAAAAAACGATCACCATAAATTGTTGCAGGCGACTCCTCCATCGCCACTGTTACCGCAGGCAACGACTCCATCAATAAATTTTCTGGCGATTTATGCTTGAACAACTGAATCGTATGCGCAACGCGCCCAACACCTTCTGCGTCATCACCCAACAAGGCATCCAACCAATCTGCAAAAATCTGCGCATCGCTGCTTATCCATGCGAATCCTAGTTTGGGCAATAACTGTCTTGCAAGCATCGGTGTGACGGAATGACTGATACGATGGTATGTCGACGATAACGGTATTATTTTATAAAATTCTGCTTCTTGATCACTCTCCAATGAACCTTCAAAGGGCTCCCATACTTTAGCCGTGGCACCTTCTTCATCGGTAATAAATACTTTTTGATTGACGACAACATTCGCCACATCTCTGAGTACTGCTGCCGTAAATACGGCATATCTTTCAAGCGGAGATGCATCTTTATAACTAAGTGTTAACTGCTGCAATAAATTAATGCCACGAAGCAGACCATCATTCATTAATCCACATAAGGGGCTATCATTTTGCGTCGGTAAGACCTGCACGAATTCAACAAAGCTGTGAACAAATTTTTTGTAAAGCAGCTCAAAGTGCTCTTGTGGAAGCTTACAAAACTCACGGAGTTGTTGAAGAAAGAACTGATGTTTTTTATCTGCCAATAGCGAAGGGGCTGGAAATACAGGTATACGCTTGCCAGGTTTATAACCCTGAACCTTGAAAGTTTTGGTCTTGTCTGTTGTGCCTTTTGTAAACACTGAATCCCATCCTGGAAGCAATTTTCTCTCCGAGAACCACTGTTAATCAAGATGTTCCTTGTCACATGAGGAGAATAAGCTGATACCCCAAATTAGTCAACTTTTGAACAAATTTAATGTTTCCTTAAGGTTTCAGGCTTCGAATTTCGATTCAATCAAGACATACTATCAAGTACTTATGATACGCAGACCATGAATTACTCCTCTATTGAAGTAAAGTGGACGAAAATCCGATTTGAGCTAATCGAATAGCATTTCAATTGCGGCAGAGAGATTAGGATTACTGTTTTGCGGGCGTAAGTACCAGGGATGTACTTAGCAGCCAAGGAAGGCAATTCCTGAAAAACAGTTACCCTAAGCTCAGCTAGTAAACAGATGACACACGTGATGGCGCTCCACATCCAGGGAGCACGTACTGAAGGGATTCACTCTTGCAGAAATCTAACACTGAGGTATCCTAGACTCACTAGCCTTGATCTCTGGAAAGGAAGAAAAACCACATGAATGAAACTTATGAGCCAGCCGAAATCGAGCAGGCCGCGCAAGAATATTGGACCGAAAATCATAGCTTTGAAGTCAAAGAAGACTTAAGCAAAGAAAAATTCTACTGTCTATCGATGCTTCCCTACCCCAGCGGCGACCTACACATGGGTCACGTCCGCAACTACACTATTGGCGATGTCATCAGCCGCTATCAGATTCTACAAGGCAGAAACGTACTCCAACCCATGGGCTGGGATGCGTTCGGCTTGCCAGCCGAAAACGCAGCGATTCAACGCAAGCTATCGCCCGCTGAATGGACCCGTAAGAACATCAAAAAAATGCGCAAGCAATTCCAGCAACTGGGCTTTGCCTACGACTGGCGTCGCGAAATCGCCACCTGTGATCCGAGCTACTATCGCTGGGAGCAGTGGCTCTTTTTAAAACTCTATGAAAAAGGACTCGCTTATAAAAAAGATGCCGTCGTAAATTGGGATCCCGTTGATGAAACTGTTCTAGCGAACGAACAAGTGGTCGATGGCCGTGGTTGGCGCTCTGGCGCTTTAGTCGAGCGTCGCAAAATATCACAATGGTTTTTACGTATCACCCACTACGCCGAAGAACTATTAAACGACTTAAACGAGCTTAAAGAATGGCCCGAACAAGTCATCACGATGCAACGCAACTGGATTGGCCGATCTAAAGGTGTCACTGCGAACTTCGCTATCGAAAAACACCGTAAAAAAATTGAAATCTTTACAACGCGCCCAGACACGATTATGGGTGTCACTTATGTTGCCATTGCACCAGAACATCCTTTAGCCATTAAAGCGGCTGAAAGCAACAAAGACATCGCCGCATTTTTAAAAAAATGTCGAACGACAAAAGTGGCTGAGGCCGAAGTAGCTACTCAAGAAAAAGAAGGTATATTTTTAGGATTACACGCAACCCACCCTATCACCAAAGAAAAACTGCCCGTTTGGATTACCAACTTTGTACTAATGGAATATGGGTCGGGCGCTGTAATGGCAGTACCCGCACACGATGAACGTGATCATGAGTTTGCGCTTAAATATAGTCTTCCGATAAAGCCGGTTATTGAATCTCCTGAACAACCTGATTGGGACTTTCAAACTGCAGCTTACACCGGCCAAGGTAAATTAATTAATTCCGCACAATTTGATGACCTTAATTCAAAAGAAGCGATTCACGTCATCGAAGAATACCTTGAAAACAACAAACTCGGAGAACAAAAAATTAATTATCGTCTTCGTGATTGGGGTATTTCGAGGCAACGTTATTGGGGAACCCCGATCCCTATGGTTATCTGCAAACACTGTGGCATTGTTCCCGTCCCGGAGGCGGACCTGCCAGTGCTTTTGCCTGAAGATGTGATCCCCACCGGCCATGGATCACCGTTAAAATCTAAAACAAGTTTTTATAAAACGACTTGCCCTAAGTGTGGCAAAGCAGCCGCACGCGAAACAGACACCATGGATACTTTCGTTGAGTCGTCTTGGTATTACGCACGCTACTGTTGCAGCAATCAAGAAAAAACCATGTTGGATGACCGCGCAAAATATTGGACGCCCGTTGATCAATACATCGGCGGCATTGAACACGCAGTCATGCATCTTCTTTATGCGCGCTTCATGCATAAAATATTACGCGACCAAGGCCTGCTAAATTCTAGTGAGCCTTTTATTCGTTTATTAACACAAGGCATGGTACTCAAAGGCGGCGTCAAGATGTCAAAATCGAAAGGCAATATTGTCGCGCCACAAGCTCTGATTAAAAAATATGGTGCTGACACCGTCCGTTTATTCGCAATGTTCGCTGCCCCACCGGAGCAAGATCTTGAGTGGTCTGATACTGGTGTTGAAGGCGCTTATCGCTTCTTGAAAAAACTATGGTCTTTTTCACACAAAGTGTGTGAAACAATGCAAGTCGTGAATGAGCAACAGCTTTCAAAAAACCACAACCCTATCGAAGCCCCTGAATTACAAAAAAAACGTAAACAATTACACGATTATTTAAGACAAGCTAATCAAGATATGGAGCGTTTGCAATTTAACACCGTCGTTTCAGCTTGCATGAAGATATTAAATTTAATCGTGAAATTATCACCCGATGACGATGAAGAAAAATATCTCATCGATGAGGGTTTAAGTATTTTGCTACGCTTGTTAGCGCCGGTAACACCACACATTTCACATAAATTATGGCAAGAACTAAACTTTGGTGAAAATATTTTGCACGCAGGTTGGCCAAAACATAACTCGCGGGCTGTTCAAGCCAGCCATATCGATATGGTGGTACAAATTAACGGCAAATTAAGGGGTCACATTCAGGTACCCCCTGAAGCGGATAAAGCCACTATCGAGAATACGGCATTAAACGAAGAAAATATTCAACGTCACCTCCTCAACAAACAGCTTAAAAAGGTGATCATTGTCCCTAAAAAACTGGTTAACATCGTGGTATGACAAAGGTTAAATTATTTTTATTTTTTCTTATTGGCACTGTCATCTTTAGTTTGGTGGGTTGCGGCTTTCACTCACAAACTATACAAGACATACCACCTCAATTGCGTACTCTTTATTTAGATAGCCCTAACCCTTACAGTCCATTGACAGTCCAGTTACGCAGAACATTGAAGTCTATAAATGTTCACATCACCCAAACTCCACAAACAGCACCCGTAACACTACGCATTATTAACAACAAAATGACTGCCAACATCCCGACTATTATTTACAGTGGTAATGCAACCTCTTATTCCTACACTCTGAGGACTACTTTTGAGATCACCAAACGCAATGGCGAAGTTATTGTTGGTCCAAAAACGCTACACATTTCTCGTTCGGTATTACAAAATGCAAACCAAGTATACACACCCGATGCTACAGACTTATTAAAACGCGAACTTACCCGCAGCATGGTTACATTGATATATAATCAAATAACTGCCCTGAATACATGGAAAGCTTTGAATAAAGCATTTTACAGACAAGGTTTGAACCGACACAAACATTCAGTATAACAAAATGCAATTACATCTTAATCAGCTACAGTCCCACTTAAAAAATAATAGGTTGCTACCCGTTTATCTGGTTAGTGGTGATGTGCCACTGCTCGTACAAGAAACACGAGATGCCATTTATGCTACCGCTCAGCATGCGGGTTATCAACAGCGTGAATTATTTACCATAGAAACAGGTTTTAATTGGAATACATTTACTACCATGGCAGAAAACTTAAGCTTATTCAGTGAAAAAACGTTATTAGAAATTCGAAATCCAACAGCAAAATTTGATACCGCAGGAGCAAATGCACTGATGGATTATTTAGAAAATCCACCGACCGATAAAATATTATTGATTGTTACATCAAAATTAACTTCAGCCCAACAAAAAACACGCTGGTATAAAGCCATTGATAAAGCTGGCGCCACTATCACCATTTGGCCAATCGCCGTCCGCGAGCTGCCAAATTGGATTGCAACACGTTTACAACAAGCAAATTTACAAGCTAGTGCCGATAGCATCCGTTTATTGGCCGAACTCACTGAAGGAAATCTTCTGTCAGCACAACAAGCCATTGAAAAGCTACGCTTGCTTTATCCAAATACGCTCATTACAGCCAAAGAGGTTGCCGAAGTGATCAGCGACAATGCACGCTTTAATATTTTTGACTTAACTAATTACGCACTGCTCGGCGTACAAAAGCGTGTGATTCGCATTTTATCCGGATTGCAATTTTCAGGGACTGAGACGACCTTAGTCTTATGGGCAATTACACGAGAACTCCGCGAGCTTTATTCCATGACCATGCAATTAGAACAAGGACAATCCATCACACAAGTCATCGCTTCACAGTGGCAAACACGCAAGCCCTTATTAAAAAATGCATTAACACGCTTGCATTCAAATCAACTCAATCAAATGTTACAGCATGCCGAACACATTGATCATATCATTAAAGGTATTAAAGTCGGTCGCGCTTGGGAAGAGTTAGAAACGTTATGCCTCACTTTATCAGGCGCTACGATTAAGGAGCGCTCTATTGGCTAAAAATAAAATACTCATTGGTCTGCTTGGCGGAACATTTGATCCCATTCATTTTGGTCATTTAGAAATTGCAGAAAGAATATTAAAACAACTTCATTTTGCAGAAATTCAATTTATTCCAAGCGGACATCCACCCCACCGCGAACCCATCGCCAGCGCAAAAGATCGCTTGGCAATGATAAAACTGGCGATCGCACCGTATAAAAATTTTGTGCTCAACGCTATTGAAACCACCACACAACAAACCTCTTATACCATTGACACCTTAAAAAAATTAAAACAACAAATGCAAAATAAAACATTATGTTTTATTCTCGCCACGGATGCGTTTTCTAAATTCAATCAATGGAAAGATTGGCAGTCGATTTTAGATTACTGTCATTTAATCATCGCACCTCGACCTGATTTTCCCTTACCCGATGAAAGCTGGATGAGGGATTTATTAGCCCAGCATGAAGTTAAATCAGTGAATGAATTGTATGAAAAAGAATCGGGGTATATTTTGATTCAAGATATCTCGAAATCGCGAATTAGCGCGACCAAGATTCGAAAGGCTTTCGCAACGGGTCATTTTCCAGAGGACATGCTGCCAAAATCCGTGATTGACTATATTCGTCAACATCATCTATATCATGAACAGTAGCGTCGTAAACAAATTCTGAGACCTTATTGTTTACAGTAGGAAATCCGTATATCATTGACCGCTTATGATGAATACCGAAAAACTAGCTAAACTCATTATCGACACATTGGAAGACCACAAAGCGCTTCAAATCACGGAGCTCGATGTCACTGAACTCACCGATATCGTCGATCGCATGATCATCTGTAGTGCAACCTCAAAACGCCACGCCAACGCCTTAGCGGATAATCTCATCATGAAATCCAAAGAAGCAGGCATCAAACCACTGGGTGTTGAAGGTGAAGAAGAGTCCGAATGGATACTGATTGATCTACACGATATCATCGTCCATATCATGCTACCGGAAATCCGAGATTTTTATAGCCTCGAAAAGCTTTGGAGCATGACCGAAGAAGCTCGCAAACAGTACGTTGAATAAAGGCACCTCTTAAAACGAACCCCTTCTCGTATTGGCAAGCAATTGAAATGCTGGTATTAACGTCCGCCAAACACACAACTCCCACATCAATACACCAAAACCTGAATGCGTTGCTTTCACCCAAGATGGCATTTATTATGGCAACATGAAGCGAACACGACTGGCCATCAAAGACTACTACAAAGAAACCGCCCTCTTTAGAAACCGCTGCTTGGCGGCGCTCATCATCGTCCTACTCTTTACTATCGTGTTGGTTGCCCGGCTAGCTTTCTTGCAAATCAAAGACCATCGATTCTACTCAACACTATCACGCCACAACCTACTGAACCTCATTCCTATCGAACCCAACCGCGGACTCATTTACGACCGAAACGGGGTGCTGCTGGCTAAAAACATCCCTTCTTTTACTTTAGCGATTATTCCTGACAGCGTACCCAACCTTCAAAAAACTATAGCAAAACTTAACGAAATTATTCCAATCACTCCAAACGAAATTAAACAATTCCATCATATACTTTACCAATATCGCCACTTTCAACCTGTGCCGATTAAATTAAAACTAACCGACTCAGAGGTCGCTAAATTTTATGTTAACCGCTATCGATTCCCTGGCGTGGTCATTCAAACACGACTGCTGCGATATTACCCTTTAGGAGATGTGACGAGCGATGTGATTGGTTATGTCGATCGGATTAATCAACACGACTTACAAAGAGTCAACTCGGATAATTACAATGCCGACGATGATATCGGAAAAACAGGCATTGAAAAATACTATGAGAAACAATTGCACGGAATGATGGGCGCAGAAGAAGCAGAAATCAATGCAAGTGGGCGCGTTGTACGTATTTTAAAACGGATTCCCCCCAAACCCGGTGACACTATTTATTTAACAATCGACAGTAAATTACAAGCCGAAGCTGAAAAGGTAATGGGCGATGAAAGCGGTGCAATCGTCATCATACAGCCAAACACGGGACAAATATTAGCGCTCGTCACAAAACCCACCTACGACCCAAACCCTTTTGTAAGCGGACTCAATCAGGATGATTATTTAAAGCTCCTTAACTCTCCACAGCATCCGCTATACAATCGCGCAACCCAAGGACAATTTGCACCAGGTTCTACCATTAAACCTTTCTTTGCATTAGCCGGTCTCGATGATGATGTCACAACACCACAATATAAAATTTATGACCCAGGCTGGTTTCAATTACCAAACACCGCTCACATCTACCACGATTGGTGGCGTAGCGGCCATGGATGGGTGGATCTACGCAAAGCCATCATTGTTTCCTGCGATACCTATTTCTACAATCTGGCTGTGGGCATGGGTATTAGCCGCATGGTTGATATGCTCCATAAATTCGGCTTCGGCAATCCAACGGGTATCGATATGCCCGGAGAGCTGGGAGGCTTAGTCCCAACTCCTAAGTGGAAAATGGGTGCTCATGGGCATCCTTGGTACACTGGTGACACGATCATAACAGGCATCGGCCAAGGCTTTTTATTGATCACCCCTATCCAGCTTGCTCAAGCGGTATCGACCCTTGCAGAACACGGAAACCGGTTTAAACCTGATCTAGTGCTAAAAACAGTTTCGCCGACTGGCAAAGTCACTCCTCAAGAACCCATTCCAGAACCCCCTGTTTTGCTCAAGCATCCTAAATATTGGGATTTTGTCATCCACGCAATGGAGGGAGTTGTCGCGCCCGGCGGCACAGCAGACTTCTTTGGCAGACACCATGGATTTACCGTCGCTGCCAAAACAGGGACAGCGCAGGTTTATGGTCACCAACGCGACGAAGATACAACACGCACGGATATTCCAAAACGTTTACGCAACAATCACCTGTTCATCGCTTTTGCTCCTGTTGAAAACCCACAAATAGCTGTTGCGATAGTGGTTGAGCATAGCGCCATGGCTGATAGAATGGCGGGTAAGATATTTAACTATTACTTTCAACATCCGATAAAACAACCAACAAACGATAACAACAATGAGCTACCCACACCATCAACTTAAATACTCGTACGAGTCGAGATTAAAACGCAAAATGTCCCAATTGCGATGGCGCTCATTACATATTGACCCACCCCTCGTCGTATTTTTATTTGTGTTGGCGGGTCTCGGCCTCTTTATTCTTTTTAGCGCTAGCAATGAGAATACCGATATCATCGTCAAGCAATCACTTCGACTGGCACTTGCTTTTGCCGTAATGTTTGTATTCGCCTACATTCCCCCAAAACGTTATTATCAGTGGGCTCCGTGGATTTATACCATTGGATTGCTACTATTAGTCGCCGTGTTATTTTTTGGCGAAGTCGATAAAGGTGCGCGTCGTTGGTTAGATTTAGGTTTTTTAAAATTTCAACCATCAGAAATTATGATGCTCGCCATGCCGATGATGATCGCACGATATTTAAGTGATAAACAGTTGCCCCCTAAATTAACACCTCTGATTTGTTCCTGTCTATTGTTAGTCATACCCGTATTGCTAACCGCTAAACAACCGGATCTCGGTACTGCGATTATAATTGCTGCTTCTGGTTTCTGTGCATTACTCTTGGCAGGTTTAAGTTGGCGACTCATTTTAAGTTTGATTGGAATAGCGGCCGTGAGTTCTCCTGTCGTTTGGCATTTCATGCATCAGTATCAAAAAGAACGCGTGCTTACTTTTTTAAATCCAGAGCGTGACCCCCTCGGCAGTGGTTATCACATTATTCAATCTAAAATTGCCATCGGCTCGGGTGGCCTATTTGGAAAAGGATGGCTCCAAGGCACACAGTCTCATTTACAATTTTTACCCGCTCATTCAACCGATTTTATTTTTGCTGTTAACGGCGAAGAACTCGGATTTATGGGTTGTATTTTATTGCTTATCGTTCTTTTAGCTGTTTTTGCACGCTGCCTTTATATCAGCAGCCAAGCTCAGGATACGTTTACACGCATTTTATCGGGAAGTCTAAGCCTCACCTTTATCATCTCTGCATTTATTAACATTGGCATGGTGGTCGGCATATTGCCAGTTGTGGGAGTACCATTACCTCTAATCAGCTACGGCGGCAGCTCCATGGTGATCATCATGGCGGGATTTGGTATGATCATGTCGATTCATACGCACCGTAAGCTCTGGTCTAGCTAACAGCCTGCTTTGAGAGGTTTTTGTCAAAAATTCAAACACATGCTATGATAGACCCTTTTGTAATCATGAGAGAGACCATGACATCATTGCTAAAACGAGTCGCCACACTCATCGCTGCATGTTCATTCCTGTTTGCCAGTATCAACTCTTACGCTGATACTAAACCCGATCAGGAAACGAAGCCGCTTCATTTTTCTGAAAAAGCAGAAGTTTTTATTGATTATATGGTGAAAGTACATCACTTCAATCGCAAAAAACTGACACACCTGCTGAGTCAAGTGAAGTATAATCAAGATGTCATTTATAAAATCTCTCACCCCTATGAATCAAAACCCTGGAATGTTTATAAAGCCCACTTTCTCACTCAAGCACGCATCGAAAACGGCGCACTTTACTGGAAAAAACATGCCAAAGCATTGGAATATGCACAAAAGAAATATGGTGTTCCGGCAAGCATCATCGTTGCCATTATTGGTGTAGAAACAAATTATGGTCAACACACCGGCTCTTATTATGCTATCGATGCATTGAGTACACTTGCTTTTACGTATCCAAAACGCTCTCACTTCTTTACTAAAGAGCTTGTACAATATTTATTATTAACGAAAGAACAAAACTTTCCGCCCTTATCCGTGAAAAGCTCCTATGCAGGTGCAATCGGTATTCCACAATTTATGCCGAGCACGTATCGTCACTATGCCGTAGGTTATGCGAGCAAAAATCATTCTGACATTGTAAAAGTAGATGCAGATGCTATCGTCAGCATAGCAAATTATTTCTGTGTTAATGGCTGGGAAAGACATCAACCTATTGCCAGTGAATTTTCGAATGCCAAGCCTTTTAATCCAAAATTGATTTCGGATAAACCAAGACTACGAATCACCGTTCGTGAACTGGAAAAAATGGGAATTCATCCGGCAACAAAAATGATTTCTGCTAACGAAAAAGCAGCGATCGTTGAATTGCAGAATGAAACCGGAGAAACATATTGGTTAGTTTTCCATAATTTTAAAGTCATCATGAAGTATAATCCACGTGTTACCTATGCCATGGCAGTTTACCAATTAAGTGAGGCAATCCAAAAAGCGCATGACCAACAAACTTCTGGAACAGGCCCAACAACAACATCAGCAAGGAAAGCTTGAAGAGGCACTCGAGAGTTATCAACAAGTCTTAAAGGATGATCCCAATCAACCCGAGTTGTTACATCTCGTTGGTATTATACAAGCACAACTCGGAAATTTCTCGAACTCATTACAGTATTTGAATTATGCTATCGAACTGCAACCCGAAGCAGCTACCTTTTATAATAGCAAGGGAAATGTGTTATTACGCACAGATCAGTTGGTCGAAGCAACCAAGGCCTATCACATTGCCATCAGCTTAAAACCAAATTATGCTGTGGCTTACAATAATTTAGGCAATAGTTTTTACCGCCAACATAAATTAAATAATGCAAAAAAAGCCTATCAAAAAGCGATTGCGTTAGAACCCGATTTTGCTAATGCTCATTTTAATTATGGACGACTCCTAACGGAAGAAGAGGATTATGATTTTGCAATCAGCGAGCTGAAAAAAGCTATTTCTCTCGATGAAAATCACGGACCAGCGCTCGGTCAACTCGCTCATATCTATCAGCATAAAAATGATTTTACAAAAGCTATTGAGTATTTTAAAAAACGTTCAAAGCTCCAACCGCATCATGTAGAGACCCACCATGATCTAGGAGTCGCGCTTCTAAAAGTAAAGGACTGGGCGCAAGCCAGTGAGCAGTTAACTTATACGATTGAGTTAGATCCACAGCATCCTCTGGCAAATTATCATTTAGCTACCGCCTGCTTACAAATGGGTGAACACAAAAAAGCGTTAAACCATTATCTACGCCAGATCGAAATCGAGTCGCATTTAGAGAGTTATTATAATATTGGCGTTCTGTTGATGTATGAAGAACGTCATCGTGATGCCATTGACTATTTAAAAAAGGCACTCGACTTAAAGCCGACGTATTTCGATGCACATATCAATATTGCTGCCATTTATCTTAAGTTGGGACGCACGCAGGAAGCCATCGAACACTATCAATTAGCGTTAAAATTAAGACCCAATGACCCTGAAATTCTACATATACTTTCAGCTCTAGAACAAAAAGAAACACCCCAAACAGCACCGTCGGAATATGTCCAACATTTGTTTGATCAATATGCCCTTTATTACGACCTACACTTAACCCAACATTTAGACTATCAAGTTCCTACACAAATTCATCGAGCAATTGAAATTGATACGAATGCCGATCATCCTGAATGGAAAATTGTAGATCTCGGCTGCGGGACAGGTCTGTGTGGCGAGCTATTTAAAGACATGGCAAAAGAGTTAATTGGCATCGATATCTCCGCTAACATGATCGACATTGCCAAACAAAAAAATATTTACGATGAAGTGATCGTTGGCAACATCCAAGATGTCATTGATAATTTCAAAGATGTTGATTTGATCATAGCCGCTGACGTGCTCACGTATGTTGGTGACTTGGACAGCCTCTTTTGTAAAGTCAACGCGTCTCTAAAAAAGGGCGGGCATTTTACATTTACGGTCGAAAAAACAGCCGAGCCATCCTACATTTTGCAACAAAACATCCGCTACGCACACAACAAGTCGTATCTGGAATCGCTCATCAAGCATTATCAATTTAATAAGGTGCGATTCGATAATATCACCCTACGCAAACAAAAAGGGAAACCCGTTGAAGGGTTCCTCGTTGTTCTTAAAAAATAATAGCGGGTCTGTCGAAATTATTTTGCAAGGAATTTCAATTGCGTGCTAGCCAAGTTTGGGGTGTCTGTTTTTCGGGAATCACCATCCCTGGTTGCTAAATACCTCCATGGTACTTACGCCCGCAAAACAGGCACTCCAACCTCTCTGCCACAATTGAAATGCTAATATTTATATCCACTAAACAAATACCCATTTTGTCTCAAAACATTTTTTCAAAATAATTTCGACGGGCGCCAATATTATTTATTTAATAATTTGAATCTATTTAATAATTTTGGCATAATGGCCAACTGTCAAGCGTGTCGCGATGCTCGTGATAGATTATTGCCATCCCTGTCAATAATCGACTCGCAATACGCGACAACTTAAATAGCCGCGGACGTCCTCGTCGCCCGCGCTCCGCGACCTCACGGCTCGACTACGCACGGGCTCTCAAATGACTTGACGGCTCGTAAAGATTTTTTGCAGTCGCTTACGCTCGGCAAAAAATCCGAGCCTACCGCGGAATACGCGCCTTCGCTTCGCTCTCCATGGCGCGCATCGACAGATTACAGATAATAATTAACATTATAAATGCCAGCAAGGATGTTCGCGTGACGACGGCTGACAGATGTTACCTGAGATTAAAAATAATATTGATACTCTAATTTCATACTCTGATGAAATCGACAATATTATTGCGCCTTTAAAAGAAACTTTTAATATCAATTTCTTTAATTATAGCAACTTGAGATGGCATTTTAGAGACATTAAAACCTATTGGCTTGGAAACCATAGAGACTGGTTAAACTACTATTACGAACATCAACTCTATCTTCGAGACGAAAACCTTCCCGATACCACGTCAAATGGCATTTACTTTATCGACGATTATCGCAAGCCTAACTCCCCTAGCTCTGATATGGCTTATATACAGAGAATATTGCAAGATAAATTTGATATCTGCCACGTTACCATCATCGCTCAACACCATTTAGGTTATTCTGAGTATTACATGTTCGGCGTACCCTCAGATGTTGATGACTTCAATAAAAATTTTTTACTACATAAGAAATATTTTAAACAATTTATTATTTACTTTAAGGACAAAGCATTCAAAATATTGAAAGACGCTAAACGATCTGCTTATTCTTTAACAGACTTAATCAATAAAACCCCCCTTTTTTATTTTAATTCCACTAAGAGTGAAACTAAGACTCAAATCGTGAATAATTTGTCAATACAGCGTTATTTTTTAGATGGAAAATATGAAAATATTTATCTAACCCCGCGTGAGACAGAGTGTTTGCTATTGTTATGCAACGATCTGTATTATGCCAAAATTGCAAAAAAGCTAAATATTTCCCCAGCTACCGTTAGAGAACATATCGACAATATCAAAAGAAAACTATACTGCAAGAGCAAAAAAGATTTAATCAAGACAGCCAAACAAGAAGGTATTTTAGAAATGATTAACGACTACTTGCCTGACAAAGAAACCAACAACGAGCGCATACGACAAAGAGAGAAAGCGTTTTTTTCTAAAACTAAACTTGACCCAACATGGGGTAATAAAAATTATAACAATCAACCGATGCGCGCCATGGAGAGCGAAGCGAAGGCGCGTATTCCGCGGTAGGCTCGGATTTTTTGCCGAGCGTAAGCGACTGCAAAAAATCTTTACGAGCCGTCAAGTCATTTGAGAGCCCGTGCGTAGTCGAGCCGTGAGGTCGCGGAGCGCGGGCGACGAGGACGTCCGCGGCTATTTAAGTTGTCGCGTATTGCGAGTCGATTATTGACAGGGATGGCAATAATCTATCACGAGCATCGCGACACGCTTGAAAATATATTTATTGATTCGATTTTAGCTTAAACCCGATGGCAGCGAGGCGCTTTTTAATACTCGGATGTGTCGAAAAGAAATCACTTAATGACTGCTTTACGTTAATACCCGCTTTGAGTGGATCATAAATATAAGCCTGTCGTCGAACCGATTCATGGGGCGTGCTTGCATATTCCCGAGCGTATGTTTCCTGATGCTGCTCATGATCACCTTGAATTTTTAACAATGCACGGGCTAACGGCTCATTATCACGCATTAACTCAACCGAACCTGCATCAGCCATATACTCTCGCGTTCGACTTAAATACAGCACTAAAAGAACCGTAATGACTGGTAACAAATAGCGTAACAGCAGTATAAAGATAAATAACTGATTACGTCCCCCACCATCTCGATCTCGCCCACCAAAAATCGCACTGAAAAATAATATATCGACAACAATCAACAAAAGGTTTGCCAATACGGAAGCCATTAACGTGAGTTTAATATCCATATGACGAATGTGGCTGATTTCATGCGCCATCACCGCCTCTAACTCGTCGCGATTTAGCTTTTGAATCAAACCTCTCGTGATGGCAACCATAGCCGATTTTTCATTGTAACCACTTGCAAAAGCATTCATATAATCTGCATCGATAATATAGACTTTCGGCATAAACTTGAGTCCCGCCGCTACCTTCATTTCTTCAACCACATTGTAAAGCTGTTTCTCTTCTAAAGTTTGTGCTGTTTCTGGAGTGATTTGACGATATTCTGATCCTAGCAACATTAGTTTATGGCTAAATTTAAACGTGACCCACAATGAAACAATAGCGATAATTAGTGTGATAATAGTCGCCCGCGGTACTAAGTTAAATGTCACCAAACTATAAAATAGTTGCGAAATTGTCGCCTGTGGAAAATGACCCGCATAGATGTACATATCGATCAACAATCCAATGATCAAATAAATTAAAATAAAAGTAGCAATAACAAAGTAAGTTCGACGATTATTGGTTCTTAAAGATTGTCGCCAATTTGCTGTCTCAGAATGATAATCTTTAAATGAATTTGACATGAAAATTATTACTATAGGTTAACTGTATAGTCTTCTTGTTTTTTTATGGCATCTGCTGACAACTGCCAATAAGGGAAATCAAAATTCAGCTTACTCGAGAAAAAGCTGACTATCATCGATGGGAAAAAAGATTTTTTCTTTGCATTATAACGCTCAATACTGTCGTTATAGGCTTGTTTTGCGTAAGCCAATTTATTTTCCGTGCTCACAATCGACTCCTGCAATTGCAGTGCATTTTGATTGGCTTTCAAATCTGGATACTGTTCGAAAACAACATTTAATCCCGACAAAATACCAGAAATTTTATTTTCGGCATCCATTCGAGTTTGCGCATCGCCCGATTGTTTCGCTACTTGTGCTTGATTACGCAAAGCAACCACTTCTTTCAGCGTTGATTTCTCGTAGTCCATGTATTTTTTCACGACGTTCACCAACGATTCAAAGACTTTATACCGTCGATCTAACTGAATGTCGATCTGCTTATTGTTATTGCGTACGGCTTCAATCATTGCAATCAAAGAGTTATAAACAGCAACGATATAGCCACCGAATACGAGCAAGATAATGATGATAATAATGAGTGCTGTCATAAGAATAGTATGATACATAAATTGAAAGATTGCGACTAATTTCTAATGCGCAGTAATCCAATATAAATACCTTGAATTTCAACTTGGTTTTCTGAATAAATCATAGGCTTATGAGTCGGGTTCGAAGGCAGCAAAGTAATTGTTTTATCAGCATTATGATAAAGACGTTTCAAGGTAGCTTGATCGCGGTCTACTAAGGCCACCACAATCTGGCCATCGCGCGCGGTATCGCTACGCTCACAAACAACAATGTCACCATCAAAAATACCCTCATCAATCATGGAGTCACCTTTGACTTTTAGGGCATATCGATTCGGGCCGAGGAAAACACTAGCGACATCAATTGTTTCATCCTGCTCGATAGCCTCAATCGGCTGCCCAGCCGCAATAGCGCCTACTAACGGCAATGAGTTTGATGGGATAGATGAACTCTCCATGAGCTGGATATTACGGTGACGCTTGGGCAGCAAGCGAATTAAGCCCGCAGAGTCCAGTGCCTTTAGATAGCGATGAACCACACCTCTAGATTTAATTCCAATCCCCTCTGCAATTTCAGCGGCTGTCGGAGCATGATCATTCTCATCGAAGAATTTCTGAATGAAGTCGTAGGTTTTACGTTGACTCAGTGTAAGCATAGCTCGTACTCTTTTTGTCCTCAATAAGAGAATAATAAAAGAATATACGAATTAAGTCAAATATCATTCAAAGTCAACCGATTAACTATAACCGGACTTCTTTGCGGCACTGGTTATAACACGACTCCTTCGAGTCTTTCGTTGTTTTATATCGACATTGTTCCTTTCTTATACAGTCGGTGTAATGCGACATTTTATTCGATGTTGCCTTTGAGGGCTTTGCATGCAATTCTTCGCAAACCTTTTGGTTACCATAATATTGGTTGTGGCAAAATGTATAAGAATCACCACGATCCAGGCAGCGCTTCAAAATGCCGTTGATCACGGGATAACAGTTTGCTTGATTTACAGGAACTTTTTTGGCGAATATTATCTTCGTGTTTCCTGGCATCGTGCCAAAGGCGCTTATGCCTATCAGTGACAACATCACGATAGCGATCACTGAAATTAGGTATTTCATGACCAATCTCCATCCTAGAGGTTGTATATATTTAGTATAGCCCAAAGGCCACCTCTAGAAATTGTTTTTCAACCTCCAAAAATACTTTATCGATTTCAATTGCTTGCCAATACGAGAAACTACTAACTCTTGCGTATAGCTGGCTCAGGTCGTCCATGCTCATCGACAGCAACGTAGGTAAACACGCCTTCTGTCACTTGACGTAAATTAGCCTCATCTGGATTAACGGCCCACGTTTCAATTTTTATCGTGATCGACGTGTTCCCAATTTTTACCAGATCTGCATAACAGCAAATAAAATCGCCCACTTGAACGGGCGATATGAAAACCATTGAATCAATCGCTATTGTGGTGATGGTATGTCGTGCATATTTACCAGCAACGCTTAAACCCGCCAAATCCATATTGGAAACGATCCAGCCCCCAAAAATGTCACCGTTTGGATTTGTATTTGAAGGCATAGCAAACGTACGAATGGCAAGCGAACCACTGGGTTTTTTTGCATCGGGTCTGGCTGTTTTAGAGCACATAGCGTTTTACTCCTTGGGCTCAGACTCGCGCTTATTTTCCAAATGATGTCCGTATTCTCGGCGAATCCAATAGTCGAGAGATAGTTTGCCTGGACCATGCGTCATTAACAGTGCCAATAGTAATCCCCAATTAATATGTTGTGATAACCCACTCCAACCCATGGGTGTCCATAAGTAATGATAGGAAGCTGCAGCCACGATGTTATATAAAAAGAAAATGAGAATCGTGATCCGTCCCCCTAAACCTAAGACGAGCAAAACAGGTAAAACTAATTCTAAAACGGTTCCTATAATAGCGGCTGTAGTTGGCGGCAAAAGTGGCACACTATATTCATATGTGAACAAATTAACTGTGGACTGCCATGCTTGAATTTTAACCAGGCCAGCTTGGAAAAACATCCACGATATCCATAATCGCGCTAATAAGTCTGCGAGAGGTGTTAAAAAATCGAGCAGCTTAAGAAAAGGTTTAAGAATGATTGCCAGTATACGAATCATAAGAGGCCCTTATTGTTGCAGTTCAAGTGATAACATTTTAACATGAAACTCTAAAAAATTTACAACTCAATAAGGAGCTCATTAGATGAGAAGCAACAAAATCGTTAATGCTGTTATGGCAGCCATCGTTGGTACCGGCCTCACAGTTTCTGCCACTTCTACTTTGGCAGCCTCTAACAATAATAAAAAAAATGTTGAAAAATGTTACGGCATTGTGAAAGCGGGAAAAAATGATTGTGGCACACCACAACACGCTTGTGCAGGACAGTCTAAAACAAATGCTTCGGGTGGGGAATGGATCTATGTATTAAAAGGCAATTGCGAACGCATCGTTGGTGGCAGTTTGAAACCTAAAGAATAAATTTTTAAGCCCGGGTAGCGAGATCGTTTCTGCGTGCAATTCGATGCAGCGAAGCGCAAGCCTGTTTGAGCATGGAAGCGATCTCCGACCCCAGGGCAACTTCTTTTACAAATGAATCGGCGGATCCACATCATCGTAAATTCTAACCGCCGTCAGCAACTCATCTTTATATTCATAAACAGCAATACCCGCTTGCGCAGGCAATGTATCACGACCCCACTGAATGACATTATATTCGATTGCACAATGCTCACCGTCATCGGTGACACTGCAATAGTCGAGCACAACGCCTCCACCATTTGAAAATAACGCTTGATAGAACTGTTTAATTTGCTCAGAACCACGATGAATATAGTGGCCACCCGCGGGCTCTCTAACAATGGCGTCTTTAGCAAATTGAGCCAAAATAGTGTCTAAATCACCTTGCCTTAAAGCTTGTTGATAGCATTGTATAACTAAAGGAAACGCTAAATCATCCATTTTTTTTAAGATCGGTTTTCGAATTTGATGTTTCTGTTGCAATGACCACAAACTATAATAAACACGAACTCGATACAGCTTTTCTTCAATTAAATCAGCCACAACTGCAATGGGCAATTCATACGTTTTATCGAACTGTTTCAAATTTAAAATATACTCTTCTACGATACGATCGTCAGTCATCGTCGTTGCAACGTGTTCCATCTGCATAACGCTTGCACTCATCCACTCCGATCGCTGTGATACAAAATGCATGAATGCTACTTCACCTAAAATTTTACCTCGCTCTGGAATATCAAGCCTCGGTTTGTCAAAAAACAAAGCTCGAGCCTTTTCAGCATCACCGGAAATCATATAATTAATATATCGCGTCAGGATATCTTTTATCATTCTTTTAACATCCGGAGGAACTCTTGTTCATCAATAATGTTGACACCAAGCTCCTTAGCTTTTTTGAATTTACTGCCTGGACTATCGCCTAAAATGACAAAATCAGTATTTTTTGAAACACTCCCGCTTGCTCGAGCTCCCAATGCTTCCAGTTTTTCTTTAGCCTCATCACGCGTCATGGTAGTTAAGGCCCCCGTTAACACAAACGTTTTACCCTCTAACGGTAATGTTTTTGCAACTTTTTCCTTGGGCCAATGGAGGCCCAAACGCTGCAACTTATCAATTAATTCTACATTATGTTTTTGGTGAAAAAATCCAACTATGTGCGCTGCAACAATGGGACCAATATCCGGGATATTTTGTAACTCTTCAGCACTCGCTTTCATCAGCGGTTTTAATTCTTTAAAATGTCGAGCTAATACGCGCGCAGTCGTTTCTCCAACCTCACGAATACCCAGTGCATAAAGAAATCGTGCCAACGTCGTTTTCTTACTATTTTCGATTGCATCCAATAAATTTTGCGCAGACTTTTCACCCAAGCGGGGCAATGCGGCCAATTGTTCTTTGTTTAACTGAAAAAGATCGGTGATATCTTTCACTAAATTTTCAGTAAGAAATAATTCTACTAATTTATCGCCAAGACCATCGATATCCATCGCACGCCGAGAGGCAAAGTGTTTTATCGTCTCACGTAACTGTGCGTGACAATAAAGCCCACCCATGCAACGCGTTACAGCTTCACCCTCTGCTTTTATCACTTCTGCATGACAAACCGGACACCGCTTTGGCATTTTTACTTTCTTTGCATTCGCGGGGCGCTCTGCAAGTACCGGTTCAACTACTTCTGGAATAACATCACCCGCGCGACGAATGATAACAGTATCACCGATGCGCACATCTTTGCGATAGAGTTCATCAAAATTATGTAGTGTCGCGTTACTTACTGTCACACCCCCTACAAATACAGGCTCTAATCGCGCCACAGGTGTAACTACACCTGTTCTTCCAACTTGAAATTCAACGTCTCTCATCTTTGTCATTTTTTCTTGTGCGGGAAATTTATGCGCGATTGCCCAACGTGGGGCTCGAGATACAAACCCTAGTTTATGTTGCAATTCAAGTGAATCCACCTTATAAACCACACCATCAATTCCATAAGGCAATTTTTCTCGCTTTTTTTCCATTTGTTTGTAGTATTTCAAACAACCTTCGATTCCGGTTACAACTTCACCATCTGGGGCAATGGGTATACCCCACGATTTAAACTTTTTTAATATTTCACTATGTAAAAAAGGTAATTTCCCTTTTTCCATAACGCCTGCAAAATACGCATAAAATGCTAACGGTCGTTTAGCGGTAACCTGGGGATCGAGCTGCCGCAAACTTCCTGATGTTGCATTACGGGGATTCACAAAGATTTTCTCACCTTTTTTTTCAGCTTCTTTATTGAGAAGTTCAAAGCCTGCGTTAGGCATGTAAACCTCACCACGCACTTCCAGTAGTTTCGGAAAATCATGACCGCGTAATTGCAGCGGAATAGCAGAAATGGTTCTTACATTTTGTGTAACGTCTTCACCTGTTGTCCCATCACCTCGCGTTGCAGCTTTTGTCAAAACACCATTTTCATACATCAAACTAATCGCAACGCCATCTAATTTGGGTTCACACGTATATTTAACGGGTTTATCTGTTTTGAGTCGTTGTCGCACACGATCATCAAACGCTATTAATTCGTCTTCAGTGAACACATTATCTAACGACAGCATGGGAACTTTGTGATGCACTTGCGCAAAAGATTTTAACGGTTCGGCGCCTACCCGCTGGGTTGGGGATGTCGCTATAATGAGTTCGGGATATTGGTCTTCTAAGTTTTTTAATTTTTGAAAGAGTTGATCGTAAATAGAATCGGGAATGGATGGAGACGCTAATACATAGTAGCGATAATTATGATCATTGATTTCCGCACGGAGCTTTTCAGCTTGTTTACGGATACGATCAGGGACTGCCATTTTCAAAACCTAGTCGGGTTGTAATTCTGCAAAAAAATCCGGCGTACGCTGATTTTTTTCAAATTGTCGGATTTTGGTTCGCATGTGTGTGATTTTATCCATATTTAATACTTGCCGATTTTCATCCCATATTTCACCACCTAAATCTTCAACTAACTGTTTCGCCGTCTCTAACATCGAATCAAACGCAATCATTGGATCTGGACTAGCTTTTAACGGCATGAATAACGTTAGGCCGGGGCAAGAAAAACTCCCCATTTTAGGTAATTCAAAGGTGCCGGGTTTATTGACCGATGCCAAACTAAACAAAATAGAACCACGCCCAGTTTTAGTCTCGTGGCGATGAAAAATATTCATCTCTCCGTAGCGTAATCCATTCGCCAATAATGATTGTAATAATTCATAGCCGTTGTAAGTATAATCAAGCGGCGCCATCACATGTAAGACCAAATACTCAGTAGGTTTTGCGTTTGTTTTTGCCGCTGGTATAGCAGGCTCTTTCACTTCAAGCTGTGTTTTTGAAGCTTCACTTAATCCCAATGCATCATTAACATCGTGATTCAGATTGTGTTCGTGACTCAGGTGAGGTTGGCGTTGATGCCGCCTTGGAGTGGCTTGTTGATCTTGTCGGCGAATTCGAACAATGATAAATCCACCCAATAAAAGCAGCAGTAGTAAAAAAATAATAGTGATCAACATGGTTAGTTTTCCCTAAGCAGCCTCGACCATATCGATAGCCTCCTCCATGTCAACGGACACGATACGCGATACGCCGGGTTCCTGCATCGTGACTCCCATCAAATGGTCGGCCATTTCAATGGTGACTTTATTATGGCTAATAATTAAAAACTGTGTATCTTTCGACATTTCTTTGACGAGCTGGCAAAAGCGTCCGACGTTCATATCATCGAGCGGCGCATCCACCTCATCCAAAATACAAAATGGTGCAGGGTTTAACTGAAACATCGCGAATACTAAAGAAATTGCCGTTAATGCTTTTTCACCACCCGACAGCACGTGGATGGAAACATTTCGCTTTCCTGGCGGTTGTGCTTTAACGAGAATTCCGGTTGATAACATATCCTCATCCGTTAATTCAAGATAGGCTCGACCGCCACCAAATATCCGCGGAAATATCTCTTGAAACTGTTGATTGATTCGATCAAATGTTTCACGAAATTTCGTGCGGGTTTCGCGATCAATTTTTCGAATGGCATTTTGAAGAATCGTTAACGCTTCAACCAAATCAGCCTGCTGCTTATCTAAATATTCTTTGCGCTCACTCGTCGTTTCGTATTCTTCTATGGCCGCTAAGTTAATAGCGCCCAGACGTTGGATACGCTGAATGACTTTATCTAACTGCTCTTGCCAAGCGTTTATTTCAGCTTCCTCGGGCATTTCAGCGATAACCGCTTCTAACTCAAAGTCCGACTCACTCAATTGTTCTTGAATCGTTGTTTGACGAACAGTGATAGTCTGACGCTGCATACGTAGTTCTTCCAGCTTAGATTGGAAGTGGTTTAATTCGTTTCGTAGGTTTTCGCGCTGCTCTTCCAATTCTCTTAAAGCCTGATTGAAACCTTCCGCTCTTGCCTCTGCTTCACGTAACTCTGTTTCAATATTTAATCGTTTGTCCAGTTGTGCTTGCAACTCTACATTCATCGATTCGAGCGGAGTATCATTGTCTGCTAAATAACTCGTGAGTGTTTCGCGACGTTCGGTGAGCTGATCCAATTGACGCTCATCACGCTGAACGGTTTGTTGTAATAGAGCGAGTTGATTTTGATTCGCACTGATTCGTATCTCAAGCTCATCGGCTTGTTGTTGTTTCCGCTGTGCATGTGAGCGTTTTTCATCTAATCTTGCACGTAGTTCATCACGTTTTACAAGACGTTGCTCACGCTCTGCGGTTTGTTCTTGTTGACGAGTGATCAACGTTTGCAATTGAGCTTGTATTGCTGTTTGCTCTTGCTCAATCGTCGCCATCTGTTGCTCACATTCCTTCATGGCATGTTGCAATCGTTGTTGCCGCTGCTGCACATCATCTAATCGTGTTTGTTTTGCCGTTAGTTTAGTTTGCACATCCGTTGATTCGGTGCTGAGCTCTTGATAAACACGATGTTGATTGTCCCGATCCGATTCGAGTTGATTTAAGTGTTGCTCACTTTGATGCAATTCACTTTCCAAAGCGGACAGTTGTTCTTGTTTTGTTGCTATTTCTTGCTTTAATTGTTGTAGCTGCTGCTCACGTATTAATACACCGCTTTGTGGATCACTTAGTTTGCAAATACGCATCCAACTCGCCCCCAGCCAAACTCCATCGCGCGTAATTACCGATTCACGGTCACTCAATTGGGAGCGCAGTTGTTTTGCTTGAGTTAAATCATCTGCAATGTAAATACCTGCAAGCCATTGATGAAAGGGCCAATCACTATTCACTTGGTCTGTTAGTTTGGGCGCTTTATCGAAATGATCTGATGTTGATGTTTTTGGTTTTTCTAATAGTGTCACACGACCTTGTGACAATTCAGCCATTTGTTCGACATAGGCATTTAAGTCATCCACACAGACCGCATCAAAGTAACCGCTCAATACCGTTTCTACCGCTAATTCCCAACCTTCATTCACTTGAAGTTTCTGCCCAAATCTGGGTAGCTCATTCAAGTGATAATGCGTTAGCCACTCTTTTGCCTGCTCATCATCACGACCCAGAGCAGATTGTTGCAGTGCATCAAGCGACGCATAACGTGCTTCTAGTGTTTGTAATTCACGGCGCATTTCTTGTGTAGCATGATTATGTTTTTGAACCGCTTCGCGCTCTGCTGAGATTTGTTCTGCATAACGCTGTAAGTTGGATTTTGCCTGTTCAAGCTGGTCTTGTAGTTGTTCGGTGTGTTCCTTTAACGGTGTAATTTCTGTGCGCAGCGCATCCAACTGCAATTGATCTAAATTACTTTGTGTTTGGTGACGTCGATTTTCTTGCTCGGCCAATTGTCGTTTAGAGTGCTCAAGCTTGGTGCTCGCAACTTGGATTTGACTAGAAGATTGCGCACTTTCATGCTGAAATTCATCCCAGGTTTCCTGCCATTGATTCATATCCATTTCAGCTTCAGCCAATATATGCTGCGCTTGTTCTGCTAGGGATTTGATATCCGACGTTTGTGGGTTTAAACGCTGTAAATCAGCTTGTATTTCTTCAATTTGTTGTCGGCATTCGTGCGTATTCTCACTCAGTTCTTCCCATAAATTTGTCGATTCTTCTAATTCTTTTTCCCATTGTTTTGTTTGTTCTTGTGTATCTTTAATCCGCTGCTCCAAACGCGCGATGTCGGCACCCAATCCATAATATCTTTTCTGCACTTCATTTTGTTTTTCGACAGCTTCTGCTTGATCAACTCGCACACCTTCAATTTTTGTTTCTACCGAACGTTGCTTTGCTCGCAGCTCTTCCTGCTGTACATTTTGTTCATTGATTAGTTGATCTTGTTGGGTGAGCTTGTGATTAAGCGCTTGCCATTGAAGTGCTTTTATTTGTGCGGCTAATAGCCGCTCTTCCTCTTTATAAACTTTATAACGTTCTGCTGCATTGGCTTGACGTTTTAAGTGACGAAGTTGCTTATCGAGCTCCTCACGAATGTCATTAATGCGATCTAAGTTTTCTTGAGTATGGCGAATTCGATTTTCAGTTTCACGGCGCCGCTCTTTATATTTAGAAATACCGGCGGCCTCCTCAATGAATATGCGAAGGTCTTCAGGCTTTGCTTCAATAAAGTTTGAGATCATGCCCTGTTCGATGATGGCATAGGTTCGAGCGCCTAATCCCGTTCCTAAAAAGATATCGATAACATCACGACGGCGAACCTGCACGCCATTGATGTAGTAGCTAGATTGTCCATCCCGCTCCACTTCGCGACGAATTGCAATTTCGGAGTATTTAGCATATTCGCCAGCAATGCGCCCATCGCTATTATCAAAATGCAGCTCGATAGATGCTTTACCCACCGGCTTACGGGCATTTGTCCCATTGAAGATGACGTCGCTCATAGTTTGGCCGCGCAGATGTTTGGCAGATAGTTCACCAATAACCCACCGAACCGCATCCACGACATTTGATTTACCACAACCATTCGGCCCAACAATGGCATTCATATTGCTACGAATCGGGATAGTAGTAGGATCGACGAATGATTTGAATCCAGATAGCTTAATGTTCTTTAGATACATGAGTTTACGCTGTTTTCCCTAATAAAACAGTCATTAGTGTACCTAAAATAAAGAGTTTTGGGAATGGAAGGAGTCTCAATTGCTGCCAGTTAAAGCCTTATCTCTTGTGTAGAGATTGCGTCTCGAACACAAAAATAAAGGTGTTACCCCATCCCTATGAAAAGCATGCCCCTTAAAGCAATTGACTATTCTATTTTGATTAAAGTGGTTACCGAATTCGCAAGAAAACAATTCTTGTGCGCCGCTTCATGCAATTGAGCAAGAGCTTCTTCATCGGGATGACTTTCACCGCTGAAAGTCACTTTGGGACGCAAAGTGACTTCAGTTAATGCGATTTTACCTTCGGCATTTTTTGCTAAAACGCCTGTGGCTTTGTCTTCATAATGATCAATCACAAAACGCTTTTGGCTTGCAATAGCGAGAAATGTTAACATGTGACAGCTTGATAAGGCAGCGACAAAGCCTTGTTCAGGGTCAATGAGCTCAGGGTCCCCTTGATAGTCGGGCGCAGCAGATGCTTTTACCGTAACACCGTGACCAAAATCCCATTCATGTGAGCGATTGTAATTTTTGTAAGAAAAATCTTCGCTCTCACGCGACCATGTGACAGTAACTCTGTGCTCTGACATTTGTCATCCCCTTTCTTCTACAAGCTCATCCTCAATTAGATTTATATTATTATTCATCTTAGTTTTCTCTGCAAATGATTCATGGCGGTGAATCAATTTTCGCAACACAGGGACTAAGCCGAACATACCGATCGCTATAATCACAGTCGTCACGCCAATTTGTAGAAACAAATGATTGTATATCGGCAATGATGCGATAGGATCTTTAGAAATATTTGTAGGAACGTTGGCAAAGCTTGCCACTTTACCCGCAATCACACTCGCGATAGATGTACATAAAAACCACAAGCCCATCGTGAATCCCATGAAACGCTGTGGCACATAACGCGCTGCTAGTGCCAAGCCCAGAGCACTTACTAACAATTCACCCGTACTTTGCAACCCATAGGAAAGCACCATCCACATCCCCGAAAGGACTCCCGCATGGCTAAATAAACTACCGAACGGCAATGATAAAAATGCTAACCCAGCTAACAAGGTGCCTAATGAAAACTTCGAGGGTAACGAAAGATCTTTTTTGTTACGTGACAATGACTGGTAAATAAGCGCTAAAATCGGGCTCATTATCATAATCCAGAATGGATTTAACATTTGAAACTGCGCCGGCTGAATGGGAATACCCAAAATTGAATGATGCACATTTCTCAGTGCAAACAGGGTTAAAGACGTTGGCATTTGAAAATAGAGCACGAAGAAAATAACGGCTTGTAAAAATAAGACAATGAATAAAATCATGCCTGGCCGTTCGTGTGGATGTGCCTTATACATCAAGCCAAAATAATAAAGGAACAAAACGACCGTGCCAATGCTCAACAACCAGGATACAACCTGATAAAAAGTTAAAAGATAGTACGAACCTACGATCAATGCAGCAGCAACTAAAAGCACATACACAAAGTAATCTTTTCGCATGGGCGCTAAATCTGGTTTTGAACCTACATGCTTAACATTATGTTTCATAAATAAGAAATTAATAACCGCCAAGATCAAACCTACGAAACAAACGGAAAATGCAATATGCCAGCCGAAATATTGATTTAGTATTGGTGTTAAGTTCATCGAGATAAACGCACCAATATTAACTGCCATGTAGTAAAGGGTGAAACCGCTATCTATATTATGCTCAGTACCTTCATAGACTTTTGACAATAAACTAGCGGGGTTTGCTTTAAAAAGACCGTTACCCACTGCAATGACTCCTAGTGGCAAGGCCAAAAAAGCGGGGGATGTATTTGGGATTGATAATAATAAGTAGCCAATCGCTAATGTGACGGCGCCTAACAGTATGGTGCGCTTCGTTCCTAAAACCTTATCACCGATATATCCACCAACGCAGGGAAACAAAAATACAAGAGCACTAAAAGCAGCAAATAAGAAATCAGCATGTGTGTCCGTGAAGTTGAATCTTTGCACCATGTATAAGACCAATAGGGCTTGTACACCGTAATAACCAAATCGTTCCCAAATTTCTATTAAGAAAATTAAATAAAAGGGTTTTGGCTGGCCAGTGAGTGCCTTTACGCTCATAGTCACCTCTGCGAGTTGTTATCCGACTAGATGTTCGCTATCTCCGTATGGCAAGACACCTCCAAAACTTTTTTCTATCCTAGAAAAACATATTGAATGTTCTGATCGATATTACTTGTTTCTGATGTTCAATATAATCCGTATTTTACCGATATTTGCGTACTAGTACGCAATGAATAAGCTAGCCAGTATAGCACACACTTTTTTTAAAAGAAGTAAAAGAGACAGACCACACTGAGCAGACGGCCCGGAAATCGAGATTTCCGGGCTCAGCCCAGCAATTAGAGTTAGATGATTCGACCTAGCCGAATTTCTTTTTTGACTAAATTCAATGACTTCACCCAGGGATGTAATGCCTGTACAGAAGTTGGCAACTCCTGCTTAGCATCTTTAGCCTGAGCTAAGGTGGCGAAATTTCCGTAGAGCAACATGTACCAGGTGCTACCATGATATTTCGCACGATAATACTGCACCTTACCCTCCAGACGATGCCGTTGAACAAAAGATTGAACCGACTTTAAGTCAGCGCTTGCCATTAATTGCAGAGTATAATTTCCTTGTGATCGCAGCAACGATTGCTCACTCATTGTTTTTCCACGATCTCGTTGACTTAATGGAGGTGCAGCCCCGTTTGGCGTAGACTCTTTTTCCGTTGTCGGATTTGTTACCGGCGGACTTGTTTTTTCACCTGGTTTTTTTTGCAAATCTTTAACCACTGGTTGTGATCTCGATTTTTTATTATAAGCCGGTAAATATTCCTTCAAGGACTTTGTAGGTGTACGTGTATTCGCTTCATTGATATCGACACGTTTGTAGTGAGGAACGTGACTCGATGTTGGGCCACCAGAACCACCATATTCAGCCGATCCACCTGGACCTCTCGTTCCACCCACTCCGGGATATTCACGATAATTCAAAATATGTGTCGCTTTAATTGCTAACGGTTGACCTTGCGCCGCGGCTCGTCGGATCCAAAGTTTTGCAGCTCTTGTATCACGCACGGTACCAATGCCATAAAAATACATGTAACCCAAAGCATATTGAGCATCAGGATCACCGCGTGAAGCAGCACCTTCGATTTTGCTCAACGAACAATTATACTTTCGCAGAAACGCGTTATTTGAACACGCTGATGTGCCTTTAAATGACTGTGAATCGGATGAAGATGCACCTTCTTTAGAGCAACCCACCACGAATAATACAACAGCCAAAAAAGCAAACAAAAATTTTAAAGGTTTTATAGCGGTCATAGCAACTATCCTTATGCAATATGCAAATAAAAGGCATGAATGCCGTCCAACGATGACTACAATATTGTGCGGAATAAATAAAAATCTTGCAAGTAAAAAAAGCCCGCCGTTTTGCGGCGGGCTTTAGCGCTCGGGAAATAGTGATGTCGATATAGTTTCGGACTTATTAATACGACATATAATAGGGATATTGCAGCGACTGGCTATTTACATATCGGTTACTCACCGAACTTCCAGTAAAAATAGTCAATAGACTCGTGCACAATAAGCCCGCAAACACTATAACCACGATACTAGCAAGTGCTTTTCTCATGACTAGATCCTCCGTGATCCACTTGTTTTACTTTTTACTCCTTACCTTTCAGTGTCTAGAACCTCGAGCGGTTTAACATCCTGTAAAACCACCTTCTATTTATCTGAGACTTTTTAAGGCGAGTCTTTACTTTATCACGGCGGGGTAAGATCTCAAGGTAGGCAAAATTCAAAAAACTAATTTTAGACTAAATTGACCATAGAAAAATGTTATCTACGCTCAATATATCAGTGAGTTAGCGAGCTGGCCCCCAAGATGGTCCAAAGCACTGGGAATCACAATCACAGAGATATCTCGAATTTCTTTGAGAAATATCCCACACTCAATTGAGATTACGGCCAGCCCACGCTCTCAAGGTAGTCTAGGTCTCTTTCACCCTACACTAGTAAAAATCCCTATTGAAAAAACAATCTCGTTAAATCATTGATAGTGGCTTGAACCATCAAAAATATCAGAAAAATCATGCCAATACTAAGGCCCACCATCTGATAACGCTCTGGAACGGGGCGTCTGAAAATGCCTTCTATAACCTGGAACAATAAATGGCCGCCATCTAAACCCGGAATGGGTAACAAATTGATAAATCCGATCGTCAAGCTGATAAACCCAACAAATCCAAGGTAGACTTGTAAACCCGCTTGAGTCGCCTTCCCAGCCGCTTGAAACACCGTGATGGGCCCCCCCAGCGTATGAATCGAAATCTTGCCGGTGATCATTTTCATCACCACCATGAAGTTAAAGGTAGTCAGCCGCCAAGTCTGCTCGACCGCAGGCAACCAAGCGCTAAAAACTGAGTAATGATCTCGCTGCACCATATGCGCTGGCCAACGAGGAGGATAGGACTGGATGCCTAGAAAACCATACTCCCGACCCTTCACTTTCGACGACCCCACCTTCACCTGGAAGTTTTGTGACTTGTTATTTCGCATGACAGCGACCGTGATGGTCTCATTAGGATGTTTGCGAACCATGTTCACCACACTTGCCCAATCGCTCACACGATGGCCATTGATCGCGACAATCCGGTCACCGGGACGCAACCCCGCCTTAGCAGCAGGAGACTCACGAACCGTTTTTGCAATGACAGGCATTATTTTTGGCTGGTAGGGGAGCATACCAAGACTTTGAAAGAAATCCGGATTACGCCGATCTACATTCCAGCTCGCCAGATTCAACGTTTTCTTCTCAAGCTTATCACTGCCGGCAGGCTTAATCGTTAACGTTAAATGACCTTTATCCCCGATGTGCGTGATTATCGCCATCATGGCCCCTTGCCAATTCCGCGTACGCGCACCATTGATCCGGATCAGCTCATCGCCCGACTTTACTCCTGCTTGCGCTGCAATTGAGCCAGGCACAACCTGCCCAATCACGGGTTTGGTGTGAACGACCCCCATCAAAAACACACACCAATAAGCCACGATGGCGATGATAAAATTAACTAAGGGGCCAGCAGCCACCACCGCCATGCGAGAGAGCAGCGGCTTTTTATTAAAGGCACGATGAGCGTCTTCCGGTGTGGTGACCTCTTCACCCTCACCCAGCATTTTGACGTAACCACCCAATGGCAGGATCGCGAGAGCATATTCCGTTCCATCTTTGCCTTTTCTTTTCCAAATAGCCTTGCCAAACCCAATAGAAAAACGTAATACTTTGATGCCACACGCTTTGGCCACAACAAAATGGCCCAGCTCGTGTAGGATGATAATACTGAAGATGGCCAGTATCGCACCAAGAATGGCAATTAATAGGTTCATATGGACAGTCTATTCTGCACGGCAAGTAACAAGCTGTCCAGTACCAGAAACGATTCGGTAACAATTTGAGAAAACGCTGATTCTAAATAACTAATATCTCTTAATACGATGGCCCATAAACGACGCAAAAAATGCCCAACAGAACATTTCACCGCTACCGTGACGACACTGAGTCACGATGGCCGCGGCATCGCTCACATTGACGGGAAAACAACGTTTTTGTTCGGGGGATTGCCTGAAGAAGCAGTGGAATTTCAGTACCAAAAAATCCATAGCCGCTATGACGAGGGAAAAGTGGTCAACGTGACTAACGCCTCACCTGATCGAACCGCCCCACGTTGCAAACACTATGGCATTTGCGGGGGCTGCAGTTTGCAACACATCAAACCCGAAGCCCAAATTCAACATAAATTAAAAGCGTTTTTAGAATTAATGCAACACGCAGGCTGTCGGCCAACAGAATTATTACCGCCCATCACAGGAAATCCCTGGGGTTATCGGCGCAAAGCACGACTCAGCATTAAATTCCTCCACAAAAAAGATAAAGTCCTCGTGGGATTTCGCGAGCGAAACGGTCGTTTTGTCGCAAATTTAGAGCGTTGTGACATATTAGATCCCAGCATCGGTGAAAAAATTTCTGCGTTTAGCGACGTTCTGTATCAATTGAAAATTCGAGAACAGATTCCTCAAATCGAAATTGCCGTGGGTGATGAGAAAACAGCCATTATTATAAGACACCTAGTGAATATCGAATCGGATGATCTCAACCTGCTACGCGAATTTGTAACAACGCATAATTTACAGCTTTATTTACAGCCTGCAGGACCCGATAGCATTCATTTAGATTGGCCCACACAAACAAATTCTTTATTGAATTGCACATTACCCGCCTACAACCTTTCACTACAATTTCACCCAAATCAATTCATTCAAGTGAACCAAAATATCAATGATAAAATGATCGCTCAAGCACTAGAATTACTGACATTAACACCCACTGATCGCGTGCTGGATTTATATTGCGGCATAGGCAATTTTTCATTGCCAATCGCAAAATATTGCCAAAAAGTGATCGGCGTGGAAGGCAGCTCCCAATCGGTTCAACAAGCAACGAATAATGCACGCCTAAACCATATCGATAATGCCGAATTTTTCTGCACGGACTTATCACAACCAACCTATAATAAAAATTGGGCCGCTCACGTTTTTGATAAAATCGTGTTGGATCCACCGAGAACTGGCGCCAAAGAAGTGATAGACTCTATCCCTGCCTGGAAGGCTAAACGAATTGTTTATATATCCTGTAATCCCGCCACACTGGCGCGCGATGCAAAACTATTACAAGAAAAAGGCTATAATTTAGAAAAAGCCGGCGTGATGGACATGTTTCCACATACACAGCACGTCGAAGCCATCGCCCTTTTCATCAAAAAGTGAACACTGGCATGACAGCAATTCAAATGACAGAATGGTTAGAACACATTCGTGATAAAAAATATAATCACGAATTACTTAAAAAACCCTGTGAACTCACGCTCGAAATCAATCGCGCCCATGATTCAGCTTTTTCCAATGCGTTATTGGAAAAAGGTTTATCCATGGCTTCTCATTTGGAAAATTTGAAATGTGATAGTGAAACATTAGCTGCTGCCATCATTTACCCCAGTTTTTTCCATACGAGCGACACGAAAGATCTTATTGCAAAAGAGCTCAGCGAAAATGTTGCCAAATTATTAGTGGGAACATCACGCATGGAGGCGATCGATTCCCTGCAAAATCAAACAGACAATTTACGTAAAATGCTGTTAGCAATGGTCGATGATATTCGTGTCGTTTTGGTTAAACTCGCTGAGCGTTTAGTCACTTTGCTGCATCTGCGCACTCAGCCCAAAGACGAGCAACTTCGCATTGCAACACAAGTGATGGCGTTATATGCACCTTTAGCCAATCGGCTTGGCATTGGCCAATTTAAATGGCAGATGGAAGATTTAGCTTTTCGTTATCTAGAGCCTGAAAATTATGCCGACATTTCCAAGGCTCTAAAAATGCGGCGTAAGGACCGTGAAGAGTACATCCGAAATGTTATCAACACATTAAATAATTTATTGAAAGATGCACACATAGAAAACGGAAAAATTACAGGACGCGCAAAACACATTTACAGCATTTATCGAAAAATTAAACGAAAGCATGTCGATTTTAGTGAAATTTATGATGCGAGTGCGGTTAGAATATTAGTGTCTAACATCCAAGATTGTTATTCCGTACTCGGCATTGTCCATAGCACTTGGCCACATATCCCGCAAGAATTTGACGATTACATCGCCAAACCAAAACCTAATGGCTACCGTTCGATTCATACCGCTGTCATTGGACCAGAAAAAAGAAATGTTGAAATACAAATTCGCACATTCAAGATGGATGACGAAGCAGAACTCGGTGTCGCTGCACACTGGAAATATAAAGAAAGCGCAAAGAAAAAATCGAGTTATGAAGAGAAAATAAATTGGCTGCGCGAAGTGATGGATTGGCAAAAAGAAATGAGCACGGAAGGACCCGCACAAAGCGAGATTTACAAAAGTATTTTCAAAGATCGCGTTTATGTATTCACACCCAACAGCGATGTGTTAGATCTGGAAGCCGGCGCCACACCATTAGATTTCGCTTATCACGTACATACGGAAGTCGGACATCGTTGTCGGGGTGCAAAGGTGAATGATGCCATGGTGCCACTTACTCACACATTGGAAACGGGTGATCGCGTTGAAATACTCACCACCAAAGAGGGTCATCCCAGCCGCGATTGGTTGAATCTCGATTTAGGTTATTTAAAAACAGGAGCAGCACTTGCTAAAGCTCGTCATTGGTTTCGACAACAAGATCACGACAAAAATCTCGAAATAGGCCAAGAACTCTGGGAAAAAACATATCGCCGCACGGGCATTCCTAAAAATGCACTCAAAGATATTTACCAAGACTTTAATTTTAAGTCGATCGAAGATTTTTTGGCGGCCATCGGCGCCGGTGACATCGGCGTAACGACGGTTTTAAATCGCATTCGCAGTAAAAACGCTCCCTCTGAAGCAATCGAAACAGAATTACCGTTACAACAACCTGCTAAAGTCTCTCAAGAAAAATCGGGCTCCTTTATTAGCATCGAAGGAGTCGGGAATTTACTCACACAATTAGCGCGCTGCTGCCAACCCATACCGGGCGACCCTATCATCGGCTATATTACAAAAGGACGCGGCATTTCCATACACCACCAAGATTGTCGTAATATTAAAGTCGCACAAAAGTTTCGTTCTGAGCGTATTATCGAAGTAAATTGGGGATCGGATTTACCGCAAAAATATCCGGTTGCCTTAATAATCGAAGCGGACGATCGCCCCGGATTACTTCGAGACATCAGCAATATTATTACCACAGAAAAAATTACTATATTAAGCCTGAGTACGCGCGTGAATAAAATTAAAAACCGCGCTTATATTAATCTCACCATTGAAGTTAATCAATTAGACTTATTAAATAAATTGATACGCGACTTAAAACAAATATCAGAGGTGATTACAGTACAGCGCAGATAAAGATTACACCTCATCATACCGAAAACAGCTAACGACATGATCATTCACCATACCCGTTGCTTGCATGTGCGCATAACAGATAGTCGGGCCAACAAATTTAAACCCTCGCCTTTTTAACTCCTTTGACATGGCTTGTGATTCTTTCGTTTCAGCGGGAATTTGTTTCAAGGTTTTCCAGGCATTTTTAATCGGTTTTCCATTTGTAAACTGCCAAAGATAGTCACTAAAACTTCGATCACTCTCGACTATATCCAAATAAGCCTTCGCATTGGCAATCACCGCTAAAATTTTAAGTCGATTTCGAATAATGCCCGAATCTTGCATTAATTTCTCGATTTTTTTCTCAGTGAAACGGACTATTTTTTCAGGATTAAAATCGGAAAATGCTTTTCTGAAGTTTTCACGCTTTTTTAAAATCGTCAGCCAACTTAAACCCGCCTGCATACCTTCCAAAATCAAAAATTCAAACAACGTTTGATCATTACGCACAGGCACGCCCCACTCTTTATCGTGGTAGTTAGTATAAAGAGAGTCCTCACCACACCACTGACAACGCTGTTTTTCTTTCATGATCATTCCTGTTGTTCTGTGACATCATTGCCTGTCTCAAACAATGGAGTTTTCTCAACAGGTTTACGGGTTAACTCGACAATATAAATATAAAACATGAGCCCAAGCAGCCACAATATAAATTGAATGCCCTCAGTCACAGCAAAATAATTTAAAATCAAACCAATAGCACCCAGTGATAAGGATAAGATGCATAACAGCGCTGTTGATAAAGAGGCATTTAAACCAGCAACGTGGAGCACATGATGAAAATGATCGCGGCTTGCAACGAAAACTGATTTTTTCTGTCTGATACGGTGTCCCATCACATTAATTAAGTCAAAAAGTGGGAAGGACATAATCCAAAGCACAGTAACTGGTTTGATTAGGCTCGTATTTTGTTGGGACAAATCTATCGCAAACCACGCCAATAAAAACGCAATGAATGTGCTTCCCGCATCACCCATAAATATACTCGCCCGCTTACGCCACGGCAAACGCATGTTGAAGCTAAGAAAAACAGACAGTGTCACGATAAGTATCGTCAATAATTGTTGATCAAGATAACGATGTAGTTTCACACTGATTAGTAGTAATAGTAATGCCTGGCCCAATGCCACACCGCCTGCGAGACCATCCTGACCATCTACCATATTCATGGCATTAATATTTGCAATCACTACAAACGCAGTAATGGGGATAGCCCACAAGCCAGGTTTAATCGCACCCAGAAAAAATAAATTCCCCCAGTTCTGCAACAGCACATCACCCCAAATGACCAACAACAACGCTGCCAATAACTGACCACACAGTCGTAATTTAGAGCTTAAATCGCGAAAATCGTCCATCACCCCCATCAATACCAAGATGGCACTTCCTGCTAGCATGCCCCGATAAGGAAACAAAGATTCGTGTAACGACAATAACGCAAAACAAAAGCCAAAAAACATGGCTATGCCGCCCGTTAACGGAATTTCATTTTCATGCAATTTCCGCTCGCTGGGACGGTCAACAAGACCAAGCCGAATGGCTAAAGGTCGCAGCAACCAAATACAAAAGAGCGATGCGAGTAGGGCAATAACACTACTTTTAAGAATATCCACAATGATACCCATCTTTTCTAGGATCGCCCATGATAGCAACCCTAGGGCTAACAGTTCAAGAAAGCGGTCATCCCTGACCTTACCAGCAAGCCCTGGAGAATTAACGATTTATAATCAGTCGGTTAGGATTGTTCTTGAGTAGCCTCGCTATCGATTTCTGGCTGATTCCCTTTACCTGCGCCAAATCCATCAACGATTTGAAGTTACCATGCTGTTGACGATAGGCAACGATCGCTTTAGCCTTTTTAAGGCCAATACCTTTTAAGCTCGATAAAGTTTTCATATCCGCTGTGTTGAGGTCGATTGGTGACACCGACGTTTGCTGCTCCACAAGTTTATGGTGAGAGCGATGATGTTTTGGATGCGTTGCTGAAGCGGCAAAGGCAGAAGAGCATGTCATCATCATTAACAATGAGCTAGTAAAAATTACGGTTAGATATTTCATTCGTTGATCTCCATAAAATTAATTGGAAAGTTAAAGTTTAAAATATTAGGTAATTTTCGCAATACAGGGGTTGTGACTGTGGTGCCTCAATGTCGCAATTGCCACCATTGAAATATAACCTGTGTCATAATATTGAAATACGCTCACCATAAAATCATAAAACTCTTCATCAAACTGCGAGGAAAAAATGCGCAAATATTCTCGATTTCTCTATATATCCAGCCTGTTTTTTGCCTTTATCTTTTCACTCACTGACATATTCAGCTACACAACGTCATTAGACGATTCTTTTCGTAAAGGTAAATTACCCGAAGAGCTGTACTGGTGTATTTTTGGTTTATTTTTTCTAACCAATTTATTATCAGTAACACCCGCATATGGCGAGAAAACCTACAACGCCTTGCAACAAACTTCAAATTGTTGCCTACCTGAGACAACACTAGAAGAAGAAACAAACGAACAAAATGGCGCTTGTACAAAAATCATTAGAGCAGCCGGCCTCATTACACCCTTTTTAAAGGGACCCATCACCACCTCTTCTTTTTTTATTCATCTCGCTGGACTTATTAGAACTTGGGGGGCTGGTCATTTAGAATCTTCTTCCTACTTAATTGCATCCCCAGTCTGGTTATTATTTTTACCGCCGAGTATCATTGCCCAACTTGGTCAACTCTATAGCGCAAATTCTGATACCCAAGTCACGCGACTTACAAAACGGATTACAAAATACATTCCCGATCGCTGGCTAGCACGTTTAGCAAATGCACCCACTCTAGTTTTTTATTACAAAACAGCACTTGAGCTCGTTCTCAATGCAGGATGGACGTCAGAGGAAAGCGGCCCTCTAGTATGGGTGCTCCGATTCTGTACCTTGTGTTTATTTCTTTCTGGAAATTTAACCTATGAAAGGGGCATCAATAAAATTACTGGCAATGAAACCAACTCTCTTGAAAACCAATTATTAGAGAATCGTTGGGTTAAAACTGGCGTCGACTTACCTGCTACCTTCATCAGATCAGTCACTGGAGTTTTGGGTATAACGAGTGCTTGGACTTCCATTGCTAAACAACGGAATCTAGATGAAAATACAACTGAGGCTCTAAAAATCTTTTTTCAAGGCCTCAGTTGGCCTAGTGTTGGAATTGTACGATACGGTTACTTTGCTGGTCAACGATCCACTCCTGCTGTAACAGCAGCATCTACTAGTAGAAATGGATACGAAGTACTCCCCTAACGAACCGCTTCCGGCTCATAACGAGGCACCAGGCGTGTGACTAGCATCGGTTTGTCATCCATGATGCTGACAATGCTAACGGGTTTTACGGGAATGTGTCGTCCACCAGTATAACTGATGTTGCCAGTGATACCTGGAAAATTTTTTACTTTGGACAATGCTTTTATAAAATCTTTCGCACTCAATCCATTTGCCTGCTTAAAAACAAAAGCAACTAAATTTACAGTATCATAACCCAACGCTGAAAATGCATTCTGCGGCGAGACGTGAAATTTCTTACGATAGTGTTTAATAAATGCTTGCAGACTAGGACTCGTAGCGTTCGGATTTAAAAAAACATGCGTCGTAAAATAAATATTATTCGCATGACTCAGTGCTGTTTTAATAATAGCGCTTGCCACATAACTATCGCCACCCATAATAATGGCATTAATTCCGTTATTTCGTAAATCGCGAATAATGAAAGGGCGGTGCCTCATTTTTGTTGATGGCATCTAAATAACCCTCCCAAACTCGTGCCTATTGATAAATAATCCGATGACAATGTCGTGGACTTTATCCAGTTTAGAAAAGCAAATCGTCTTTCTCGCTAATCGCTTTATTCGTGTGCGCAATGTGAGATGCTTTCGTTCAATCGCTTGGGTATTTTGCTTTCCCACCAAATGTTTTGATTGAGGCAGGTGTCTTTCATAAGCACCCCAATCATCTGTATAGTAAAAGTTGATATCAAATGAGCTCAGTTTTTCTTTCAGTGCTTTAAATGCTGAATCTTTTCTTGGACCAAAATGATAAGCTAACACCTCATGTGTATGGTGATCAATCGCATGCCAAAGCCAACGTTGATTCTGTTTATTTCGAACAAAACTCCACATTTCATCCAGCTCCGCTTCTTCAACTTGTACAACATTAACAGTAACAGACGCACCAAGTGATTCTTTTTCCTTTAAAAGTCGTGTATTGACGCTCTCCAAACCTTCACCCCTTTTTTTTTAATTCACCAATAACAGTGTTAATGCTAATACGTAAAACGCCTGCAGTATCTCTGACGCCACTACCATTCATTGCCATATCAACTATTTTATCTTTAACACCAGGGGCACGAGCATTATGTGTGTAATCTAGAAGAAATGTATTTTTCTCACAAGCATTATTTTTACATTGAAACCTTTGCTTTCCTGTACTGCTGACGCCAAATTTTACAACCTCATGTAAACAGCAGCAGGGGCAAGCAACATTGATTCTTGCCATTCATTCAATCCTTATCCTAATGATTTTCTGAAATACCAAAATATATCACATCAACAAAAATGAGGCACTACCAATGAAAGGTGCTTCTTCCGGACCAGCCGCCAAATAAATCAAACGCGGCTGATCTTTTTCTGATTTAAGCGTTTTAATATCATCCTTATTGAATTTATCCTGTGAAAATCTCTTTACAACCTCAACAACACCACCATTTCGCACAAATGCATTGGCAAAATAACTCGCGAGTGTGCGGGTATATTCCATGTCTTTATCATAAAGAATTGTCGCTTTTTTAATATGCAAAGTATTAATCGCATATTCAGCGCCCGCTGCAGCCTGAGCATTATCGCCAAATGCGACTAAATATAAATTGTCAGGAATCGTGAGAGTTAGGCTCGGTGCCGTTGCACCCGAGCTGATAAAAACCTTTTTCGCTTTAACAATCGGAGGCGCTGCTGCCATCACCATATTATTATCACTCAAACCAATCACAACCTGTATTTTACTCTCCTTTGCAAGCTTTTCGGCTTCACGTTGCAAAACTTTCGGCTTTGATTGCCCATTCTCTATTTGCAGCAATAATTTATGTTTTTTTATTCCACCCTGAGCATTGATAGCTGCCACAGCCAACTCAGCACCGCGCAGCGATGCTCTATCCAATGGCGCTTGATCTCCCGTTAAGTTGTATAAAACACCAAGAGTAATCGTTTTTTCCGGCTGCGGTTGCTTTTTGGTAGCGGCAAATACTAACGTTGGTACGCAAAATACCAACAGCGATAATCCTTTAAAAAATCGAATTAACATTTTTTTACCCTATTATTTCCGTGTGAATTTGCTGCAATACCTCCAGCGGATTTTTAACTTGAGTGATTGGCCGACCAATCACTAAATAATTAGCTCCAGCTTCAATAGCTGCCTTAGGTGTCATAATGCGTTTTTGATCGCCCTTATCACTCGTTGCTAAACGAATTCCCGGCGTGACTAACAGAAAATTTTCATGTAGTTGTGAACGCAATATTGAAGCTTCTTGCGCAGAACACACCACACCATCTAAACCAGAATCTTGTGCTAACTTTGCAAAACGTGGCACCAACGTAACGACGCTGTCAGTCATCCCCATCAATTTTAAATCAGCATCATCCATACTCGTTAACACGGTAACACCAATTAATAAGGGCTTTTTACCAGCGATTCTGTCGATCTCATTGCGCGCCGCAGCAAGCATCGCCTGCCCTCCTTGCACATGCACATTGACCATCCAAACACCCAATGCCGCTGCCGAACGACAAGCGCCAGCCACTGTTTGTGGTATATCATGAAACTTTAAGTCTAGAAAAATTGAAAATCCTTTTTTCATGAATTCTTCAATAATGCTCGGGCCATAATGAGTAAAAAGAATGTTACCGATCTTTAAGCGACATAATTCTGGATTTAACTGTGACACTAAAGAGCGCGCATCTTCAAGCGAAGGATGGTCTAAAGCTACTATAACTTTCGGACCCAATGTTTCACTCATAAGCTTTAATCCCCAAATCCTGACACTGAGGCCTGTAATCTAATTCCCTTCCAAACCGCGTATGGGTTTGACGGTATTCCAGTGATGACAACTCGGACATAACCAATAAAGCGTTTTTCCAGAAAACCCACAATGCGAACATTGATAAACCGGCTTATCCGCTAATAATTTATTCATGAAACTCTGTAAAATGAGTAGCTTTTCTTTTGCATCGCCCGTTGAGTTTAATAAATATAATTCGACCAAGTGGCTTAAACCACGCAACGAAGGTTGGCGCTGAATTTGTTGCGCAATAAATTCGATCGCCACTTTCTCGCCGTGTTGACGGTGCAAATAATCGGAAATCACTAACACCAATGAAATTCGCGGATATCTTACCAAAGATTCTTCTAAAAATGTCACTAATGTATCTTCTTCATTGAGGTGTCGATAACAATCAGCCAGCGGCGCCACAATTTCAGAAATATAATCGGGATCTTGTGCAATCACGCGTTTATAGCAGCGAATGGCTTCTTTATAATGACCCGCCTCACTCTCCAAACGGCCGCGAATCATGCTGGCGCGCACGCAACCATGATCAATGGCCTGCGCTCGCTTGAGATCATTCAGTGCATCCTGCGACCAGCCCTTTTCAATCATTTGTTCTGCAAGCTCACAATAATACTGCGCGATGGTCGCAGACATCGACTCACCATGCGCTTGTAATTTTTTGGCGATCTCTATCGCCTTATGCCAGTCTTTTTCTTGCTGATAAATATGCAATAAAAAGTGCAGGCTCGGCTGATCTTCTTCACCCAGTTCAACTAGTTCGAGGAATAAACGCTCTGCACGATCGAGCACACCCGCACGCAAATAATCCTGACCTAGCTCCGATAGCGCATGCAGTCGATGCGGTTTTGCCAATTGCGGACGAGCAATTAAATTTTGATGCACCCGAATCGCACGATCCACCTCACCTCGACGACGAAATAAGCTACCTAACGCCAAGTGTGTTTCAACAGTATCACTATCGACTTCTAATAATTTAATAAAGACATCGACCGCTTTATCCGGTTGCTCGTTAATCAAATAATTTAAACCCTTAAAGTAATCGCGCCGTATTTTATGTGGCAGCCGTGGAATTTGTTTATGCGAAGCTCGCCGGCCCACGAACCATCCACAGGTTGCAGCGACAGGCAACAACAAAAACAATAATGGCATTAACACTAGTGAGTATCCTTTATCGGTATCGAACGTAAATTTTGCACTTCCTGCTCGGTTTGTTTCACGCGTGCTTTCAAATGGTGATTTGAACTCTTTGCACGGATTAGCGAAGGCAGCATGGCAATCACCCCTAGCAAGGCACCTAAAACTAACACGAGCAACAATAACAATGGTAAATGAATCGTCGTCGTGTTGACATAATAATTAAGCGTGAGCTTTTGAGGGTTTAAACTCGCAAAAGTCACTCCTACTAAAATAACAATAATCCAAAATATATAGATGACATATCGCATCGCCTTGCTTTCCTTCTACAAAGTTATCCTTGTAATGGATCACCAGCAGCCATTCTAGCTTACTTTTAAAACTGGAGCGAGGCGACAATTGAATAATACTAGTATATACGTACTTTTCCAGCCGCTCTAAAATATAAGGTAGGGACTTTTACTAAATTTCTTTTTAGGAAATGTTTGCAACTCATTGATAATAAATACTAAATTTTCATACTTTAGAAGCTATAAAAAAGGGGCGTTTAGCCCCTTTTTTTATATTAGTCTCCGCTTTTATCCCGCATTTTTTCCTTTAATAAATCACCTAATGTTGTCTTGCTCGGTGCATTACCCACCGTGCGTGTACCGTTTTCATCGGGTGCTTTTTCAAGGACTTTATGGGAAACTTGAATTTGACGCGTTTTAGTATCGACGCTAATAATTTTCACATCGACTGCATCGTCAATCTTCAGTTCATCACGCAAGTCTTTCACGCGATCATAGCTGTAATCACCAATGCGTAACTGCGCCGTCATGTCATCGGTCAATTGCACGATTGCTTGTTTGCTATCGACTTCTTTGACAGTCGCTTTAAGCACAGCATCACGATCAATACCTTCTAGATACTCTCCAAATGGATCGGATTCTAGTTGCTTAATACCGAGCGAAATACGTTCGCGCTCTGGATCGATCGCCAAAATAATCGCTTCAACCTCATCACCTTTCTTGTATTGACGAACAGCTTCTTCACCGCTCTCCGTCCATGAAATATCAGACATGTGAACAAGACCATCGATATCACCTTCAAGACCAACAAACATACCGAAGTCGGTAATCGAACGGATTTTACCGGTGACTTTCTCGTCTTTTTGATGCTTGTCTGCAAATTCCTGCCAAGGATTCGACTTACATTGCTTAATACCCAGCGAAATTCGGCGACGATCTTCATCGATATCGAGGACGATGACTTCAACTTCTTCGCCGCTTTGCACGACTTTGCTTGGGTGAACGTTCTTATTCGTCCAATCCAGCTCAGACATATGCACTAAACCTTCAACACCTTCTTCTAATTGCACAAAGCAACCGTAGTCTGTGATGTTGGTGACTTTACCAAATATACGCGTACCTTGCGGATAACGACGTGCAATGTTTGCCCATGGATCTTCACCTAATTGTTTCAATCCTAATGAGACACGATTTTTGTCGCGATCGAATTTCAGTACTTTTACTTTCACTTCATCACCGACATTCACTAATTCACTTGGATGTTTAACGCGTTTCCAAGCCATATCGGTAATATGTAAGAGTCCATCGACACCGCCTAAATCCATGAATGCACCGTAATCGGTAATGTTTTTCACAATACCAATCACTTCTTGGCCTTCTTGTAATTCTTCAAGGCGGGCTTGACGTTCTGCACTGGTTTCTGCTTCCATCACCGCGCGTCGTGATACCACCACGTTATTGCGCTTTTGGTCCATCTTAATAATTTTGAATTCTAATTCTTTACCTTCGAGGTAACCTGGATCTCTCACCGGTTTTACATCGACGAGCGAACCCGGTAAAAAGGCCCGCACAGAACTGACTTCAACGGTAAAACCACCTTTAACACGTTCGATAATTTTACCAATAACCACTTCATCAGCTTTGTGTAATTTTTCTAACGTTGTCCATGCCGCAGCGCGTTTTGCTTTTTCATGCGACAGTCGCGTTTCACCAAAACCATTATCGGGCGTGTCGATAACCACTTCGACTTCATCACCCACATGGATGTCTTCATCTTTAAATTCTGCGGCAGGAATAATGCCTTCGGATTTGAGTCCTGCATTCACGATCACTCGATCAGGACGGATATCAACAATGGTTGCTTTAACTAAGGATCCCGGACGTAAGTCGGTATCCATTAAACTTTGTTCAAATAATTCTGCAAATTTTTCAGTCATAAAATTAAATACCTTGAAATGGACACAGCCATTTCCCCAAAAATATGGTTAGTTTAAACACCCCTAACGGGGACCTATCATCCACGGAGTCGTTCTTCAACGTGTTTCACGACTTCCACAAATACTTGATCGATTCCCAAATTGGTCGTATCGATCACAATCGCATCATCTGCTGGCTTGGTCGGCGAGATCTCTCGGTCGATATCCCGGCGATCTCGCTCCATTAATTCTTCTTGAATGTCGCGCAGGCTAACATTAATCCCACGCGCTTGCAACTGCTTGAAACGTCGCTCGGCACGCTCCTTGGGGTCTGCTTCAAAGAAAAACTTCACATTCGCATCGGGGAAGACCACCGTGCCCATATCACGGCCATCGGCCACCAATCCGGGGGGTCTGCGAAAGTCGCGCTGATACTGAAGAACAGCCTCCCGAACCATGGGATACGCCGATACTTTAGAGGCCATCATCGCGCAGTCTTCTGAGCGGATATCATCGGAGATATCGTATCCATCGCAAGTGATCCTGGAGATTTGCTCAGCTCGGTCTTGGATAGCAATCTGAACTCGCTTCAGCAAACGCGCAAGCGCTGCCTGATCATCGGGCGATATTTGATAATGTAAAATGGCCCAGGCGATCGCACGATAAATCGAACCGCTATCCAGAAAATGCCATTTCAAATATTTGGCTAACATCACACTAATGGTGCCTTTACCCGAACTACTCGGCCCATCGATGGCTATCACTGGAACCGATTGATTTTGATTATGCTCTTTTTGCAACTCCACTATCCTTCTCTAACGCTAAAACCTAACTTCCATCCCCACTTCGTTTGCTAATTCTACAAAATTCGGAAAGGACGTTACTACATTTTCACAATTTTTGATGCGTATCGATTTTTTTGCGACGCAACCCGCAACAGCAAATGCCATCGCAATTCGATGATCCCCGAAACTATCAACTTCACCTCCTTGCAACTGACCACCTTCAACAATAATACCATCGGGCAGCGCTTTTGCTTTTATACCCAGTGCTTGTAATCCCACTGTCATTGCTTCGATGCGATCCGTTTCTTTGACGCGTAATTCTCGTGCACCATGTAATGTGGTGGTGCCTGATGCACAGGCCGCGGCAATTAATAAGGCAGGAAATTCATCGATCGCCAGAGGCACTTGATCCACTGGAATTTCAATGCCATGCAATTGAGAATGACGACTGACGCGGATATCGGCAACCGGTTCATGTCCTTCGAGTCGCTCATTGATTATTTCAATATTAGCGCCCATGGCTTTTAAAATATTAATGACTCCTATGCGGGTCGGATTAATGCCAACATGTTGCAGTACGAGCGAAGACTTCGGAGTAATTGTCGCTGCAACCATAAAAAATGCCGCTGAAGAAATATCGGCCGGAACATTAATATCATGCGCACGAAGCTCACCCCCACTTGATAAACAAATTTTATTCTGTGTCACTTGCACTGAATAACCAAAAGTTTGTAATACACGCTCCAAATGATCACGCGTTGGAGCTGGTTCGGTCACACATGTTGTGCCATCGGCATAAAGACTCGCTAGCAACAAACACGATTTTACTTGTGCACTTGCAACCGGTAATTCGTAATGAATACCCTGCAACGATTGTCCGCCGGTAATTTTTAATGGTGGCGTTTTATTTTCTGTCATCGTTATTTTAGCACCCATCGAAAGCAATGGATCCACAACCCGCGCCATCGGTCGTTTTGATAATGATTCATCGCCTATTAATACCGAATCAAACGATTGTGCCGACAATAATCCCGCCATTAATCGCATGCTCGTTCCCGAGTTTCCAAGATTTAATTGATCCGGTGGCGCTTGCAAACCGTGCAGGCCTACTCCATTCACAATAACGATATTTTCATCGTCGATCGTTTGAATATCGACTCCCATTTGTTGCATGGCATTGATCGTGGCGTAATTATCCGCTCCTAGCAAACAGCCATTGATTTGTGAACGACCCTTAGCGATCGAGCTTACGATAACCGCTCGATGGGAAATGGATTTATCACCTGGGACTCGTATTTCGCCGCTTAGGGCATCGGTTGGTTCGGTATGAAAATTCACGTTTTACCCATGTTGTTTTTCAAAGTCTCGCATGAAGGCGATTAGTTTATCGACACCCGCTTCGGGCATAGCATTATAAATGCTAGCACGCATACCACCCACTAAGCGATGGCCTTTGAGATTGGCCAATCCATTTTGAGTAGATGCTTCAACAAATAATTTATTTAAGTTTTCATTGGCTAACGTAAAAATAACATTCATGCGCGAACGACAATGAGGATCAATCGAATTGTGATAAAAATCGCTTTGATCGATAAATTCATACAATTTTTTTGATTTTTGTTGGGCGCGTTTATCCATTTCTTTCAACCCACCTTCTTTTTTAAGCCATTTAAAAACAAGCCCAGCAAAATACCACATGAATGTCGGCGGTGTGTTTAATAATGATTTTTCTTGGGCCTGAAAATCATAGCGAAATGGCAACGGCGTTTCTTTGAGTGGTGTTCGTTTTAGTAAATCGTTGTGAATGATGACAATAGTCAACCCTGCCGGAGCGATATTTTTTTGTGCGCATGCAAAAATTAAACCGTAGCGCGAAATATCAACGGGTCGTGACAAAATATTTGATGACATATCACAGACCAAGGGTAAATCACCGCCATTCGGTAAAAATGGAAACTCTATGCCATTTACTGTTTCGTTGTCGACGTAATATAAATAAGCTGCCTCTTGCGGCATTTTCCATTCTTTTTCATCAGGAATCGATGTGTAATTGGAAGCTTTGCTACTTGCCACCAGATTAACATCACAATAATTTTGTGCGGCCTTCATCGATTTTTGAGACCATATTCCTGTGTCAATATAAGCTGCATTTTTATAATCGCCAAGAATATTCATTGGAATAAACGCAAAATGCGCTTGCGCACCACCTTGTAAAAATAATACGGAATAATCAGGAGGAATATTTAATAAATCACGTAAATCCTGTTCTGATTCATCCACCACTTGCTGGAAAGGTTGGCCACGATGAGACACTTCCATCACTGACATTCCCATGCGATGCCAATCCAACAATTCATCACGCGCTTCTAATAACACTTCTTCTGGCAGCATTGCAGGACCAGGGCTAAAATTATAGACTCTTGAATTCACCATGATAATATTTCCATTTTCTAAAACCCGAAACTTATTTCTTAATCTTCCGCTTGATGCACATGATCCAAATCCGCTGAAATAGCCTCCAAGCCCACTAGCGTTTCACCTTCTGCGAGTTGAATTAATCGCACACCTTGCGTGTTGCGACCAATCACGGAAATTTCTTCAACGCGCGTTCGCACCAAAGTACCTTGGTTACTGATCAATAACACTTCGTCCTGCTCAAACACTTGGGTGGCTGCAACTACTTTACCATTGCGGCTCGTGACACGAATTGCAATGACACCCTGACCACCGCGACCTGTTTCTCGATAGTCTTCAAGGTCTGTTCGTTGACCATACCCTTTTTCAGTGGCTGTCAAAACACAACCTTTAGGCTGAGCAATAATCAATGAAATTAGTTTCTGATCTTGTTTTAATTTAATGCCACGCACACCACGCGCCGTTCGACCCATCGGCCTTACGTCTTTTTCATGGAAGCGAATGGCCTTACCCGCGTCGGATAGCAACATCACTTCCTTTTTGCCATCGGTAATATCAACACCAACAAGTTGATCACCTTCGTCCAACTCTAAAGCGATTTTCCCTTTTGTGCGCGGACGTTCAAATTCAGTCAGCGGCACTTTTTTAACGGTACCCTTTGAGGTGGCCATAAATATAAAGTGTTTTTCATCAAATTCACGGATCGGCAAAATTGCAGAAATCTGCTCATCTTTTTCTAATGGCAATAAATTCACGACCGGCCGACCACGTGCAGCACGACCACCTTGCGGCACTTGGTATACCTTCAACCAATACACCTTTCCTTGAGTTGAAAAACATAGGATCGTGTCGTGTGTGTTAGCGACTAAAATATTTTTTACAAAATCCTCCTCTTTAACACTCGTCGCCATCTTTCCACGACCACCACGGTGTTGGGCCTGATAGCTACTTAATGATTGCGATTTCACATATCCCGCTTGTGATAGCGTCACCACCATGTCATCTTTTGAAATTAAATCTTCATTAGTGAAGTCTTGCTTGGTGTCGATGATTTCAGTACGACGATCATCGCCAAATTGCTTTTTAACGTCTTTTAATTCATCACGAATCACTTTATGCAACTTATCCGGATCAGATAAAATCTCGATGAGTCCTTGAATTGCCACAACAATGTTTGCGTATTCTTCGTGAATTTTTTCTATTTCCAAACCGGTCAAGCGGTGTAATCGCAAGTCTAAAATCGCTTGTGCTTGCGTGAGTGATAAATGATACCCTTTTTTGTCAGCGCGATATTGAGCTGGCAAATCATCTGGACGCGTGAGATCTGTGCCCCCCTTCTGTAAGAGTTTAGCAACTGACCCAGGATTCCAGGCTTTTTCCAATAATTTTTCTTTAGCGGCTGCTGGCGTTTTGGCTTTTTTAATCAGTGCGATTACTTCATCGATATTGGCTAGTGCAACGCCCAAACCCTCTAAAATATGTGCGCGTTCGCGAGCTTTTCGTAAATCGTAAATGGTTCTTCGCGTCACCACTTCACGACGATGCTGTAAAAACGCACCCAATAATTGTTTTAAGTTGAGCAAGCGTGGCTGACCATTATCTAGCGCCACCATGTTAATGCCAAACACAGTTTGTAGTTGTGTTTGTGCATAGAGGTTATTTAATACGACATCAGGATTATCACCGCGACGCACTTCGATCACCATGCGCATACCGCGTTTGTCTGATTCATCACGCAATCCCGAAATCCCTTCAATTTTTTTATCGCGCACCAACTCACCAATTTTTTCTAGGAGTCGCGCTTTATTCACTTGATAAGGCAGCTCATGAACGATAATAGAAGCCCGTCCGGATTTTCCATCGGTTTCCACTTCCGTTTTAGCACGTACATAAATGCGACCACGACCCGTTTTGTATGCATGGATAATCCCGCTGCGGCCATTGATAATACCGGCTGTTGGAAAATCCGGTCCTGGTATGTATTTCATTAACTCATCAATGCTGAGATCTGCGTTATCGATGAGCGCAATCGTCGCGTCAATAATTTCATTAAGGTTGTGAGGTGGGATGTTGGTCGCCATGCCCACTGCAATACCAGAGGCGCCATTGACTAGTAAATTTGGAATACGGGTCGGCAACACAACCGGCGCCATTTCTGTTTCATCATAGTTTGGAACAAAGTCGACTGTTTCTTTGTCGAGATCGGCCATTAAAAAATGAGCAAATCGCGACATACGAATTTCGGTGTAACGCATGGCAGCAGGCGCATCACCATCGACGGAACCAAAGTTACCCTGCCCATCAACTAATAAGTAGCGCATACTAAATGGCTGCGCCATACGCACAATCGTGTCGTAGACGGCCGTGTCGCCATGGGGATGGTATTTACCAATCACATCACCGACGATACGAGCCGATTTTTTATACGGTTTATTCCAATCATTGCCCAGCTCACTCATGGCATACAGTGCACGGCGATGCACGGGTTTTAGCCCATCTCGCACATCGGGCAGTGCACGACCGATGATGACGCTCATCGCGTAATCGAGGTACGATTGTTTGAGCTCTTCTTCGATCGTTATTGGAATGATTTCATTAGCAGCCTCTGCCATGATGGTTTCCTCTATAAAAACAATAACTTAGTCTGATTCGCTGGACAGAAAATTATATCATATTACAGGTCCGGTAGCGAGGTTAAAAGGCCTTTTGCCCCCAATCCTCATTTCCGCTAATATGTGTACCTTCGTCAAAATCGACTAAAGAGGGCCTGATCCATGGACAATGTCGACATACTCATCTCCGCACGATGGATTTTACCGATTGCACCTGAAAACCGCGTCCTAGAAGGTCACGCGATTGCAATTCGGGGTGATCGCATTGTGGATGTGTTACCACTCGAAGAAGCCAAACAACACTATTACGCAGAGCAGTATCTTGAATTACAGGATCACGTATTAATGCCAGGCATGGTCAATACCCATACGCACACACCGATGAATTTATTTCGCGGTTTGGCAGACGACTTAGAATTAATGGACTGGCTACAAAATCATATATGGCCAGCCGAACAAGCCGTTATCGATGAAAACTCAGTTGCTGCCGGCACGCGTTTAGCTATTGCAGAAATGTTACGCGGTGGGACAACATGCTTTAACGACAATTATTTCTTTCACGATACCATTGCAAAAACAGCAGCAGAAGAAGGAATGCGCGCGTGTGTTGGCATGCTCATCATCAACGTCCCCACAAAATGGGCTGATAATGAAGCGGGTTATTTTAAAAAAGCCACTAATACATTAGATGGCAACGACAAAAACCCACTGATCACTTGGAGCCTGTGCCCGCATGCACCTTACACCGTTACCGATGATGGCTTGAAACGCGTTAAAGAATTATCCGATCACTATAAAATACCGATTCACATACACATGCACGAAACCAAAACGGAAATCGATCAGAGCATGAATGAATACGGTGTGCGACCCTTAGAACGAATTCACAAACTGGGGTTACTATCACCACGACTTATTAATATTCACATGACGCAATTAACCAACGATGAAATTAATCTGTTAAAAAAAACCGGCTCTCACGTGGTTCATTGCCCTGAATCTAATTTAAAACTAGCTAGCGGTTTTGCTCCTATTGCGAAATTACTCCGCGCCGGTGTCAATGTTGCCGTAGGTACCGATGGCGCAGCCAGCAATAATGATCTCGATATGTTTGGGGAAATTCGTACGGCTTCTTTCATCGCAAAAGCAACAGGTGAGGATCCAACGCTCTTACCGGCTAAAGAAGCATTAGCCATGGCAACCATTAACGGTGCAAAAGCCATTGGCCTCGAAAAAGAAATTGGTTCGCTAGAGCCAGGAAAGGCAGCCGATTTGATTGCGGTAAATTTAAATTCTTTCTTAACACAACCCATCTATAATCCAATATCACATTTAGCCTATGCCATTAACCGTTTACAAGTAAGCGATGTCTGGGTTGCCGGAAAACAACTTTTAAAAGACGGTCAATTTACACAACTCGAAATCGATAAAGTTGTTCAGGAAGCTAATCAATGGGCAGAAAAAGCAAGGCCTTTTAGTGCAGACAAAACGATAACAGCAACAGAGAAAGTGTGATGACTCTCCCTAAAAAAGTGACTATCGTTGAAGTAGGCCCACGAGACGGTTTGCAAAATGAGCCGAAAAACATTCCGACTGCGTTAAAAATTGATTTCATCAATCGGCTTTCTGAGACGGCCTTAAGAGTCATCGAAGCCACTAGTTTTGTATCGCCCAAATGGGTGCCGCAAATGGCTGACCACAGCGAAGTCATGAAGGGCATCAAACGCAACCCGAATGTGCGTTACACAGCTCTCGTTCCCAACGAACACGGTTTAAACGATGCACTCGATTCGCAGGTGCAAGAAATCGCTATTTTTACTGCGGCTTCAGAAACTTTTTCTCAAAAAAACACTAATTGTTCCATCGAGGAAAGTCTGAATCGCATTGCACTTGTGATTGAAGGCGCAAAAAAACATCATATTCCCGTTCGGGGTTATGTTTCTTGTGCCATAGCTTGCCCCTATGAAGGTGAGACAGATCCAAAACAGGTCCTCAATGTTTCTGAAAAACTACTCAATTTAGGTTGTTACCAAATTTCATTAGGCGACACAATCGGCATTGGTACGCCTAATAAAGTACAAAAATTAATTGACCTGGTCAGCCAAAGCATTTCTATCGATAAACTCGCGGTGCATTTTCATGATACGTATGCACAAGCACTCGTGAATATTTATGCCGCTTTAGAAAAAGGCATCACAACGGTTGATAGCTCTGTTGCAGGACTTGGTGGCTGCCCTTATGCGCCAGGTGCCGGCGGCAATGTCGCTACGGAAGATGTGGTTTATTTATTAAATGGTTTAGGCATTGAAAGCGGAATCGACATCAATAAACTCGCTAAAACAGGCCGCATGATTTGTGATCATCTCGATATTGCACCTCGCTCGAAAGTGTCGATCGCTTTAGCAGGCGCGACTTATTAAGTCGCTGCCCTAGCGCATCAAATTATTTAGTGCGATAATCGATTCACATGAAAAAAACACAAACCAGCTACAAACTCTTAGAGCTACTCAGTGACGGCGAGTTCCATTCTGGAGAAGCTTTAGCCCACGCACTCGGTATTTCTCGCAGTGCTGTTTGGAAAGCTGTTAAGCAACTCACTGATTACGGCATTGTTATCGACTCTGTTTCAGGGCGCGGTTATCGCATTCCCCACGGTATCGAATTGCTCGATCAAAAAACTATCGAACAAGTGCTGGATAAAACTGTTAAAAATAAACTCGATGATTTAATCATTCTCGATGAAATCAAATCTACCAACGATTATTTATTAGAACTACAACCACAGCACCCCAATAAAAATATCGCTTGTTTTGCAGAATATCAATCTCAAGGCCGAGGCCGTCGCGGCCGACGTTGGATCGCTTCATTTGGTAGCAATATTTGCCATTCACTCTTGTGGCATTTTAAAAAAGATCCCGCTGAAATTGTAGGCTTAAGCCTTGCCATCGCGCTTGCTGCTGTTAATGCATTGAAACGTTATGGCGTTGAAGATGGCATCGCTGTGAAATGGCCAAACGATATTTTATGGTATGGACGTAAATTGAGTGGCGTGCTTCTCGAAATGGTGGCAGAGCATCATGGTTATTGCGCCGTTGTGATCGGTGTTGGCATCAATACCTACATCCCTAATAAATATCCCGATCAAATTGATCAACCCTGGGTGGACATACAACAGATTACACACCTACCCCCCCGCCGCAATCAATTAGCAGGTTTATTACTCAACGAAATCCTACACACAATTATTACTTTCGAAGAAAAAGGTCTAGAACCATTCATTAAAACATGGAGAACTCTCGATCATATGCTCGGAAAAACTGTGACACTGCATACACCGAGCGGAACTATCAACGGTGTTATGGATAATATCTCCGATAAAGGAGAATTAATTTTATTGTGTGAACATAATGAGAAAAAACGTTTTTTTAGTGGTGAATTAAGCCTTCGCTTAGCAAAAGAGAAATAATATGCTGACGATAACCGGATTGATTGTCCTTATTATTATTGCATTATTGATTTGGTTTTGGGAATCCTCTATGAGAGCCAAAGAATTAGCTATCACCGCTAGCAAAAAAGCTTGTAAAAAACGAAGTCTGCAATTTCTCGATGGCACAACAAATTTTCAAAAAATAACTTTGCAACGCAACGATTCGGGTCGAGTCCGTTTCAAACGCCGCTATGGATTCGATTACTACGATGGACAAGCACGATTGAGCAGCACCATCACAATATTGGATAATCAGGTCATTGAGATCGGTTTACCCCCAATTAATGATGATAGTCAATCGAACAATACAGACAATGTCATTCAATTCCCAACCAAACGAAGCTAAGGATTAGTCATGCAAATACATTTCGATATCACAAAATGGGTACAGACACTAGGATATGTCGGTGTGTTATTAATTATCTTCCTGGAAACAGGCATTTTTCTTGGATTTTTTTTACCGGGGGATAGTTTATTATTCGCCGCCGGATTACTCGCCTCACAAGATATATTCAATGTTTGGCTCTTAACCCCCTTAATGATTGTCACTGCCTGTGCCGGCTACTTTGTCGCCTATTGGTTTGGAGAAAAACTCGGAAACTGGTTATTGCGTCGAAATGATTCGTTGCTATTTAAAAAACACTATTTAATTCAAGCTGGAAAGTTTTATGAAAAACACGGCGGGAAAGCTTTAGTTCTGGGACGATTAGTACCCATTTTGCGAACGTTCGTTCCAATTGTTGCCGGCATGGCAAAAATGCAATATCGCACCTACGTGTTATTTAATATCATCGGTGCATTCATTTGGGCGGGCGGCGTGACGTTGATCGGCTACTATCTTGATAGCCTAGTCCCAGGCATTGGCAAATACATTTTGCCAGTCGCATTGTGTGTGATTTTTCTTTCTATCACTCCAGCAATTTGGCACTACTTCAAACAGAGGGTTCGAACTGAACATGAATCCGACGAAACATAAAGCACAGCGCGAATGCATTGCGCGCCTACTACAAGCTTTCCTTCGCGAACAATTACTATCCGTCAGCAAACAAAACGATACCTTTATTATTCCGCTGTCAAACACTTCTGCCTCACTACAGCTACAAGATTTAACAATCTCATCACTCAGACACTATCAAATTAAAGGTGATATTTTTTATTTGAAATCCCCAATAACATCACCCAAGCAAATAGCTGACCCAATGCAATTATTAACCATTATAAAACCAGAGTTAGGACTCCAACTCGATCAAACACAATGGGAACATTTTCTAACTGAAATTGAAAGTCACGTTGACAATACCGCACTTAGTGATGAAAATAATAAACAGTACAATGAAACTTTAGCTGCTTCAATGAATCAATCCAACAGCGACAATTTTTTCCGATGGATTGATGAGCAAGACATTCACAATAAGAGCCTATTCTACGAACAATGGACAACCCAAGGTCATCCGTACCATCCTTGCAGCAAAACAAAATTGGGATTATCGCCACAAGACGTCATTCAGTATTCACCGGAATTCCATCAACAAACCTCTATTTATATCGGCGCCATCCATCGCGATATCGTACACATCGAAGCGATAAGCAACGATTTACAGTATATCGATTGGTTCTTTGAACACTTTCCCAACATTAAAACATTGTGGGCATTGCAATTAAAATTAAATGGGCTTGATAGTAAAAATTACATCCCTCTGCCCATTCATCCCTGGCAGGCTGTGCATATCATTCACTCACGATTTAAAGCATTACTTGAGTCAGGATATTTACATATTTTCGAGAGTGTCACGCTACCTACAAATCCAACGTTATCCTTTCGAACCGTTGTGCCGATCTCTAACCCCTATCAACCACACATCAAATTACCGATTGCCGTACAAACCACAAGCGCTATACGTACGGTTTCTCCAGCCTCTACTGAAAATGGCCCTAAAATAAGCTTTTTTTTAAGTCAAATCCTAGCACAAGAAAACAATTTTAATGGCACCTTACGTTTCATGCCTGAGCTCATCGGCTTGCATGCTAAAGGCTTTGCCGATGAAACTGCAAAACATTTATCCGTAATTTTTAGAGACAACGTGAATAATCATTTATACACTGATGAAACCGGCATCGTCGTGGCCGCCCTCTTTGAGAAAACACCAGTCCACCAAGTTCCGCTCTTGATTGAAATCATGCAACATGCTGGTGTCAACAATGTGGATGACGCAAAACGTTATTTTCAACGCTATGCCAAGATTGTATTAAACAGTTATTTAGATCTTTATTTACTTTACGGCGTTGCACTAGAGGCGCACCAGCAAAACACCATCGCAGTCTTTCACCAAGGCAATCCCGTTGCCACGATTGCGCGTGACTTCGGTGGATTACGATTGCATTTGCCTACTTTTAAAGGACAAGGTTTCAACTTGGTTCCCTATCCCAGCTCTGCCACATTACGCGAAGAGCGCGATGAAGTGCGCAATAAATTACTGCATACAACGTATCAATATCATTTAGGCGAGTGGATTTTTCATTTGTCTCAATACTATAATGTACCGGAATCAACTTTTTGGATTCTTGTCAGAGAAATAACGGAAGAACGCTTTGATGCGCTCAAAGCACGAATGGAGCCAACAGTATGGCAACAAGAACGACACGCTATTTTAGAAAAGGATTGGGTTTTAAAGGCATTATTACGCATGCGACTCGACAATGTATCGCATGATTATATTTACGTGCCAATTACAAATCCGTTAAAAGAAACATAATTACTAACAAACGGACTATAAATTAATGCGTCAGCTATTCACAAGGATGTTATTGCTGCTGTTATTCATCACTCCCGTGATGACACTTGCAAGACCACTCATTGAAGAAGGCGGTCAATGGACTAATCTTACAGTTAAAAATTTTTTTCCCAATTCGAAGAAACTACAATATATTTTTCAGGTCCAAAATCGATTAAATACTCGTAACAACGTATTTGATAGCACTTTCATACGCGGCGCTCTTGATTACACAGTTAATCCTTCGATCAATATTTGGGTAGGTTATGACTTCAGATATATCTACAATGAAACCAATAATAGATTAGTGATCTTCCCTCACTTTACCGGACACATTTTTTTTCGATTTTACGCAGCACATTCAAGCGCAACAGGGGTCTTGTAGTCAATAGCTGAATGCATTCTTCTGTGATTGTAATAGCCTTCAATATACTGAAAAAGACTTTGCCTTGCTTCAGCGCGTGTTGTGTAATCATTCACATGCACAAGTTCCGTTTTTAGGGTATGGAAAAAACTTTCTGCAATGGCATTATCCCAACAATTAGCCTTTCTGCTCATTGAACCAATCAGCTTGTTTTGCTTGATGATTTCCCTATATTTTTTCGAACAATATTGACTGCCCCGATCAGAGTGTATAATCACTTGCTTTGGATATTTTCGTTTGAATAACGCCATCAATAACGCATCACACACTAAATCTTGTTTCATGCTTTTATTCATTGACGAGCCAATAACCGAACGTGAATGCACATCGATAACCACCGCTAAATACAACCAACCTTCACGGGTTGGAATGTACGTCAGATCACTCACCCATTTTTGATTGATCGCCGTTCTCGTGAAATCTCTCTTTAAAATATTCTCAAAAATAGCCTTGTTGTGACCCGAGTCTGTGGTTATTTTAAATCTACGCTTGGCAAGTGCTTTTAAGCCCATGGAGCGCATACGCCGCTCAATACGCGTGTGACTGCAGGAAATCGATTCCGCTTGCAATGCACGAGTTATACGTGGTGAACCGTAACGTTGTTTGTTTCTCATATAAATTACCTTAATTTTTTCATCTAATTGTTGGTTTGCTTGCTCACGTGGGCTCATAGGTCGCGATAGCCAGTCATAATAACCACTACGACTGACACCCAGTACATCACATAGCAAGTTAATTCCAAATAGTTGGGCGTGCTTTTGAATAAAGCTGTACTTTACTCGAGTTCTTTCGCGAAGTACGTGGCCACCTTTTTTAGAATGGCTTTCTCCTGTTCCAGTCGTGCCAGTCGCTTCTTAAGCTGTTGATTTTATTCAATGAGTTCCCCTATGTTGACCGGTTGCTTTGCGCTGGGATGAATCACTTCACCACTCTTCCTGGCTTTATCCACCCAGGTGTGGAGGGTCGCTTCGGGCATGCCTAAGTCTTTTGCAGCGCTTAACACGGAAGGAGAACTGAGTGCTAGATGGATTGCTTCTTCTTTAAATTCCGGTGTGTATTTTCGAGTCTTCTTTGTCATGAGATCACCTCTTTGTTACTTCATAGATTTTAACAAATTAGTGTCCGGTAATTTAGGGGAAGATTCAAGCGTGTCGCGATGCTCGTGATAGATTATTGCCATCCCTGTCAATAATCGACTCGCAATACGCGACAACTTAAATAGCCGCGGACGTCCTCGTCGCCCGCGCTCCGCGACCTCACGGCTCGACTACGCACGGGCTCTCAAATGACTTGACGGCTCGTAAAGATTTTTTGCAGTCGCTTACGCTCGGCAAAAAATCCGAGCCTACCGCGGAATACGCGCCTTCGCTTCGCTCTCCATGGCGCGCATCGATAGAGTACGAACAACGATTTTGGCAACAATTCTTATGGACGCCAATCAGACACAATCATTTAGAAATAGCACTGCGCACACGATTCGAGCAGATTGATGATTTAGATGAACATGGGCTTAATTTACAAGTGCGACAAAAATTTATCCTTAAATTCACAAACACAATTAGAGATAGGGTAACGCCTGTTATTTCTGATGAGATGTTTTTTAACTTAAACCATCCTGTCTGGGTCAGCCCTGATACTTTAGAGCAAAACCGACTCTTTTTAGGATTTGAGATTCCTAATGCAAAAAACACTTTTGTCTGGAGCATTGGTTATTTGAATCAATTAGTATTAACAACTCCTCGAAATGTGATGAATCATGTTTTATTTTTATCATTCAACTTTTTTTAATTTTTAATTTCTAAAACCCCTTTTCTGATCGCTTCAATTTTATCGCGCAGCATAGCCGCTTCTTCAAACTCCAAATCTCGCGCATGACGAAACATTTGCTCTTCGAGGTCTCGCAGATATTTCGCAAGTTTTTTAGGTGGCATCGCAATATATTCGGCCTCCTCCTCTGCTACCATTTGTGCCTTATCAATAAAACGACCTTTTTCAGTATGGTCACGAGCGCCTTCCATAATATCGCTGATTGCTTTCTTGATTCCTGTTGGCGTGATGTTGTGTTTTTTATTATACGCTTTTTGAATCTTACGACGACGCTCTGCTTCTTTAAGCGCACGGTCCATCGAATTTGTCATCCGATCTGCATACAAAATAGCTTTACCGTGAATATTTCGTGCAGCACGCCCCATCGTTTGAATCAAGGATCGCTCGGATCGTAAAAAACCTTCTTTATCAGCATCTAAAATTGCTACTAACGACACCTCAGGAATATCTAAACCTTCGCGCAATAAATTAATTCCGACCAAAACATCAAAAGCCCCCAAACGTAAATCACGAATAATTTCGACACGCTCAACTGTGTCAATGTCCGAATGCAAATAACGCACGCTAACACCGTGTTCACTCAAATATTCAGTTAAATCCTCTGCCATGCGTTTCGTCAATGTCGTTACCAACACACGTTCTTTTTGCACCACGCGCTTTTTAATTTCCGACAACAAATCGTCAACCTGTGTTGCCACGGGACGTATTTCAACTTCTGGATCAATTAATCCCGTAGGGCGCACTAATAATTCTACTACATTATCTGCATGCTCAGCTTCATAGGTGCTCGGCGTTGCCGATACAAAAATCATTTGCGGTGCTAATTGTTCAAACTCATCAAAACGCAAAGGTCGATTGTCTAACGCCGATGGTAACCGAAAACCGTATTCCACCAATGTTTCTTTACGCGCACGATCACCGCGATACATGCCACCAATTTGCGGAATCGTGACGTGCGATTCATCGATAATCATTAAGGCGTTTTTGGGTAAATAATCCATTAACGTTGGCGGCGGCTCACCCGCTGCACGACCGGATAAATAGCGCGAGTAATTTTCAATGCCTGAGCAATAACCAAGTTCCACAATCATTTCAATATCGAATTTGGTGCGTTGCTCGAGTCGCTGCCGCTCTACTAATTTATTCGCTTTTTCTAAAACATCGAGACGGTCTTTTAATTCGATTTTAATCTCATCGATCATGTCTAATAATTTTTGTCGCGGAGTGACATAATGAGTTTTAGGGAAAATAGTCACGCGCGGCACTTTGCGCAACACATGCCCCGTCAGCGGATCAAAAAAACTAATATTTTCGACTTCATTATCGAACAATTCAACACGCACCGCCTCACGCTCAGAATCAGCGGGATAAATATCAATAACATCGCCGTGCACGCGATAAGTCGCGCGATGCAGTTCAACGTCATTACGTTTGTATTGCATTTCTGCCAAACGATGCAAAATACTGCGCTGATCAATTTGCTCACCGCGACTGATGTGCAACACCATGTTTAAATATGTATCCGGATCACCCAAACCATAAATTGCAGACACCGTCGCCACAATGATCGTGTCTTCGCGCTCTAATAAAGCCTTTGTTGCCGACAGGCGCATCTGTTCGATATGTTCGCTAATCGCCGCATCCTTTTCGATATACGTATCGCTGCTTGGCACGTAGGCTTCCGGTTGATAATAGTCGTAATAAGAAACGAAATACTCAACGGCATTGTGTGGGAAAAACTCACGCATCTCGGCGTAAAACTGCGCGGCTAGCGTTTTATTCGGCGCCATGATGATCGCCGGGCGCTGCACCTCTTGAATGACGTTCGCAATGGTAAAGGTCTTACCCGATCCAGTGACTCCTAAGAGGGTTTGGTATGCGAGCCCATCGGTCAGCCCTTCCACAAGCTTTTGAATAGCCTGAGGTTGGTCGCCGCTGGGCTGGAATTGCGATGTGAGTTCGAAGCGTTTTTTCATGATAAATTCTGTCTTCAAGGTCATGCGATATGCAGGTCATTATGACATGTCATCTGGGATGCGTATATTATTCAAAAGCCATACCCCTTCTTCTGTGGAATTCACCCCATACGCGACTAGCACGTTTTGCCATTTTCAGCTACATTAATGCCTCACAAACAAGGAGTAAATCCATGACAACAGAGCTATCAGAACGCACTAAAAAAATTGAACCCTCCGCCACCCTAGCCGTCGGCGCGCTAGCTCGTGAGTTAAAAAGCCAAGGTCGGGACATTATTAATTTAAGTCAAGGCGAGCCTGACTTTGCGACACCAGACGCCATTAAAGAAGCAGCCATCCAAGCCATTCATGACAACTTCACGAAATATACGAATGTTGATGGTTACGTGCCCTTGAAAGAGGCCATCGTCAACAAATTCAAACGCGACAACCAACTTGATTATGATTTAAAAGAAATCGTTGTCAGCTCAGGCGCCAAACAAAGTATTTATAACTGCGCACTGTCTGTACTTAACCCTGGTGATGAAGCCATTATTCCCGCACCCTATTGGGTGAGCTACCCGGAAATTGTCAAAATGGCAGAAGGAATTCCGGTGGAAATAAGTGCTGGCATTGATCAGCATTTTAAAATTACGGCGCAACAATTAGAAGCAGCGATCACACCTAAGACGCGATTATTTATAATCAATAGCCCACGCAACCCAACTGGAATGGCGTATACCGCGGCGGAATTAAAAGCATTGGCAAATGTTTTATTAAAGCATCCGAAAATTATCATCATGTCCGATGACATTTATGAATATATTTTGTGGAACGGCACGTTTGCGAATTTATTGAATGTATGCCCAGAATTACGCAATCGCACGATCATCGTTAACGGCGCCTCAAAAGCGTATGCGATGACGGGTTGGCGCATTGGTTATGCGGCGGGTCCTGCTGAAATTATTCAAGCGATGAAAAAAATCCAATCACAAAGCACAGGATGCCCAAATTCGATTGCGCAAGTGGCGACGAAAACAGCCCTAGAATTCGACCGCAGCAAATACTTATACATGGTTGAGGCTTATCAAAAACGCAATGCCTTAGTGATTGAAAAACTGAAAAGCATGAACGGTGTGAGCTGCATTCCTTCCGATGGTGCATTTTACTCGTTCATCGATGTCACCAAGACCATGCAACGACTGAAGCTAAGCTCTGACATTGAACTCGCTAAACATATCTTGAACGAAGCCAACGTGGCCGTCGTACCCGGCACACCCTTTGGCGCATCAGGATACATTCGTATCTCTTACGCGACAAGTGAAGAAAAATTGAACAAGGCCCTAGAGCGCCTCGCACCAATTATGGTGAAATAAGCGCGAATAGGTTGACGCTTGAACCGAGCATCGCTAACATAGCGGCTCTTAACTCGAACGAGCACCGTTCCCCGGTAGCTCAGTGGTAGAGCAGGTGACTGTTAATCACTTGGTCGGGGGTTCAAGTCCCTCCCGGGGAGCCAAAATTCAATATATAAATCAATGTTTTAAATAAATTCCGCCTTGCTTGTATTTTAGCCGTCTGCGATTTTCCTAAAAAAATTCCTAAAAAACCATCATCGCGTGCTCTCAATATGCTCAACTTTACGATCATAAACTCGCTTCATCCTGTCAGAATGATGACCGCTGTGTTTCTTTTCATGATCGCTAACACCCTTTGCCTTAATGTCATGAAACGTAAAACGCTCCTTCAAGCCATGTTTGAGCGCCCTCTTCATCAAACGCTGCCAAGCCGATGTAAACGCCTCTTCTTGTATTGGCAGCCCATCTTTGTCATGAATCAAGTACGAACTGATGACATCCTTATGATACCGCTTTGCCGCTCGTATCACCTTTTCCAATCGAGATGTCCATAATGTCACTTCATCTTTTGAACCTTTCGCCCTTCTGAGATGAACCCCCTCTTCTTTAATATCAGCACGCTCCATATGTTGGACTTTGGATAAATAAAATCCCTTGCCAGTTAGGACAATAATCAAAAAATGTGAGTTTCTAAATCTTAAGCTGTTTTTTGCAGCAATTCGTAGAATTGCTCAGGTGTAAAATTTATTTTATCCAACCATGATTTTACTATCCCAATCAAATCCTCTATTTTTTCAGGGTCTGAGTTTTGCGTCTTTTCTTCAGTCCTCTGAATCGTTTTAATTTTTGAGTTGCTATTTTTGAAAATAGCAGGATGTCGCGTGCGTTTCCCCTGCGTATCACCTTTGGTTCTGCCTTGCGGATTACCGCGTGGTTTGCAGAGATTAGCAGGCGTGCCAACGGTATCAAGCACCGTAGAAAAACCCCGTTGCGTTTGTGAAGGGGTCGCAGTTATTGATGGTTTTTCGTTATCCACTTGGAAGCTCGGCAAATACCGCTCCCATTTTTTCGGTAAAATCGGGGCAAGATTCCTCGCTAGATAAAGTTGCGTATACGCTAATGCTGTCATCCGCCACCAATCTTCTTCGTGCTTAACATCCGGTGTTTGGTATCGGTCAAATAACAGTTTGTCTTTACCAAAACGAAAGTAGTGTTCAATGTCATAGCGTCTATCGTAATAGTGATACGCTTCTAATGCTGTGATTTCATTACGTCGTTCACCAGCGAGTCCTAACCAGAGTGGATTTTTATATAAAGATTTACCGTTAGCATCAACCGCAACCAATTGCACAACAGTAACAGGATGCTCATATCCTTTAAATTGCTTTGAACCACGCAGTAATTGGTCACGCCATATTTTAATCTCCAATTGGTAAGTTTTGCCACTGCGGGTTGTAATGGGTTGCTGCACAATCTCATCGGATTCACGGTGAGTCGTGCTGTCGTTTAGTTTCATCGCATCACCATAGCGTTTTATACTTCCTGAGGTATTATCTTCTATTGATGCGGGCGCGAAAACATTACGGGTACTGTTAAAACGGAAAAGATGTACCCAATTGGGATTTTCGCTAACCAGTTTACGGCAAGCTTCTGTACCATATTTTGAATCAGCCACGCTAACCACCAATTTATGAGTAAGCGCTAAGTCTGCAATACAACGGTTAATTTGCTGCATCCCAACTACATTGCCTTTTTCATCGCTTTTAACGCGCCTCGTATCCAGTGGAACTAACCAATGCTTTTCTTGAGCTGCACCATCATTGGGCAATAGTGATACCGTTGAATATTCATGTCCAATGGTAATCGGTTTGTTACCCGGTGCTGGATTAGGGCTGTAAACCACATGGCGATCTTCAACACAGTGTGCACTTTGACGCGACTGTGGTGTCGTATCCGCAATAATGATCACACGGTCATCGCTATGACTCACATGTTCATATTGTATTTTCATCATGCTATCCCAACAATTTGCTACCGACAAACCATCGCTAATCGCATCGGTAATACTACTGTATTCACGTTCAAAGTATGGCGATTCACATAATTCTATGGGTGTTTTGCAGCGATGGCCATGGCTTGAAAGGGCATCGAGTAAATTCATATTGGCATCGCGTCGCGCGGGGAAGATGTTGTAGAGGAATGTACGGAATTGTTTTAGTTTTTCTGTCGCTAACATCGTTTGTTCCTTATTTTATTTTTTCGAACAAACGTTGTTTACAACGTAAAATTTTTTTTCGGTTTCTATGTCAAGCAATTTTTAATTATTTTTATAAATTTATCCAAAGTCCAAGGTATAAATCACCCTCCGAATTTCTGCCGGATAAGCAAAAAATGGCACAATGCGCTCCCAATGAGTCAACCAACTTTTGGCAATCGAGGGAAATTCAGCATCCCATTTCTCAGAGAAACTCGTCAGCGCCAATTCTGCTTCTTCAACCGTACTGGCCGAATAAATAGCTTTTAAGTCAGCGGCCACTTCTTTTTTCTTTTTCCAACCCACATAGCGCAATGAATTCCGCACCATGTGTACAATCGATGCGCGCCATGGAGAGCGAAGCGAAGGCGCGTATTCCGCGGTAGGCTCGGATTTTTTGCCGAGCGTAAGCGACTGCAAAAAATCTTTACGAGCCGTCAAGTCATTTGAGAGCCCGTGCGTAGTCGAGCCGTGAGGTCGCGGAGCGCGGGCGACGAGGACGTCCGCGGCTATTTAAGTTGTCGCGTATTGCGAGTCGATTATTGACAGGGATGGCAATAATCTATCACGAGCATCGCGACACGCTTGGCAAAGCTGTACTTGAGTGTTAGGATACACAGCGCCAATCGCATCAGGAAAGCCCGTTAGCCCGTCAACGCAACAAATCAGGATATCTTCTAGGCCTCGATTTTTTAACTCCGTTAATACATTCAACCAGAATTTAGCGCCCTCATTTTGGCTAATCCAAATACCTAGCAATTCTTTTTGCCCATCGATATTAATTCCTAAAGCCAAATACAATGCCTTATTGATAACCTTTTTATCTTGCTGCACTTTAATCACTAAAGCGTCCAAATACACAATCGGATACACCTTGTCCAACGGACGACTTTGCCAAGCCTTCACTTCTTCAATCACTTCGTTGGTTACTGTAGAAATGAGACTCGAACAAATAGTTGTGCCATACAAATCTTTCAACTGATCTTGAATATCACGGGTAGTCATACCCCGTGCATAAAGACTCATAATTTTGTCATCCAAATCATCAAAGCGGGTTTGATGTTTTGGAATCAATTGCGGTACAAACTCATTGTTACGATCACGAGGAACCTCAATGGTCATCTCGCCATCTGTTGTTTTGATCGTTTTTTGGCTGTGCCCATTGCGGGAATTACCACTATTGTTGCCAGACACTTCGTGTTTTGCATAACCCAGCGCGTCCGTCAGCTCCCCTTCCAGAATACGCTCCGTCAGTGCCTTTTTTAACTCCTTTAACAAACCAGTATCACCGAAAATATCAGATGCGGTCTTGGTATGTTTGAGAAAATATTCCACAACCTGTGGATCTAATTTATTGGTTTTCATTGCCATAGTCAAAGACTCCGTATAATTTTAACGACCTTTCCCTGACTATCGCATTTACACAATCTTATTTACAGACCCAATCCATCATGGACACAACCGTCTCTATGGTTCCCTTTCACGGAACTAGCATTCCAACCTGCTTAATTGATAGTAAACCCCATGCTGCAGTTCGCCCTATATGTGAAATTTTAGGTCTGGCTTGGGGTAGTCAATTTGAAAGAAGCAAGCGTGATGCGGTCTTACGCTCAACCGTTCGTGTAACAAGAACGGTTGCTGAAGACGGCAAACTACGAAAAATGATTTTACTCCCACTAGACATGCTCAACGGCTGGTTGTTCACTATTAATGACCGCCGTATCCGAAATGCACAAGCTAGAGAAGCAGTGCTGCTCTACAAGAAAGAATGCTACCAAGCCTTGTTTCATTACTGGCAATCCAAAAACGCTAATACAGCGCCGGCTCAAAAAAATCTGGCGCTCACTACCGATGTGACTCCATTAATTCAAACGATTACTGATGCGATTAATCAGCAAATGATTTTAATGTCACGCGTTGATTTAGCAAATCTGTGGAACCGAGTTGATGCTGCAATGCATTTACTCAATGAAGCAATTAATTTACTCAAGATTGCCGATGCAACGCGACAAGAACTCGAAGAAAAATACCACACTCAATTTTTAATCGGAACCAACCATTAATCACAGGGAGACAACCATGAAAGATTCATTCACATTAGTAGAAGCCTACGACAGTAGTAATTCACAAGCTATTTTTGATCATTATAACCAAACAGAAGATGCCGATGCGCGCATGGCTTTTGAGATTTATTTTTTGCATCAGCGCATTCGACTGCTTCAAGAAAAATTCAACTCGCCATCCAAACTGTTATTTCAGTTAACGCGAGCAAAAGTCGATTTTGATATTGAGAATGATGGCCACAAGCTCTTGGATTTATTGTGGAACGCTGTCCAAAACACCTATCAACGCATGGACGGAATGACAGCCTATGCAGATATTCCTGAGGTAGAGAGTTTGCGCCACAAGATCGGCGAACTCGAAGACGATATTGCTGCTGCGCGCAATGCCATTGATGAAGCACTCGATGCAGATAGCGAAATCCAAAAAGAGCGCGCAGCAGACGCGGCCATCGAATACCACAAAGAGCGCTTGGCCGCCTAAGGAGAGACAGATGCTAATTCTAGGCCGACGAATCGGTGAACGAATAAAAATAGGCGATGAAGTCACGGTCACCGTGCTGGATGTCGAACAACATCATTATGGATGTTATGTCCGGTTAGGCATTAGTGCCCCTAGGGATATCCCTGTGCACCGAGAAGAGATTTACTTAAAAAATCAGGAGAAAAAAGAAAATGGAACGCTTTATGAAAGATCAGGTAACTGCTGAACAGCGGTTAAAAAAAGAATACCCATGGACGCGGTGGTTTCGCTATCGCCGTGATATTAAAAAAATAGCCCATCAGTTTATTGGGATTATTCATCAGGCATAAAGGAGATTCATCATGCTGACCGAGGCACAAAAAAAACAACGAAAAAACGGTTTAGGGGGTACGGATATTGGTGCCATTTTAGGATTTTCTCGCTACAAAACACCACTTGATGTGTACGAGGAAAAAACAAGTGACGCTATTGTTGATGAGTCTAATGCATTCATGCAGTTTGGACAGGATTTTGAGCCGATTATTATTCGGCACTATGAGCAAAGTCAACGCTGCGAAATCCTAAGCGATTGCGATACGCTCTACCATCCCCAATACGATTTCCTTTTTGCCAATATCGACGGCAAAGTCAAAAACAGTAACATTATTATTGAATGCAAAACGGCGTCACGCTCTCCTCTTTGGGGTGAGCCTGGTACGAATGAGATTCCTGAGGCCTACCTGTTCCAAGTCGCGCATTATGCCAGTATTGCCGATGCTGAGAAAGTCGATGTCGCGGTCTTTTTTCGCGAAAGTTGTGAACATGTGATTTATACGTATCAACGCAATGCTGAGTTAGAGGCGATTATTGAAGAACGTGCTGTGAGGTTTTGGAATGATTTCGTACTTAAGCGTATTCCACCAGAACCTATCAATGCAGAAGACTGCAAACGATTGTATAAATCCCTTCAGTGGGAAGCCAAGGTTGCTGACAGCGAAGCTCAACAAGCACTTGAGCGTTATAAAGCTATAAAGGCACAAAATAAAGCACTCAAAGAAGAGGAAGCCAAACTTAAAGATCGCTTAGTTGTTTGCATGGAAGGTCATGAACGCTTAGTCGATTCAGAAGGCGTAACACTCGCTACCTATCGGGAGCGCAAAGGCGCTGCTTATTTTGATAGTCAAGCGCTCAAAAAAACGAATCCCGATTTATTTAAGCAGTATCAATTGAGGCGTGAACCCACACGGGCATTTTGCGTCAAATAAAATAGGGAGAAGTATTATGAATAATCAATTATTACAAGTTTACCAACCACAGAATTTTGATGATGCAAAAAGCATCGCTGAGATGCTAGCAAAAACCAGTTTTGTACCAAAGGAATTTAGAGGCAAGCCCGCAGAAGTTTTTTGCGCGATGGTGATCGGGGCTAATTTGGGATTGGATTATGTGCAATCGCTACAGAACATTGCCTTTATTAATGGACGTTATTGTATTTGGGGCGATACGCTATTGGCCTTAGTCAAAAGTCATCCCGAATTTGAAGATATTCAGGAAACCATAAAAAATAATGTCGCTACCTGTACCGTTAAACGCAAAAACCAATCCCCTCATACGAAAACGTTCAGCAAAGCGGATGCAGAACGCGCTGGATTGTGGGGTAAAAATGTCTGGCTAACCTATCCTGAACGTATGCTACAAATGCGTGCTCGAGCTTTTGCGATTCGTGATGTGTTTCCCGATGCTTTAAAGGGATTGCAAGTGCGCGAAGAAGTTGAAGATTACCGCCCCATTAAAAATGTTGCATCAACAGCAGACGCAAGCCCTGCGATTGAAGCAACTTATATTGACGAATCTGTTGAGCCTGTTACACCCAACGAGAGCAAGGCTAATGCGCGATTACAGCAACTTATTAAGCTCCATCGTATTCATGACTCAGTCGTGCAGCGCTGGATAGATGCCGCTCATGTCAGCAGCATTAATGAGCTCAATGCGAAGCAAACCCAAGGCTGTCTCAATTGGATTGATAAAAAATATCCAGAAAAAACAGTCGAATCAACGCCAGTAGAAAAGCCCGTTGACCGCGCGCAAGCATTGGTCGATGAGCTGAAAGCAAAAGATTCCTCAGCTAACACCATGGCGAAAGCCGCTTAACTACAGGAGACAATAAAATGCAACACCGTGTCTATACCGAAGAAGAACTGGATGATTTGAAACGAAAACTTGAAGAAGGCCCAGCCACCTTTCTTGTTAAAGAAGTGTCCGAGGAAGTTTCAGGAGCAGGAAACGAAATGTTTAAGTTGACGCTCGAGGTCACCGATGCTACCGGTGCAGTTGGATTTGTTACCGATTATCTCGTTCCTGATTCGAAAGTGGCTTATAAGCTCAAACATTTTTGGGATGCGGTCGGTGAACCCGAAGTCTATGAGCGAGGCGAAACGTATGCAGCGAACTATGACAATAAAAAAGGTCGCTGTGAACTGGCGTGGCAGAAATCTAAAAACCCTGATTATAAAGATCGTATGGGTGTTAAAGATTATATTGCAGGTGACACAGTAAAAAAGGTACAAACGAATTCAGCTACCGCGTCACGACAAATAGACAATGGGAATTTCGATGAGGATATACCATTCTAAACCGGTTAGTGCGACTCCAGCGCATTTGAACCTCAATATCTGGGGTTCGATGACTGATAACGCTGTAGTCGCGCTTTTTTAAATAGGATGAATGTGGTGAAAAAGATAAAAATCATTTTGCGAATACTTTTAGGAAGCATTTTTATACAGAAATTACTGAATAGAACGATTTAATCTTAACAACAACACAGGAGAAATCAACATGAAAAAATACTTACCCATTGCCCTGTTGGGCATCAGCTTGAACGCTTTGGCGTTTCAGCATTGGAATGTGAAGACGGAAGTGCTAACCCTCAATCCCGAGATTCCTACGACTATTAGCAATCTCGATTTAGGTTATGAGTTTGGTGTGCAGTACAACCTAAACCCCAATCTCTACACCTCCGTCAACACGACACGCTATGATCACAGCCGCTGGAGTTACGGTGCGACTGCTGGCATTACGGACAACGCTGGCTATATCCGTCCGTATGCTGAGGTCAATTATAACCGCGTACCGACTAACAATAAACAGTGGCTATCACTCGTCGGGTATGACGTGGGCATGAATGCGTATGTGTTCAAAGGTGTCATCCCCTATGTCGAGTTCGATAACTTCTTTCAAAAACAAAAAGAAGCGATGCAGGTGGGACTGAATGTGCCTATTGGGAAACGCTTTAGCATCGGTGGTGCATTTGCGTGGCAACCCAGTAACGGGCATAACGGCGCGAATGTAAAAATGAGCGTTTCGTTTTAATTGATGGATATCAGAGCCACGGATGGCTTTTATAAAAAATTAAGGAGGACTCCCATGAAACAGGACGAGTTGTTAATTGAGCATATGAGTATCACGCACGCAACGTTATCGGTAACGAGTGAGTTTAACGCGGATGAACAAATAGCCTATGCGCTAGACGCGGCTTTTTGTATGACGCTCACGAATCAAGATAAAACCATCAGCATTGAAAACGTGACTGTCCTCTATGATTGGCGCGATGTGTTTAAGCACACCTGCTTGGATGACAAACACGCAAAGATATGGGGCTATCTACTCGCATATAAGGATATTGAGGATTACCGGTTCAACCGAGACGTTTACGATGCGTTATTGAAAAAAGAAATGGGCATCCCCGATGAGATGGCGTTTGCATTTTATAACACCGTCAAAGAGGCATTGAAAGAACCCGATTATTATTTTCGGTTAAAAGTACGGGAATTTGCACGACCCTTTTTTGAAACATTAATGAAATCCGTTTCTCAGTAGAGGAGAAATCACGATGAGTTGTAACAGTCAAAATAAAATCATTTTAAAGCATTTGCAGAAACGGCCCATTACGGCCAGAGAGGCGATGCTGCATTATGGCATTTATCGTTTGGCTGCTCGGATTAAAGATTTGCGTGACGGAGGTTACAGCATCCGAACTACAAAAGAGAGCTACACAAACAAAATGGGACGTACTGTTTGGTATGCGCGCTATGAATTGATTGAAGTAAAAACTTGTGCGCAATGAAAATAATTTTAAGCCTTGGGGCGTTGTCTAGCGATGGTGCCCCAGCTAACTAGCATGAGGAGAACTTAAAATGAACCTGAACAATGAAGCAAGAGGCTTTCGAAATAACAACCCTGGCAATATCCGTCACGGTGAACCCTGGCTGGGATTAGCAGAAGACCAAACCGACCCTGACTTTTGCCAGTTTGTGTCGGTGGAGTATGGCATACGGGCTATTTTTAAGATTCTGGAAATCTATCGAGAAAAATATCATTTAACGACTATTGATGACATCATTTCACGCTGGGCGCCTCCTACCGAAAATGATACGCGGTCTTATATTGATACTATCTATCGTTATATGCGATGGGTTCAGGGTGTTGCTATACCACGCGCACAATTTCCACGATTGATTGACGCTATCCTGCATCAGGAAAATAGTGTGCAGCCATTTAATATCGATTTTATCAACCGTTGTAAGGATGCTGAGTGATGGAAACGCCTGCTAACACTGCATTCCTATCAAATAGTGAGTTGGTTTGCGAAGAAGCCCTTAAGCAATGGCTTGGTATTAAGCAACGCGGAGCGCTTAGAAGATGCTTGCAGAAAAAAGGCATTCGTTTTTTTGAGGTGACTGGCAAAAAAATTTGTACGACAGCGACAGCTATCAATGCCGCACTGGAAGATAATCTAAATTTTGACGTAGATTTTGAACATGGGGCGTAATCGTAAAAAGAAAAATCAGCAACTACCAAAATATGTGTATTTGTCGAAAGGAAGGTATGTGTATAAGACCTATTTGGGTAATGGACAATTTGGCAAAGAAATCGTGCTGGCTAAAGGAGACGCCCCATTATCGAAAGTTCATCAGGAGTATGAAAGATTGCTTGGGAGAACCTCTAATACTCTATACTGGTTAGTGAATAAATTTTTAGATAGCAAACAATTTAAAGAAAAAAGGAAGAACACGCAGATCGCGTATGAAAAGTATGCGAGAACACTTTTAAAGACTAAGCTAAGCAATGGTAAATTATTTGGCGATGTAGATATTTCGCGTATTACCCAAAAAGTAATACGAAAATACCTTGATAGTCGATCTAGAAAAAAAGTTTATGCAAATCGCCATGTGCAGTTTTTAAAGGCAGTCTTTAATTGGGGCCGCGAACGATTTGATGATGTTACGGACAACCCTTGCCAGGGCGTTAAGCTTTACAGGGAAAAACCTCGGCAGCGTTACATAGAAGACCAGGAATACGAATTGGTATTGAATCTGGCTACGGGTTATATTCCACTTTTTATGGAGTTGTCGTATTTATGTCGGGCAAGGCGAACAGAGATCATCCATATGTTGGACTTTGGATAAATTTATAAAAATAATTAAAAATTGCTTGACATAGAAACCGAAAAAAAATTTTACGTTGTAAACAACGTTTGTTCGAAAAAATAAAATAAGGAACAAACGATGTTAGCGACAGAAAAACTAAAACAATTCCGTACATTCCTCTACAACATCTTCCCCGCGCGACGCGATGCCAATATGAATTTACTCGATGCCCTTTCAAGCCATGGCCATCGCTGCAAAACACCCATAGAATTATGTGAATCGCCATACTTTGAACGTGAATACAGTAGTATTACCGATGCGATTAGCGATGGTTTGTCGGTAGCAAATTGTTGGGATAGCATGATGAAAATACAATATGAACATGTGAGTCATAGCGATGACCGTGTGATCATTATTGCGGATACGACACCACAGTCGCGTCAAAGTGCACACTGTGTTGAAGATCGCCATGTGGTTTACAGCCCTAATCCAGCACCGGGTAACAAACCGATTACCATTGGACATGAATATTCAACGGTATCACTATTGCCCAATGATGGTGCAGCTCAAGAAAAGCATTGGTTAGTTCCACTGGATACGAGGCGCGTTAAAAGCGATGAAAAAGGCAATGTAGTTGGGATGCAGCAAATTAACCGTTGTATTGCAGACTTAGCGCTTACTCATAAATTGGTGGTTAGCGTGGCTGATTCAAAATATGGTACAGAAGCTTGCCGTAAACTGGTTAGCGAAAATCCCAATTGGGTACATCTTTTCCGTTTTAACAGTACCCGTAATGTTTTCGCGCCCGCATCAATAGAAGATAATACCTCAGGAAGTATAAAACGCTATGGTGATGCGATGAAACTAAACGACAGCACGACTCACCGTGAATCCGATGAGATTGTGCAGCAACCCATTACAACCCGCAGTGGCAAAACTTACCAATTGGAGATTAAAATATGGCGTGACCAATTACTGCGTGGTTCAAAGCAATTTAAAGGATATGAGCATCCTGTTACTGTTGTGCAATTGGTTGCGGTTGATGCTAACGGTAAATCTTTATATAAAAATCCACTCTGGTTAGGACTCGCTGGTGAACGACGTAATGAAATCACAGCATTAGAAGCCTATCACTATTACGATAGACGCTATGACATTGAACACTACTTTCGTTTTGGTAAAGACAAACTGTTATTTGACCGATACCAAACACCGGATGTTAAGCACGAAGAAGATTGGTGGCGGATGACAGCATTAGCGTATACGCAACTTTATCTAGCGAGGAATCTTGCCCCGATTTTACCGAAAAAATGGGAGCGGTATTTGCCGAGCTTCCAAGTGGATAACGAAAAACCATCAATAACTGCGACCCCTTCACAAACGCAACGGGGTTTTTCTACGGTGCTTGATACCGTTGGCACGCCTGCTAATCTCTGCAAACCACGCGGTAATCCGCAAGGCAGAACCAAAGGTGATACGCAGGGGAAACGCACGCGACATCCTGCTATTTTCAAAAATAGCAACTCAAAAATTAAAACGATTCAGAGGACTGAAGAAAAGACGCAAAACTCAGACCCTGAAAAAATAGAGGATTTGATTGGGATAGTAAAATCATGGTTGGATAAAATAAATTTTACACCTGAGAAATTCTACGAATTGCTGCAAAAAACAGCTTAAGATTTAGAAACTCACATTTTTTGATTATTGTCCTAACTGGCAAGGGATTTTATTTATCCAAAGTCCAATATACCACTAACGCTATTGAATCACTGAACATGAGTATCCGAAAAGTTATTAAAAATAAACGAGTTTTTCCGTCGGACGATGCCGCTTTAAAACAACTCTATTTAGGGTTAAAAAATATAGCCAAAAAATGGACCATGCCGATTCGAGACTGGGGTGCCGCCATGAATCGTTTTGCCCTTATGTTTGAAGATCGCCTGGCGGATTTTGTATAAAACTTAAAATTCATAAGAGAGGAAATTAATTTGAACGCAATGTAGTTTTTGATAAAATTAAAAAATCAGTTAACACAATGGCTGATTCATAATTCTGACTGACGCGATTTACACAAACTAATAAACAGTCCCGATGGATTTCCTATTGGTTAATGTTTCAAATAACCACTTCGTTTCAAAAAGTGGTGCTAGGTGTTGAAACCTCGCCAATAGTCGAGTAGCAGGCGTTACCGCTTTGCCGCACCTAGCACCAAACGCTAGGCATAAAAATATCCGCTGATCTGACGGGGCGGATATTCCGCTATTGGTTAGTGGTTTCAAACACTCTCCATCACGATACTCCAAGCCATGTCGTTTTGTCAATAAAAACAAAGTAATTTTTGGAGACTGCCTTTGCCTAAGCATCACGAATCTCAATGAATCTTTCATGGTTGTCTCCTTATCATTAAATTGGTTACAGTATTCGTTTTTTATCAGCATCATTGATGCCGTTATCTTTGTGCCCATGCATACACACTTCTTTATGCCGCTGTAATACCACCCCTGCATACGTCACCTTGCGTTCTATGTCGAAGTATGTGTCGTAATCTTTTGCGGACAGCGCAATGCGTTTTGGTCTAACGCCCGAATCACTTTCAAACCGTGCAATATAGCGATCTAGCATTGCTTTCATATTCTTAAGTGGGTCACGCTTTGGCATGTTGTTTTCCTCTATATATATTGTTGCAACGTAATGCCGCGATATGTTGTTTTTCCGGTTGTGTTAACGTACGAAGCGTAATCGCGCATGTGCAGCAATAATTCCCTGGGATAGTCACCACTCATGCGGTCAATCGCATGAATACTGTCATCCAGCATGTTTTTTATATCGCCCAGCGCAATCGTGGTTTTCTTTGAATCATGCACTGTTGCTTCGCTCGTAATCTGTCGCAACCGTTTGTAATAAGGGGCCGCCATATTCATTGCAGCGCATTGACCCAGCGGATAGAGAGAGATAATCACTTTGCGCGTTTTTGCACCCTCTGTGTATGTAAAATAAAAATCTGCATGACCCTCGTGCTTTACATATTCGGTGTAATCACTGGGGTGGATTTTTAAATACGTTTTCTCTACATCGGGATAAGCCGTGCGCTCGTATTCCAGTCTGCTATGAATGCGGTCAATGATGTTTTTTAGTGTTGCTGGCATGATTACTCCTTTTCACTCACCAGTGCAGTGAGATACTTCGCCACCTCAAAATGACCATTTCGAGCAGCCAATCTCAGCGCATAATCATCATCGGCATGAATATCAGCGCCGTTCTCGACGAGATATTTCACCACGTCGATATTGCCGTTTTCAGCAGCCCATTCCAGCGCGCAATCATCATCGGCATGAATATCAGCACCGTTCTCGACGAGATATTTCACGACATCGAGATGACCGATTGCAGCAGCCCATGCCAGCGCACAATCATCCCAAGCATGAATATCAGCACCGTTCTCGACGAGATATTTCACAACGTCGAGATAGCCGTTTTCAGCAGCCCATCTCAGCGCATAATCATCGTAAGCATGAATATCAGAGCCGTTATCAACGAGATACTTCACCACGTCGAGATGACCGCTATAGGCAGCCAATCTCAGCGCATAATCATCATCGGCATGAATATCAGCACCGTTCTCAATGAGAGATTTCACATATTCGAGGTGGCCACGCTTAGCGGCGCCTGTTAGAGCTGCATTTTTATTTTCGGTTGTGTTTTCCATATTCCTGTTCCTTATTCCTATTGTTCAATTCCTAGACACTACAGCTCTGCGCTGTCGTAGTCTTCCCAGTAATCGTCAGGGTGTTCGGTAGAGTCGTGTGTTAAGCTGGTCATTTTCCTGTCAAGTTCCATGTTTGGGGTTCCTGTTTCGTAAACTTTAGTAAAATTGTAAATATACTTTCAAAAAAAATCAATTAAATTTACATTTTGCGTAAGATTTTTTTCTTTGCTAAGAATGAGTGGTATTTTTTAAGAGATTTTGTTTGTGAACTAGATGATTAAGATATACCATGGCAGGCTCATGTGACTGAATGATTGGGAAAAATGTATTCAGTATACAAAAATCAATTAAGCAGACAAAAAGTGAGCTGAACCCATTGCTCAAAAAACAAACAAAAAGGAAAATATATGAAAAAGGTACTTATAATACTTGTAACCGCAACTTTACTAAGCGTCAATGCCGCTGTATTTGCTGATGTATACGTGCATGGCTATACGCGATCTAATGGAACTTATGTTGCGCCACATTATCGTAGTAATCCCGATGGTGATAGTTATGATAACTATTCAAGCAAAGGGAATGTAAACCCCTATACTGGAGAAGAAGGTCATAGAACACCAGGATATGATGAGGGGGAAAGAGGAAGCTTACACTCCCGCAGTTATTCTGATAATTTTGGTAATAACAATACCGGAGAAGATGGATTTTAAAAATATTTTATTGACGACTTTAAATTAAGGTCCGGAACATCTTGGGGTAGGGTGAACCGGCTCTTAAAAAATATCCTAAATGTGCTACGATGCGAGCCATGGAGAGGCGAAGCCGATGGCGAGTATTCCGCGGCAGCCGCCGATTTTTGACAGAGCGGAGTGCCGAAGGAACGGAGTTCCGTAGGCAGCGTAGCGAGTGGCAAAAATCTTTAGGCGGCGTCGAGTCAGGTATGCTGGTTTTCTTGAACACTAGCAGTAATATTTAACTCTATTAGTGTGCTTGCGAGTCGATTTTTTCCAAGGAGGGTAAAAATCTATCACGCGCATAAGCGGCACGCCGGTTCACCAACAATCAATTAGGATATTTTACAAAGGATAGACTTTAATTCCTCTGTTTCAGTAGATATTTTTTCTAGCAATGAGTTAATACGATTTATTTTTTTGTTTATCTCTATTTCTAAAGATTGATTACCTTGAAATTCACCAAACATCTTTACAGGGTTATATTCGGGTATATATTTTTTTACATCGCTTCCGTATCTTAAATGATATGGATTTACGCCAAAAATTGCGCATGCACGCAAGAAAGGGTCTAATGATATTTTTTGAACTTTTTCGTCTTCCCACTGGGAAACGGCAACCCGACTAATGCCTATTTTTTTGGCCAAGCCCTCCTGATTGCCACAAGAGGTTGCCCGTAAGGATCGAAAACGTTTACCAAATTTCATAATATTGCCTCATATTGCCTCGCTGCTATTGTAAAAGATCTTACATTTTTTATCAGAAAGTATGCTTACCTATTGACTTTTATGCGAAAGCATACTTACAATTAGATGAATGAAATATTCAGCTTCGCATTTTCATAGGGTAGTTCAATATTTTGGGGGTATCTCTCCTACGGAAAAAGCACTAAATATAAAGCCTCAGGCGATACATCAATGGAAGAACATCCCACTTGGCCGTTCCTACCAAATTGAAAGTTTGACGAAAGGACAGTTTCGTGCTTAGGAGTTAACAGAAGATGGCTAGTAATATTTTAAGAGTTTTCTTACGTGGGTTTAGTAGAATCTCTTATGATAATGATAACCTCTGTCTACATTTGCGCAAAACAGCCCAATTCCACTTTGCAAGAAATATCCTACAAACATGCTCACATCTTACCGAAAACATGGGCAGGCAGCAATCTTATCTTATTTATGGTTTGAATCCCAGTAAGCGCGCCGGAATCTTGCTGTCTGGAGGGGTAAGAGCCTTTCCATTACGAGTTCGTCAGATTTTGAACAAAGCTCGAGCGCTACCACCAGCCCAGTCGCTAAGGCTTAAGCCCAACTATCGCGTCATTGGGCTTTGGGTAAGTTCGGCGGTGCGGGGTTTAGCTTTTCTAGTGCCGCGAGGCTTTTGCGGCTTCGGAGAGACGATATGAGAGATTGCCTTCTTGACCTCATGCCTCTAATGATATTTTTAATCGTAGCTGCCTCATTGAATCTTCTGTTTAAAACATTTGATAAGCCATCACCCGTTGAAAAAGCATGCATCTACCATGCGATTAATCACAGCTCAGGCTCAGTTGAATTAAAAAAGATGCTAGAAGTTTGCCAGGATGAAACATAGGGATACAACAGCGAGAGTTGACATTTTAGAGTTATCCGAAAACCTTGCAATTGTTTTTCTGTGCAGCGCACCGTTTTTTATCGCAGCCATCATGATTTGGGATGCGTCAAATGCGGATGAATTGAAAAAGAGGTTGGCCGTTTGTCGCAATAATGTTTAGGGAGAAGCCGAGTGAACATTTTATTAATTCTAGCCACCCAGTTCATCCTGATGGGTGTTTGGGTGGCGTTGTTGGATAAGGGTTGAATCATTATGGAATGGAAATTAAACAGTGAAGAAAAAGCGGCCTTGTACGGCAAACGAAGTGTGTACAAAGCCTTATATGCGTTTGGTATTCGACCCTACATGGATTTTAAAACAGGCATTGTAGGCGTTAAACGCAAGATTTCGTATCAGCAATTGTCGGAAGAAATTTATGAAGAGCCTCACCCAGGAGAAAAAACAAGCCGGTACGGTCGTCAGCAATTAAGACGGATGATAAAGCGTTTAGAGAAATGGGGTATTGTGAAAATTTTACAAGAAATTGATAGGGATCATCTTGTTTTGGTGTGCTGTTTAGCGTCTACGGATGAGTGTGTCCAGAAAAAAGCCGACACATTTTGTTCGGAAAAAGGCGACACATTGTGTTTTGATAAAAGTAATTCTGAAACAGCAGGTTGTGATATTTTTTCTGAAAAAGGCGACACGGGTAAAAATGCAAAAACCGACATACCTCCGGTATCCGGTAATATATTTAATACTAAAGGATTAAATAATAATAATGTCAAATTCGATGAAAGCTTACCTGTGGATAATTCTCATGAGGAGACAGAACAAAAACCACACGCACAATTAAACGCACAACCAAGCACCCAGAAGCAACGAAAATCTAATCCTGATGCTGCGGTCATCACAAGAATATTCGAGCACTGGAAAGCCATTATGAACCATCCCAGAGCAAAGCTGGATGACAAGCGCAAGCGTGATATTCGCAAAGGGTTAAAACTCAACTTCACTGAAGACGAATTAAAACAAGCGATCACGGGTTGTTCTAAATCGGCATTTCACATGGGCCAGAACGACCGCAATGAAGTGTATGACGGTTTAGGATTGATTTTTCGAAATGCTGACAAGATTGAAAACTTTATAGCGCAGGCAGACAAGCTTGTATTGAGCCACTTAGCAACAGGAGGTATGAAACATGGACTACAGCGAACCGAAAGCAATTACGAGCGCATTATGCGACAAGGTGTTGAGTTCTACGAGCGCAACGAACCGTTGTTCTGACACAATAGGCAAGAAGTCGCCCGGTACTTACGGGACGATAAAAACGGTGGAGCACATTTTTTTGAAATTTAGTTGCTTGTACGGACGCTCATGGACTTCGTTGCAATGTGGTGAAAAGGCGCAAGCGTTGTTAAAACAAACTTGGTTAGAGATTATTTCGAAGATGACATTTGAAGAAATCACATTAGCGATGATGTATTTGCAGTCGGACTGGAATAAAGCGCATACAGATTTTCCGCCGAATCCGTTACAGTTTCGCGGATTTCCGTTGCGCATGAAGGAGCGCAGCATACCTGCGATGGATGAATGTTATAACGCGGCGATTAAATGCGACTGGGATTTTCATCCGATTGTGTACCCAACAGCACACGCGTGTGATTTGTATTGGCTAAAAAAGCAAGCGAGCGCTTATGAGGGGCGAAAACGTTTTTCAGGCCACTACGAGTCACAAAAAGAAAAATATCTTCGTGGTGAGCGTTTATTGCAGCCTGAGATTAGGGCCGAACGACTCATCACTGGAGACAATAAAGCGAAGACAGAAAAAGAAAGCGATGAAAAGGATGTTAATTCTATGCAAATGGAGGTAAATAAAAAAGTGACGCAGCTTCAACATTCACCGGTGTATCAGCGATTTTCAGCAGCGGATGGATTGCGTGCAAAGTTGGCCATTGTGCGCAGTAAAGGTTCGACGCTGTCACAGAAAAATATGAACTGGTTGGACCGTGCGGACGATGGCGACGTTAGCGCAAAACAATGTGCGTGAGCAATGAGGGCAGCAATCAATGACAAAACAATTGACCCAGAAAAAAGCGAAGGTAGTGCAGAAAGCAAAGAAAGCGAAAAAAGCGACGCAGAAGACGATGGGGCGGCCGACGAAGTACAGCCCAGAAATGTGTGGCCTGGTGCTTGAATTCATGAGAGAGGGAAAATCGCTAGCTGAAGTTTCTTTGGACCTGAATATTGATTATTTAACACTGCATCGTTGGCAAGACCCAAGCTCAAAATATTATAAACCAGACTTTTGTAAGGCCATAAAAAAAGGGAAATGGTTTGCACAAGGTGCGTGGGAAAAAGCTGGACGGGAAGGTTTGGATAAAAAGGATTTCAATTGTGCGCTGTGGTACATGAACATGAAGAACCGCTTTGGCTGGCGTGATAAACAAGAAATCAAGCAAGACGTGAAGCAGACCATTGAGCTGAGTGGTATCGATGAGGAGATGCTGAATGACAGCAAAAAAGCCTACTGAGTTGCAATCGAAGCTGGATGCGCTGATGCGGTTTAAATGTGATTTGCTGGGAAGTTACAGCAAGTTTTTGCGCTATTTTTTTTATCAACGTCATGGTAAGTGCTTTGAATTTAGCGATCCTGAAGGGCGGGAATCGCACCACATTACGATTGCGAAAGCATTGACTCAGGTTTTTGATGGCAAAATCAAACGCCTGATTATCAATATTCCGCCACGTTATGGCAAAACAGAAATGGTGGTGAATTGGATGGCGTGGTGCTTAGCGCGCTACCCGGATTGTCAGTTTTTGTATGTATCGTATGGTGCGGATTTAGCGACGCGGTACACGGGAGAAGTAAAAGAGATCATTACGCATGAGAAATTTAAGCGATTATTTGGGGTGAAACTGCGTGACGATACTAAATCGAAATCTGATTTTAAAACGACGGCACAAGGTCGTGTGTTTGGTGTGGGTGCTGAGGGTGGGATTACTGGCACTGGGGCTGGCCTAAAAAACGTCAATCGCTTTGGTGGTGCTATTGTGATTGACGATATTATTAAACCGGGTGATGCGGCGAGTGAAACGATTCGAGAATCTGCGAATAAATGGTACATGAATACGTTAAGAAGCCGGTTAAATTCGATGGATACACCGATTGTGTTTATTGGTCAGCGCACGCATGAAGATGACTTGGCGGGACGATTATTGTCGGTTTCTGCTAAAACCGGACGCTCGCGCTTTGATGGTGAACACTGGGATCAAGTGGTTTTGCCGGCGTTAGATGAGCATTGCAACCCGCTGTGGCCGCAATTTCAATGCCGTTCGGTCTTGACGAACTTGCAAAAAACAGCGCCCTATGAATTTGCGGCGCAGTACCAACAAAACCCGCAGCCTGCTGGTGGTGGATTATTTAAATCCGAGTGGTTTTTGTGTTTGGAAGAAGAGCCGAAGATTGAAGCGGTGTTTATTACTGTTGACACGGCAGAAACGTCCAAGCATTACAATGATGCGACTGTGTTTAGTTTTTGGGGCGTGTATCGCGCGCCACAAGACAATACTGTGTTGTGTTTGCATTGGCTGGACTGTGAAGAGAATTGGTGGGAGCCGAAGGATTTACAAGCGGCGTTTTTAGATTTTTATACGCGCTGTCGCGCTGTTTGGAATCAAGTGTAGAACTCTCGACTTGATCTGACAGTTGAGATTTATCGGACATATTTTCTGTCCGATAGATCGGATTCTAATTACTCCTCTACCAGTTGCGTGTCGTGATTACTGTGCGCCTTATTCAATTCATCTGCCGACACGCTTGGAATAGTTTTACATAGTTTATCTAATTCTTTTTCTTGTGCCAAATGCTTTGCATCAAGAAAAGTTTGCATGGGTGTTTTTCCATAACAACGCTCGCCGGAATGGGGCCTGACCTCATTATATGTTTTGATCCACGCATCAACGTCTTGTTGTAATTCTTCTAGGGAACGATATATTTTTTTTCGAAAAGCAACATCATAAAATTCTTGTTTAATCGTTTTATGAAAACGTTCACAAATACCATTGGTCTGCGGAGAACGTGCGCGTGTTTTCGAATGGTCAATGTCTTCAACTGCTAAATAAAGTTGATAGGCGTGGTTCTCAATTTTTCCACAATATTCCGTCCCGCGATCCGTGAGCATACGCAGCAATCGGATACCTTGCTCATTAAACCATGGCAATACACGTTCATTTAATAAATGAGCTGCCGTCATCGCTGTTTTCTCCGTGTATAACTTCGCAAAAGCGATTCTGCTATAGGTATCGACAAAAGTCTGCTCATAAATACGGCCAACGCCCTTCATCGTGCCAACATACGATGCGCGCCATGGAGAGCGAAGCGAAGGCGCGTATTCCGCGGTAGGCTCGGATTTTTTGCCGAGCGTAAGCGACTGCAAAAAATCTTTACGAGCCGTCAAGTCATTTGAGAGCCCGTGCGTAGTCGAGCCGTGAGGTCGCGGAGCGCGGGCGACGAGGACGTCCGCGGCTATTTAAGTTGTCGCGTATTGCGAGTCGATTATTGACAGGGATGGCAATAATCTATCACGAGCATCGCGACACGCTTGATACGTATCCTGAGAACCTAAATAACCTGGGTGTTCTGTTTCAATCTCGCCGTGCGCTTCTTTTTCTCGTTTTGATTTTTCTAATGCTTGTCATTGTTCTTCCGTTAATAACATACCGTCTTGCGCCGATTTCGCTTCAAGCGCTTTTAGTCGCTTCTTAAAAGTCTCTAGATCATTACGTAGCCACACCGAACGAACTCCGCTGCTCGATACGATAATGCCTCGCGCCAGTAATTCATTGGCCGCACGTGCCTGACCTAACGCTGGGTTTTCAATAGCCAAAGCAATTACCGCTTCTTCTACATGTAACGGCACTCTATTTTTTTCATTCGGTTTCTTCTTACTCATATCATGGAGTGCTTCTTCGCCACCATTTTCATAAAGTGTTTTGAAACGGTAAAAACTGTCGCGTGAATAACCCATAACCTTGCAGGCTTGTGAAACATTTCCCAATTGTTTAGACAGCTCTAGTAAACCTAATTTGGGTTTGATAATCTTTTCGGATACACTGGTCATAATGACACTCCTCGTGTTGGTTGTTTAAGGTTGGTCAATTAAATTTTACTCTAACTGACCAGGAGTGTCAGATCAAGTCTGAAGGTTTACAAATTACAATTCTGGCAGCGGTTGTTATATCCATGTCATGGTGTTAATTTTGGGGGAAAGGTCACAAATACTGTTCGAAATAAAAAAATATTTTCCTATTTTTATCTTGGTCGATTGATTGTAATGCATGACATGATTAGAGATCTTGTTATTGATCGCCAAACGTTACAAGCAACGATTGACGCCGAGTTAGAAAGAAAATGGTAAAATTCGTGGGGATATATCAGCTCGCGAGGCCGGATCCTCACTAGACAGAATAACAGCAATAACGCAGTTACGATGACTGTTGACATACTCTCCTGGTGCAATTTATAAATATTTATCTACAGTAAACACTTTTTAAATATAGTCATTTCTCGCCGACCCAAACGAATTTATAACGATACTAAGAAGTAGAATCTTCCAATAACCTGAAAAAAATCTTTTGAATAGGTTGTGTATTTCCTGAGAAAGCCGCATGAATAGCTTTAATGTAATGATCAAAACCTTCAGGATTTTCTATTAAAAAGAATTTCGCATCGAAGGTTAAGCAGCTCTTTTTCCAAGGTTTTTGCTTGCTGATATTTTGAACATTTAGCGGAGAGAGAGGGATTACTCGGAGCCCCTCCTGCCTCCTCGCCCTTCGGGCCGCCGCAAGCGGCGTTCAAATTCGGCTATCCTGCCGAATTTGTCGAACCCAAACTATATGATATCGAGGGTTCTCATCCCTCTCCTAAAAACAAAAAACCGAGCAGCGCTCGGTTTTTCATTTTGGCGGAGAGAGAGGGATTCGAACCCTCGATGGGGTTCAACACCCCATACTCCCTTAGCAGGGGAGCGCCTTCGACCACTCGGCCATCTCTCCAAATAAATTGGTTTCCGCGTACTTCCTTGTACTCACACATGCATACTTCTCAATGCACCACTGCCCGACTTCCTTGTCGGGCGTTCGCCGGGCCGGAGCAGTGCTCCGGCCTAAATCCGGCTCACCCATCTCTCCAAATAAATTGGTTTTCACGTACTTCCTTGTACTCACACATGCATACTTCTCAATGCACCACTGCCCGACTTCCTTGTCGGGCGTTCGCCGGGCCGGAGCAGTGCTCCGGCCTAAATCCGGCTCACCCATCTCTCCAAATAAAAATTGGTTTCCCCGTACTTCCTTGTACTCACACATGCATACTTCTCAATGCACCACTGCCCGACTTCCTTGTCGGGCGTTCGCCGGGCCGGAGCAGTGCTCCGGCCTAAATCCGGCTCACCCATCTCTCCAAATAAAAATTGGTTTCCCCGTACTTCCTTGTACTCACACATGCATACTTCTCAATGCACCACTGCCCGACTTCCTTGTCGGGCGTTCCAGTTATCCCCTCATGAGGAGAGCATGATACCATCGGATCGATCGAAATGAAATTCCGAAACGCCTGAATTTGTAACAACGCAATTATTTTTTACTGAGCACTAATAACAAAGCCACCCAACAGTATTGAATGGCTTCGTGTGTCACTTGCAGTGATTTTATTCTAGCGTAGGGCCAATTGTTAATCTTCTGTGTTTCCCGTGCTTCCCGAATTAGTCGTATCTCCTGAACCCCCTATCATTAAATCACCAGATGAGTCCCAAGAACACATACTTGCATCGGTTGAAGAAATTTTAGCGCCCCCATTACCATCGCTCATTAACGTGTAAGTACAGCTAGTCGTTGAGTTAGAGCTCACTTCCACAGTAATTTTATCGGCTTCACTACCTTCTGCACACGGCAGCAATAACTCATACTGCCCAGACATGCCAGGTTCTAGTCGTGCTGGAAAACTCGCGACTTTAGTATGCATACTCAGAGCCTTTGCAGAAAAACTAAATGTTTTTTTATCCGATGACTGATTCTTAATAGCACCTAACTGTGTGCAAGCTCGTCCTTGTAGGACAGCTTGTGTACCACTTGAACTATTTGAATCATTTGAAGCTTGACTAAAGTTGTTACGAACTCGTCCATTTTTAAAAGCGAACGCATAACCTACAGCAGCAATAATTAGAACGACGAGTAAAACCCGCACGAATTTTGACATAACGATCTCCTTATCAAGGTGTATCCTAAAAAACACTCCTATTTTGATAAGTCAACAACGGTTTGTCAATTCACCAGACAACCTGAAGCCTTGCGCAGTTTTTTGAACAATTAGTGAAGCTTAATAAAAAATTGTTGATTATTCTTCTTCGGAACCTGGATTGGATGATTCGGTAGTCTCTCCACCTTCGGCTTGATCACGCTTTTCTTTTTGAATGCGCTCGTAAATTTCTTCACGGTGGACGGATACTTCTTTAGGCGCATCTATCCCTAACCGAACTTGGTTACCCTTGACCCCCAAGACGGTTACCTTTACGTCATCTCCAATGATCACAGATTCACTTATACGTCGTGTTAAAATTAACATCTTCCTCTCCTTTTCTAAGGAGTCCTTTACCTATCAGCCATAGAGCTAGCTATGATCTCCATACTTTAATTTTAGTGCATAACACCCTTTCAGCCTGGAGTTTACTCCTGAAGCCTCAATAAGATCTTAAATAATAAGGGTTTCTGGTTAGATTGCAAGCAAAATAATGCTTAAAAGTTTATTTAATCTTTTAAGCATTATTTTGGCCTTTGATCGAGCCCGAACGCAGTATGAAGCGAACGGGCACCGAGTTCAAGGTATTTCTCATCAATCACCGCTGAGATTTTGATTTCAGTGGCTGTAATGAGATGGATGTGGATACCTTCCTGCCCTAGAGCACTAAACATCATGGAGGCAACACCGGCATGTGAGCGCATACCAACGCCAACGAGCGAAATCTTGGCGACATCATCACTACCTAACACACGACGCGCCCCAAGTTCATCGGCTACTCGTTTGATGATTGAATGAGCTTGCGGATAGTTATCACGATGTATCGTAAAACTAAAATCAATATTCGTGTCGGAAGTTGGAACGTTTTGCACAATCATATCGACATCAATATCGGCTTTTGAAATTGCACCTAAAATGTAGCTGGCTAAACCAGGACGCTCAGGAATACCTTGGAGCGTTAATTTTGCTTGATGACGATCGAAGGCAATACCTGATACCAATGCTTGCTCAATGGATTCTCCTTCAAACGTAATTAATGTACCTGGACCCTTACGGAGACTCGACATCACACGCACCGGAACTTTATATTTGCCCGCAAATTCCAAACAGCGATTTTGCAACACCTTTGCACCCAAGCTTGCCATTTCCATCATTTCATCAAATGTGATGCGTTCTAATCGACGAGCCGTGGGTACAATTTTGGGATCTGTTGTATAAACACCATCAACATCGGTGTAAATTTGGCATTCATCGGCTTGCAATGCAGCCGCTAATGCAACTGCCGTAATATCAGAACCACCGCGACCCAATGTCGTGATGTGACCAGTATCACTAATGCCTTGAAAGCCTGCGATGACAGGAATGCGACCGGCACGAAGGTCTGCACGCAAAGTTTCAGGGTCAATGTCGATGATGCGTGCCTTTTTATGCTGCGACGTGGTCATGATACCGACTTGTGCTGCCGTGTAAGATTGCGCAGGACATTGGAGTGCTTCCAACGCCATACTCAACAACGCCGCCGAAATTTGTTCGCCGGTGGAAACAAGTGCATCATATTCACGAGCATTTGATTGTGAAATTGATTGGGCTAGTGCAATCAGGCGATCAGTTTCACCATACATCGCTGAAACAACTGCGACCACATCGTGACCTTGTTGGCGTGTATCAGCAACGATGCGAGCAACATTTTGTATGTGCTCAAGGGTGGCAACCGAACTTCCACCGAATTTCTGAACAATGAGAGTCACTTAATTCTCCATGAAGTGGTGTTTTTAACACACTACTTCTTTGCTGCCAGCTTTTTCTCAACCCAAGGCACCACAGACTTCAATGCTTCTGATAAAGATTGTGGCGCATCACCGCCGCCTTGCGCTAAATCTGGCCGACCGCCTCCTTTTCCGCCCACTTGTAGAGCCACTTGATTGAGCAAGTCAACGGCATTGATACATGAAGTAAAGTCTTTAGTTACTCCAGCGACCATCTGAATTTTATCTTCTTTTACTGAGGCCAAGACAATCGCGGCTGAGCCTAGCTCTTGTTTTAATTGGTCCAAGGTATTACGCAATGTGTCTCGATCCACAGTCCGCAGTCGCACTGCCAAGACCTTCAGGCCACCGACATCAACAGCCTCTTCCAGCAATTTTGCTGTTTGCTGATTGGCAATTTGTTGCTTAAGCTTAACTAACTCTTTTTCTAAGGTGCGGTGCTCTTCTAACAATTGATTGAGCTTATTAAACACATTATTAGGATTGGTTTTTAATAAGTCACTCATTTGGCGTAGGCGCTCTTCTTGTGCTTCCACATATAATATAGCAGCCTTGCCGGTCACTGCTTCGATTCGACGAACGCCGGAAGCACATGCCGACTCAGAGACGATTTTAAATAAGCCAATTTTGCCAGTGTACTCCACATGAGTGCCGCCACAAATTTCTAGCGAAAAATCACCCATCTCAAGCATTCGCACCTGTTTGCCATATCGCTCACCAAAAAGAGCAAGCGCGCCTTTTTTCTTGGCTTCATCCGGCGTCATTTCGGTCACGGTTGATTTTAAATTCGCACGGATTTGCTGGTTAACCAAGCGTTCAATCGCTTGTATTTCTTGCAAAGTTACAGGGCGGGGATGAGAAAAATCAAATCGCAAACGCTTAGCCTCTACCAGCGATCCTTTTTGCATGACATGCTCACCTAAAACACGGCGCAACGCTTCATGCAATAAATGTGTGGCCGAGTGATTAAGCATAACAGCCTCACGGCTTGTATCGACTTCGGCACGAACTGCTTCTTTTGTGCGTAGCTGCCCTTTTACCACCTCACCAAAATGCAAATAAACATTGCCTTGTTTTTTCGTGTCTTTGACACGGAAACTGCCGCTCTCGAAATATAAATAACCGGAATCACCCACCTGACCACCCGACTCCGCGTAAAACGGAGTACGGTCTAATACGACAACACCTTTTTCACCCGTTTTCAAAATAGTGATCGGTTGATTGTTTTGTAGTAATGTTGTGATGGTAGCTTCTGCAGATAACTGTTCGTAACCAACAAATTGGGTTTCACCCCCAATGTGAACTTTTTGTGTTTGATCTACAGTAAACTGTTGTGCTTGCAAGGATTGCTCACGCTGATGCTCCATTGCTGCATTGAAGCCGGCGTAATCCATAGTTAAGTGTCGTTCTTTCGCGATGTCGGCTGTCAGATCAGGGGGAAATCCATACGTGTCATATAATTGAAAAATGATAGCACCCGGGATTTCGCGCTTTTGCAGCTCTGAAATTTCTTGATCTAATATCTTAAGGCCTTTTGCTAACGTTTTGGAAAATTGTATTTCTTCTTGCTGGATAACTTGCTCAATTAACGATTGCGCTTTAATTAATTCCGGATAGGCATCCCCCATCACTTCAACCAAGGCACCAGTAAGCTTATAAAAGAACGGATCAGTTTGTCCCAAACGATAACCATGACGAACTGCACGACGGATCACGCGACGCAATACGTACCCACGCCCTTCATTAGAGGGTATCACGCCATGGGCAATTAAAAAGCTAGACGCGCGAATATGATCGACTATCACTCGCATCGATGTGTCATGAAAATCTTTGCAATCTACTAAGTTAGACAATGCTCTTAATAAATATTGGAAGAGATCTATATCATAGTTATCGTGCACACCTTGCATCACCGCAGCAATTCGCTCTAATCCCATGCCGGTATCCACTGAACGTTGCGGCAACGAATGGAGCTTCCCATTGATGTCGCGATCGTATTGCATAAATACGATATTCCATATTTCAACATAGCGATCGCCGTCTGCATCGGGACTACCCGGAGGGCCACCCTGAATTTTAGGCCCATGATCATAAAAAATTTCAGTGCAAGGACCGCAAGGTCCGGTATCCCCCATTTGCCAAAAATTATCTTTTTCACCACAGCGCGAAAAATGTTTGGGATCCACTTTTATTTCTTTCAACCAAATCTCTTCGCTTTCTTTGTCATCACGAAAGACGGTGATCCACAAGCGATCTTGCGGAATGCCAAGCTCTTCCGTTAAAAATTTCCATGCAAATTCAATTGCTTCGCGTTTGAAATAATCACCAAAGCTAAAATTCCCTAGCATTTCAAAAAAGGTGTGATGGCGTGCGGTGTAACCGACATTTTCTAAGTCGTTGTGCTTGCCCCCTGCACGCATGCAGCGTTGCACCGAAGTTGCGCGAGTGTAAGAGCGTTTTTCAACACCCAACAATACATCTTTGAATTGAACCATGCCTGCATTCGTGAATAATAACGTGGGGTCGTTCGCAGGTACGAGCGAACTACTAGGCACAATTTCATGGTTAAGTGACTTAAAGTATTTTATAAATAATTTTCGTAATTCATTGCTGTTCATTGATTTTAACATACTTAGTATTCTATCTTATGCTGTTTTTGCAATAGCTTATGAATCTGTCCTGGATCAAAGCCTCGCTGGGTCAAAAAACGCAATTCTTTGGTATAGGCTTTTGCATTCAAGACCGGTTCTGCATCATACTTTCTTTGCCAGACAGACAACAACACCTGCCACCAAAATTCCTCATCCTGGTGCAAATATCTGTCAATCAGTGAATCAGAAATGCCGCGCTGTTGCAATTCCATTTTAACGCGTCGAGGCCCAAAACCCGCCTCAACGCGCATCCTGACATAGGCCTCTGTATACCGCTCATCGCTCTGAAGACCTTCCCGAGCCAGTTGAGCCAATAAGGTATCAACTTCATCAGCGACAAAGCCCTTCACGATTAATTTTTGCTTGAGCTCGAGCCATGAATGCTCCCGCCTTGCTAGTAAGTTAATCGCACGTTCCCGTAATTTCATTTGGCCACCTCATCACGCAGCCACTTCCTCTTTCTCAACAGCTTCTTCAGACTTTCCTTGAGGCAGTAGCTGTTCACGTAAACGGGTTTCAATCTCTTGCGCAATCTCAGGATTTTCTACCAAAAATTGACGAACATTATCCTTGCCCTGACCAATTCGGGTTCCATTATAGCTGTACCAGGCGCCAGATTTTTCAACAATTTCTTGTTGAACACCCAAATCAATCAGTTCGCTTTCGCGGGAAATACCAGAACCATACAGAATATCAAAATCAACTTTACGAAACGGCGGTGCCACTTTATTCTTCACCACTTTCACACGAGTTTCGTTACCCAAAATTTCATCGCCTTTCTTGATAGCACCCGTGCGACGAATATCCAAACGAACCGATGCATAAAACTTTAATGCGTTTCCACCCGTTGTTGTTTCTGGGCTGCCAAACATCACACCAATTTTCATACGTATTTGATTAATAAACACCACTAATGTATTGGATTTTTTGATATTTGCCGTGAGCTTTCGCAATGCTTGTGACATCAAGCGTGCTTGCAAGCCCATGTGAGAATCGCCCATGTCACCTTCAATTTCGGCTTTTGGTGTTAGAGCAGCAACGGAGTCAACCACCACCATATCCACCGCGCCGGAACGCACTAACATGTCGGTAATCTCTAAACCCTGTTCACCAGTATCCGGCTGTGACACTAATAATTCATCCACATTCACACCTAATTTTTCGGCGTAGATAGGATCTAATGCGTGCTCTGCATCGACAAAAGCCGCCGTGCCACCCATTTTTTGACACGATGCAATAGTTTGCAATGACAATGTGGTTTTTCCCGATGCCTCTGGCCCATAAATTTCCACAACGCGCCCGCGTGGCAAACCACCCACACCTAGCGCAATATCTAAGCCTAACGAACCAGTAGAAATAACATCAATATCACGAACAGCGCCAGGATCTCCTAAGCGCATGACCGAACCCTTTCCAAACTGTCGCTCAATCTGAGTTAATGCTGCACTAAGTGCCTTACTACGATCATCCATCACTACTCCTTAAAAAATATTGCCTCATAATTGAGGTTCTAAAAATGTACCCTTATTATTCCACAAATCAAAATTTAAAAGTATACCGTTTTTTAATTAATCTTATACTTTTGCATTTTTATTCAATGCATTTGTTTCTAATAATTTTTTTACTTCTTCATATAACCAATTCAATGCAAAGGCAATGGCGCATACACGCACGTGCTTGCGGCCACTTTCAAAAAAAACTTTACGACACTCAACTTGACCATTTTTTAATGCAACACCAATCCAAACGGTACCCACAGGTTTTTCCGGTGTCCCACCGCCCGGGCCAGCAACTCCTGTAATACTTGCAGTAATATCTGCATGGCTATGTTTTAATGCACCTAATGCCATTTCACGCGCAACCTGCTCACTCACGGCACCGTATTGTTCCAAATTTTTTGGATCGACACCCAACATTTCAATTTTTGATTCATTACTGTAAGTGACAAATCCACGATCAAACCAAGCAGAGCTTCCCGGCACTCGCGTAATCACGCGTGCCATACCTCCACCTGTACAAGATTCTGCCAATGCCAATTTCATGCCGGCATCTTTCAACGCCAAACCTAATCGTCGACTTAAAGGATAATTATTAACATCCACAGCAAAGCTCCTTGCCCCTTTTCTTTATTCAGCGCATCATAACACGGGATCGGATTTAGGATGAAGTCCCACATCGGTTATCAATTTAACTCAATTGAATTCAGGAAAATAGCAAAAGCGATGACTAAAGCAGACTTATCTCAACACACCCCCATGATGCGCCAATACCTTCGCATTAAATCCGAATACCCGGACATGCTCGTCTTCTATCGCATGGGAGATTTTTACGAATTATTTTATGATGATGCTAAACGTGCTGCAAAATTATTAGACATCACGCTCACCACTCGCGGCAAGTCGGCCGATAAACCTATTTCAATGGCGGGCGTTCCTTATCATGCAGTTGAAAGTTATTTAGCTAAACTGGTCCGCCAAGGTGAGTCGATTGTCATTTGCGAACAAATCGGCGACCCCGCTACCAGCAAAGGCCCCGTTGAACGTGAAGTGAGTCGAATTATTACGCCTGGTACGGTGAGCGACGAAGCTCTGCTCGATGAACGCCACGACAACTTATTAATGGTGATTCACCAACAACAAGATCGGTTCGGCCTTGCGACTCTCGACATCTCGAGCGGTCGCTTCATCGTCCAAGAATTGGCAGGCAAAGAAGCATTACTATCCGAAATCGAACGCATCAAGCCAGCCGAATTATTAATCAGCGAAGAGAGCTCATTAGAAAATGTAATTCCTAACGCAAAATCACTGAAACGACGTCCGCCCTGGGAATTTGAATTAAGCACAGCACAATCTTTATTGTGCCAACAATTTAAAACGCGCGACCTCGATGGATTTGGCGTCAGTCATTTACCACTCGCCCTTTGTGCTGCCGGCTGTTTATTACAATATGTCAAATACACGCAACGCACCGCGCTACCGCATATCACCAACATTAAAGCCGAACAAAAAGAAACCGCCATTTTAATGGATGCCTCAACACGCAAAAATTTAGAACTCACCTCAAACTTGAAAGGTGGGTACGAACACACATTGGCATGGGTTCTAGACAATACCGCAACTCCCATGGGCAGCCGTTTATTACGACGCTGGCTCCATCGACCCTTGCGCGATCATCAGAAACTCATTGAACGCCAAGCCGCGATAACAGAAATCATGGCAAAAGAAATCCACGCCAATTTATACGATATTTTACGCGGAATCGGCGACTTAGAACGTATTTTAGCGCGCATTGCACTACGCTCCGCACGACCACGAGACCTGACACAACTACGACGCGCCTTCGGGCTCCTACCCGAGATTCACCAACAATTAACTGCGCTGAAAGCTACACAATATTTAGTCGCATTAAAAACTTCATTGGGTGAATTTAATAGTCTTCATGAACTACTCACAAAAGCACTCCATGAAAATCCACCGGTGGTGATTCGTGACGGCGGGGTTATTGCCGATGGTTACGATGAACAATTAGACGAATTGCGCAAGTTAAGCAACAACAGTCATCAATTTTTGGTGGAATTAGAGCAACGCGAAAAAGAACGCACTAACATTAACACATTAAAAGTAGGATACAATCGCATCCACGGCTATTACATCGAAATTTCACACGCACAATCAAAAAATGCGCCTACAGAGTATATTCGACGCCAAACCCTAAAAAATGTGGAACGCTATATCACCCCCGAATTGAAAACATTTGAAGATAAGGCGCTGAGCAGTCGCTCGCGCGCACTCGCACGGGAAAAAGAATTATATGAGGCATTACTCGACAAATTAATTGACGAACTTGCGCCCTTGCAAAAAAGTGCAGCCGCCATCGCCACACTGGATGTCTTAAACAACCTTGCCGAGCGCGCAACAACATTAAATTATATCGCACCCGAATTCACCGACACGCCCGGCATTCAAATTAAAGCCGGACGTCACCCCGTTGTCGAACACGTCATGGACAATCCATTCATGCCAAACGACACGAAACTCGACCAGCATCGACGCATGTTAATCATTACGGGTCCGAATATGGGCGGTAAATCGACATACATGCGCCAAACCGCATTAATTACATTACTGGCTTACATCGGCAGTTATGTACCAGCAAAATCGGCGACACTCGGTCCCATCGATCGTATTTTTACACGCATCGGCGCAAATGATGATTTAGCGAGTGGGCGTTCAACATTTATGGTTGAAATGACTGAAACAGCCACGATACTACACAATGCCACCGAACAAAGTTTGGTATTAATGGATGAAATTGGTCGCGGCACCAGCACTTTTGATGGATTGTCATTAGCCTTTTCCAGCGCTGCTTATTTAGCAACCCAACTTCGCGCCTTTACATTATTTGCAACTCATTACTTTGAATTGACCACGTTAGCGGATGACCTACCCAACATCTACAATGTGCATTTAGATGCCGCCGAACACGGCGAACAAATTGTTTTTTTGCACGCGTTAAAAGAAGGCCCTGCGAGCCGCAGCTATGGTTTGCAGGTGGCTCAACTCGCCGGCGTTCCACAAGCAGTTATCAGTCAAGCTAAAGCAAAATTAGAAGAACTAGAGGCTCACCGCCACGACCTAGCACCACCTTCGAGGCCGACTCAAAATGAGCTATTCCCCGAGCCAAGACACCCTGTCCTCGCCGCACTGGACGGGCTCAAACTCGATGACCTGACACCTAAGCGTGCATTAGATATACTATACGAACTCATTGAACTTAAAGACAAACAGTCGGGTTGAGGGTATGAAGTTAAATAGATTATGGGTTGTCCTTTTAGCGCTGGTTAGCATTACCGTTGCCACGCCATTGAGTGCTCTGGCAAAGACCACACAAAGCAACGCACAACAAGCAACTGATCAAAAATTTGAGAAATTTGTTGAAGGGCTTCGGCAAGAAGCACGCAAAAAAGGTATTTCCGAAAAAACCATCAATAAATATTTAACTGGATTAAAAGCGCCACGGGTACAGGCGATTTATAACGTACATCATCAACCTCAAGCAACCATATCCTTTGCACACTATTTAAAAGCGTTTATTCCACACAGCAGTGTTGTTAAGGGACGCAAATATCTTAAAAAATATCACACGCTTTTATTACAAGTTCAGCAGCGTTATCACGTTCAACCTCGCTTTATCATTGCTTTGTGGGGATTTGAAAGCGATTTTGGTCGATTAACAGGAGATACTCCTATTGTTCCTTCATTGGTTACGCTCGCCTTTCAACATCATCGCTCTCAGTTTTATCGCGCGCAAGTGATGGCAGCACTCAAAATGTTGAACCACCAGGTATTGCCACAACAAAGTATCGGCATGTATGATGGCGGCATGGGACAACCCTCTTTTGAGCCGATTGCTTATTTACAGTATGGCGTGGATTTTGATCACGATGGTTTTGCAAACATTTGGACGAGCATGCCCGATGTCTTTGCCTCCATCGCTAATTTTCTACACCAAAATGGCTGGAATGGTAAACAAACATGGGGCATGGAAGTTAAAATCCCCGATAATTTACCAAAAAATATGATTGGAAGGCATAAAGAATATTCGATTGCCACATGGGAAGCAAAAGGTGTTCACCCATTGCATGGTGGACAGTTACCCAAAATAAATTCAAAGGCGTCGCTTTTATTACCGAGCGGACCTAAGGGCCGTGCCTTTTTAGTTTTCCATAATTTTAAAGTCTTATTGCGCTGGAATAATACTACTTTTGAAGGAATTTCTGTTGGACTCTTATCAGACCAAATCACACATGAATGAGCGCTGCGCCGATGTTGCTATCATCATTCCCGCTTATAACGAAGAAAAAAGTATTCGCGACATTGTAAAAAAAACGTTGGAACACTCTCTTCATGTAATCGTTGTTAACGATGGCAGCACCGACAAGACGGTCGAGAAACTCATCGACCTTCCCATTACTTTACTAAACAACGCAACCAATAAAGGTAAAGGTGCGAGTTTATTACAAGGGTTTCGTTACGCTCAATCACTGAATCTGAAAGCCACTATTAGCATCGATGCCGACACACAACATGATCCCAACGACATCCCGAAGTTTATCGCTGCCATGCATCAATACCCTAACCATATTATAATCGGTGCCCGATTACATAATCGCGAAAATGCGCCGAAATCGCGTTATCGCGCTAATCAAATTGCAGATTTTTTTATTTCTTGGGCAGCAGGACGGCGCATTGTAGACAGTCAATCGGGCTATCGCCTTTACCCCATGAATTTATTAAACGACTGCTTGAAGCGATTTAATCATCGCAAATTTACGTTTGAAAGCGCCATTTTAATTAATAGCACACGCCGAGGCTATCGACCGGCTGCTATTGCCATTCACTCACATTATCCTCAACATTCACGTGCCAGTCATTACAAACCATTTTCAGATACCATAAAAATTACATTGATGGTAACATGGAAAATAATTTCGCGCGGACTTTGTTTACCCGGATTATGTCGAATGTTATTTAACGGAGTAACAATGAATGACGAAAATCGAGAAACACAAACTCACAGACGATGAAAAAGCAATTCGTGAACTATCCGATCGCATTGTCGAAGCACAAAGCCCCATTCGTATTTTAGATGCGGTGAAATGGGACAATTCTATAAAAGCTGAATTTTTCCAACACAAATTCCGAAAACTACCCTCCGTCGATAAAGAGTATTATAAAAAAATTCCCCTCGGATTTGATCCTGACAAAAAAATCGATGAATTTTATCACATTGAACACGAAATCAAACGCCGTCTCGGGAAATTTAGCGCTGCAAGCGAACTCATGCAACAACGCTGTAAAGAATATCGCGATGTCGTTCACATGCTTGAAATGCGGGGTCAACGCGAATTCACAAACATCGCTCAAGATCTCTATGGCAGCTCGGATGATGCCTTTTATGCAGGAGCACCAACATTAAGAGACTTATCTACCGTTGTCAGCGAAGCGCTCGGTAACATCAAGGATCAAACCCTCGATAAAAGAGACGAGCCTATTTATACAGCTCAAGAAAGCGTTGAAATACTCAACAAAAAATTAAGCCGGTATTTTGGCGAGCATGACACTGTCCATGTCAAAGTGAGTGATGACATCGTCGCCGATGCAGCAGCCGGTGCCGACACGATTAAATTACGCGGGGATTTAAAATTTAGCGAACGTGTTTTGCAACTGTATGAAGTGCATGAAGGCTGGGTGCACCTTGGCACCACGATCAATGGCTTAAGACAACCGATATGCACCTTCCTCAGTAAAGGCCCGCCCTCTTGCACCGTAATACAAGAGGGTCTTGCGATGCTAACAGAAATTTTCACCTTTTCATCTTATCCCGCTCGCGTTCGGCGAATCACCAATCGGATTATTTCAATCAACATGGCAGAAAATGGTGCTAATTTCATCGAAGTTTTTCACTTTTTCCGTGAGCAAGGCATCAGCGATGAGGAAAGTTACCAAAACACTGTGCGTGTCTTTCGCGGCAGCACACCCAACCAAGGACCGTTTACTAAAGACCTTGCGTATTCAAAAGGTTTCATTTTGATCTATAACTATCTTCGCCTTGTCATTCAACGCGGTTATTTATCTCATATCCCATTATTATTTTTAGGAAAAATAAGCTTAAGAAACATCCGATTATTAGCAGAGCTCGTCGAACAAAACCTAGTCATCCCTCCCAAATACGTTCCTCCGCAATTTTCCGATAAAGCTGGCCTCAGCTCCTGGATGAGTTATTCCTTGTTCTTAAACCGCCTCGATTTGGAAAAACTGGCGAAGGATTATCAAGATATATTGTAGGAATTAGGAAGCATACTTACGACCGAAAAACAGTAACCCCGATCTCGAGACGTATGCTACAATGGTGCTTTTCTGATCACTAAATTGTAGAACTCTCGACTTGATCTGACAGTTGAGCTTTATCGGACATATTTTCTGTCCGATAAATCGGATTCTAATTACTCCTCTACCACAAGCGTGTCGCGATGCTCGTGATAGATTATTGCCATCCCTGTCAATAATCGACTCGCAATACGCGACAACTTAAATAGCCGCGGACGTCCTCGTCGCCCGCGCTCCGCGACCTCACGGCTCGACTACGCACGGGCTCTCAAATGACTTGACGGCTCGTAAAGATTTTTTGCAGTCGCTTACGCTCGGCAAAAAATCCGAGCCTACCGCGGAATACGCGCCTTCGCTTCGCTCTCCATGGCGCGCATCGGTTGCGTGTCGTGATTACTGTGCGCCTTATTCAATTCATCTGCCGACACGCTTGGAATAGTTTTACATAGTTTATCTAATTCTTTTTCTTGTGCCAAATGCTTTGCATCAAGAAAAGTTTGCATGGGTGTTTTTCCATAACAACGCTCGCCGGAATGGGGCCTGACCTCATTATATGTTTTGATCCACGCATCAACGTCTTGTTGTAATTCTTCTAGGGAACGATATATTTTTTTTCGAAAAGCAACATCATAAAATTCTTGTTTAATCGTTTTATGAAAACGTTCACAAATACCATTGGTCTGCGGAGAACGTGCGCGTGTTTTCGAATGGTCAATGTCTTCAACTGCTAAATAAAGTTGATAGGCGTGGTTCTCAATTTTTCCACAATATTCCGTCCCGCGATCCGTGAGCATACGCAGCAATCGGATACCTTGCTCATTAAACCATGGCAATACACGTTCATTTAATAAATGAGCTGCCGTCATCGCTGTTTTCTCCGTGTATAACTTCGCAAAAGCGATTCTGCTATAGGTATCGACAAAAGTCTGCTCATAAATACGGCCAACGCCCTTCATCGTGCCAACATAATACGTATCCTGAGAACCTAAATAACCTGGGTGTTCTGTTTCAATCTCGCCGTGCGCTTCTTTTTCTCGTTTTGATTTTTCTAATGCTTGTCATTGTTCTTCCGTTAATAACATACCGTCTTGCGCCGATTTCGCTTCAAGCGCTTTTAGTCGCTTCTTAAAAGTCTCTAGATCATTACGTAGCCACACCGAACGAACTCCGCTGCTCGATACGATAATGCCTCGCGCCAGTAATTCATTGGCCGCACGTGCCTGACCTAACGCTGGGTTTTCAATAGCCAAAGCAATTACCCCTTCTTCTACATGTAGCGGCACTCTATTTTTTTCATTCGGTTTCTTCTTACTCATATCATGGAGTGCTTCTTCGCCACCATTTTCATAAAGTGTTTTGAAACGGTAAAAACTGTCGCGTGAATAACCCATAACCTTACAGGCTTGTGAAACATTTCCCAATTGTTTAGACAGCTCTAGTAAACCTAATTTGGGTTTGATAATCTTTTCGGATACACTGGTCATAATGACACTCCTCGTGTTGGTTGTTTAAGGTTGGTCAATTAAATTTTACTCTAACTGACCAGGAGTGTCAGATCAAGTCTGAAGGTTTACAACTAAATTACATCGAACCTCATGCAACTCGAACTCTCCAAAACCACTAAACGCGCTAGCATATACATTATAGCCGTGACCATGTTAATGGAACTGCTCGATGCTACGGTACTGAATACCTCTCTACCGCAAATCGCAAAATCGTTACATAGCAACCCCATTAACTTAAAAATTGTCATCACAACCTACTTATTAACGTTAGGGATCTTCATCCCTGTCAGCGGTTGGCTGGTCGAGCGCATTGGCGAGCGCGCAACATTATTTATTGCTGTCAGTATATTCTTATTAAGTTCCATTGGTTGCGGACTCTCTGTTAACCTGATCATGTTAACGGTGTTTCGTCTCTGCCAAGGAATGGGTGGCGCCTTCTTAGCGCCAGTTGGGCGTTTGGTCTTACTGCGAGTATACGGACGAAATAACACCATACAAGCCATGGCGCGCGTATCAACCTTTACTATTCTTGGGCTAGTCCTCGGCCCAATTTTAGGTGGCGCCATTACAACGTATTTGGGATGGCGTTGGATATTTTTTATCAATATACCTCTTGGCTTACTGGGCATTCTGTTAATTTACTTGTATTTGCCACGACTGTCAGAACGTCACATTAAGCCGTTTGATTTTCTCGGATTCATACTCATCGGCGGTGCTTTAGGGTTAGTATTATTTTTCCTTGACGTTGTCGTGCAGCCAACGTTTTCACTCATAGAAAAACTAAGCGTCCTACTCATAGCAACTCTACTCACACTCGCTTACGTCTGGCATACTCAGAAGGCCAAACACTCTCTCTTGGACTTTAGTGTTTTTAAAAATCGCACCTTCAAGCTCACAACTTTTGGAAGTCTAACCGCACGCGCAACCTTGAATACACCCCCCTTTCTCATACCACTCATGTTACAAGCTAGCTATGGATACAGTGCATTACAAGCTGGATTATTCATGGTGCCTTCAATGCTTGGCGCGTTGGTCAGCCGTTTATTTATTACCAAATGGGTAAACACCTTCGGCCATCAAAAATTATTACTGTGCAACACCACTGCAATGATGATTCTTTATATAACCTTTTCGATAAATGCATTTCATTTATCACCCACACTACTAATCGTACAACAATTATTTTTTGGCTTCGGCATGGGCTTACAATTTACCGCTATGAATTCATTGGTCTATAAAAAACTAAATGAAAAACAAATTAATCGCGGAACCAGTATTTATAGTGCCGTTGTCCAACTCAGTGCAAGCTTCGGCATTGCGTTTGCAGCATTAATCATGATTACTGTGATCGGCGCCGATCAATTATCTCACCACATACCCTTAATTGCTTTTAAGGTAGTGTTTTTTGTGCAAGACCTATTGATGCTGATTTCCTTACTACTCTTTTATCGACTAAAACGCATCGAAACGTTAAGCTCAGAGTTTTTTCAACGTCCTGCTAATCAAAAATCTTAAGAGCGTTTCTAGAAAAAGAATTTCAATTGCCGCAAAGAGAATAGGTCAGCGTTTTCGGGCGTTAGCAGGCAATTGAAATTCCTCTCAAATTCTTCAGGAACTCAGAGCTCTAATAAACTATTGATCTGCGACTCATCCGACTCAGACCAATTACCCGGACGCAATGACTTCGGCAAAACTATCGAACCAAAACGCACACGAATCAAACGGCTTACTTTACACCCTTGCGACTCCCACAACCGACGCACCATACGATTACGCCCACTCACCACCAACACATAAAACCAATGATTAGCTCCCTCACCACCGGCATCCACAATATCTTCAAACCGCGCGTTGCCATCCTCCAACGTCACACCGTGTACTAAACGTTTTGTCATATCAGGAGTAATATGCCCCAAAACACGTACCGCATATTCGCGCTCAACAGAGGCAGACGGATGCATGAGTTTATTAGCAAGTTCGCCATTATTCGTAAATAATAATAAACCCGAGGAATTAATATCAAGACGCCCGACATTGATCCATCGCCCGTTTTGAATGCGGGGCAACGATTCAAATACGGTTTTTCGACCTTCAGGATCTGAACGCGTGCACAGTTCACCTTCGGGTTTGTTGTAAATCAATACGCGTGTTGCTATGGCTTCGTCCGGAAGCTCGCATTGATTTCCATCGATGGTAATAATATCTTTCAAAGATGCGCGATCACCGAGTTTTGCCACACGGCGATTAACCTTAATCCGGCCCGCTTTTATAAGCGTTTCAATTTCCCGGCGTGACCCGTAACCGGCTTCAGCGAGCAGCTTTTGGATTCGTTCTTTGATGATTATTCTTCTTGTGCTAGGTTGGGCTCGGCGTCGGGTTCGTTATCTTCTACAGTCTGTTCGGCTACAGCCGGTGCAGTACCTGTCGGTTCCAACACTAATTGTTCATTCAATTGCTTTTCGATTTGATCGAGATCGACTAAATCTTGCAAAGGCGGCAACTCTGACAAGCTTGTTAAATTAAAATAATCTAAAAAATTCTTGGTTGTGCCATACAACGCGGGTTTACCGGGCACATCACGATGCCCAACCACTTTGACCCACTCACGCTCCAATAATTTTTTCATAATATCGGTGCTAACTGCCACACCTCGAATTTGTTCGATTTCACCGCGAGAAATGGGTTGACGATATGCAACCAATGCTAAGGTTTCTAAAAAAGCTCGCGAATAACGTGGCGGTTTTCGCTCCCACAAACGTTGCAACCAATCGGCAAATTTTGTTTTCGCTTGAAAACGATAGCCACTCGCAACGGTTTGCAATTCAACACCACGATCTTGATAGTCTTCGGTTAACTCAGCAATCACGGCTTTTATATCTGAAATAGTGGGCCGAGAACGTCCATCAAATAATTGTTGCAACCGCTCTGCCGTTAAAGGTTCTGCGGATGCAAACAAAGCGGCTTCAATAACAAATTTTCGTTCTTCTGTGCTCATATTTATCACTCCTTAGCTCTAACGTAAATTGGCGCAAAGGGTTCAGCTTGAACTAACTCAATGACTGCCTGGCGGATTAACTCTAATATTGCAATTAAAGTCACCGTCACACCCATGCGGCCCTCTTCCACTGTAAATAAATCAGTAAAAACAGTAAACGCATCGACTTTTACACTCGATAAAACGATCGACATGCGTTCACGAATCGATAAAGGTTCGCGTGCAATATGATGTGAAGTAAACAATCGTGTTCGCTCTAATACATCTTTAATTGCATTTAAAATCTCTGGCAATTTAATTTCCGCTTGCACTTGTGACAAATCCATCGGTGGCGCTATTGCAACAGCGACAAAATTATCACGCTCGAGTCGCGGCATTTCATCGATATCGAACGCCGCTTTTTTATAACGTTCGTATTCTTGTAATCGCCGTACGAGTTCAGCACGCGGATCACCCAACTCATCATCTTCTTCGGGTGGCCGCGGCAACAACATGCGCGACTTAATTTCCGCTAACATCGCCGCCATCACTAAATATTCCGCAGCTAATTCGAGCTTCAATTCATGCATCAACTCGACATATTCCATATACTGGCGTGTGATCTCAGCGATAGGAATATCGAGAATATCGAGATTGTGCTTTTTAATCAAATAAAGGAGTAAATCGAGCGGTCCTTCAAAAGCCTCAAGAAAGACCTTCAGAGCATCCGGCGGAATATAGAGATCTTCAGGGAGCTTTGTAAAAGGCTCACCACCTACCTTAGCCTCTATGGTGCGATTTTCTACAACGTTCTGATTTTCCATGTTTTATTGCCGCTTGTTAAAATTCTATTACGAGCGCCTCCAGAGATCTATTTTCGCTCATCAAATAACATTTCAATTGCTTGCCAATACGAGAAGGGCCCTGAAGAATAATACCTTAAGTGGCTAGGAGATGCCATCTGAGATGATCGATTCATGAACGATGTGAATTATAACTCTTCTACTAATTTAATCCATTTATTCTGCTCTGAGTAGACCGTGTGAAACACCATGAGTGTATGGATAACCTCACGCTCGCCAAGCTCTTGCTGTACGGAGTTCTCAGCATTGACAAACCGCACCAGGTTAAACTCCATCCAACTGAACCAAATCCCTATCAAGGCCTCAAAAGCATCGGCCGTGTGTTCGGCTCGTCCTCCACCCGCGTGGTAAGCACTGACGAAGGCTTTAAATCGTTTGGTGCTTACCTCTTCAGATTTTACAACGCTCCAATCAAATGCACCCCCCAATAGATCAACGGTGGGGTGGATTAAACCCGCCAACTCCCAATCGATAATAATAGGTGATTGATGATCTGGCCAAATCACATTGTTGGGGCTTGCATCGCGATGAGCGATAATTCGCTTTGATTTCAAACGTTCCGTCGCCTGCTCTGCGCGATGACAAACTTTCAATATCAGCGGCAATGTATTTTTTAATTTATCTGCATACGCTATTCTTTGTGCGATCGCATTTTCCACCAAATTTTGCCATTTCTCTTCTGAAAACACATGGCTATAAAAATCTTCATTCAATACAGACACATCAAACAACGTTGGCGATAAATGGAGCTGATGCATTTGCGCCAACATCCAACCCATTTTGCCTGCATGATCACGCAAAGCTTGTTGAGGTGATATTTTTTCACCCTGAACCCAATCGAATAACATAAAATAATTATTATTTAAAAAACAAACGGGATCATTTTTATGAAGAAGCGCCGTAACCACAGGAATATTATTTTTTTGAAATATCTCTGCAATTTTTTGTGTTTCACGATACAGTGCAACTAATGATGGAGACGTATTAATGGCTAAGCGCTTGAGTGCATAAGCGCCCTTTTTTGTCTGTAACTTCCAAACCTGATGCACTTTACCGCCTGGGATGAATATCGGCTTTGTAATTATTTCTCCCAAGTTGAATTGTTTGCAAACTCGATCAAGCAACGGCTGCGTTAATTCAAAAGTCACGTGTGTCTCCTTTTCCTTCACGCAACACTTCTGGCACACCCGATGTCAAATCGACGATTGTTGTGGGTTCAACGCCACAAGGCCCACCATCGATAATCAAATCGACTCGTCCGGATAGCTGGTCTTCAATTTCAGCAATATCCGTCATTGGGTAGTCTTGATCGGGTAATTGCAACGTCACATTCATGAGCGGTTCTTCTAATTCTTTTAATATAGCCATTACAATCTCATGCTGTGGAATCCGAATACCGATGGTCTTACGTTTTGGATGCACCAAACGACGCGGCACTTCTTTCGTTGCCGGTAATATAAACGTATAAGGCCCCGGCGTGTGTGCTTTTAAAAAACGAAACACGGGATTATCAACATGAGCATATACCGCGATTTCGGATAGATCACGACACAGCAGGGTAAACTTATGGCGCTTATCCAACTGACGAATCCGACGAATCGTCTCTACTGCATTTTTATTCCCAATTTGGCAACCCAGCGCATAATCGGAATCGGTCGGATATACGATCACGCCTCCGCGCCTGATCCTCTCGACAACCTGCTCCACCAGCCGTGCCTGCGGATTTTGCGGATGAATGGCTAAAATCGTGGTCAAGGGAACTACCTCAATTTGCTGATTTTCTACGAATAATAGTATAGTATTTGGCTTGAGAGCTTACTACTAGTGACCGAGAACCACAACTGATGAAATTCTTATTCGATTATTTCCCCATCATTTGTTTCTTCATCGCCTACAAGCTTTGGGGTATCTATGTTGCAACAGCCGTGGCAATGGCCGCCTCAGGACTGCAACTCGGTGCGTATTGGCTTAAACACCGACGCTTTGAAAAACTACACCTCATCACCTTTGTGTTCATCATTGTGCTTGGCAGTTTAACGTTGATTTTCCATAAGGCCATCTTTGTAAAATGGAAGCCCACCATTGTATATTGGATCTTTGCAGCCGTTTTATTTGGCAGCCATTTCTTCGGGAAAACACCGCTGATACACCGCATGCTCGGTGACAAAATTTCACTGCCTGACAGAGTTTGGCCGCGTTTGAATATGAGTTGGGCCATTTTCTTTTTTGTGTTGGGTATTCTCAATGTGTACGTGGTTTATCACTACCACACCAACGCCTGGGTTAATTTTAAATTATTTGGCACACTGGGTTTAATGCTGGTCTTTATTATTGGCCAATCACTTTATATTGCCAAATATATGAAAAAACCCTCAAATAAATAAGGCTCATTATGTACTACGTGATTTATTGTGAAGATCGAGAAGATAGCATGGAGCGACGCCGCAGCGTCCGCCCTGCACACCTACAACGCTTAGATACCTTAAATGAACAAAATCGACTATTAGTTGCAGGCCCACTTTATAACGAAAATGGTGAAAATCCTGCTGTCGGAGGTGTCAAAGGCTCCCTCATCATTGCAGATTTTAACACCATAGACGAAGCAAAAGAGTGGGCCGCGGCTGATCCGTATGTGACAGCCGACGTTTATGCCAGAGTCACTGTTCACCCATTTAAAAAAGTAAAACCATAAATAATGCCATTGAACCAACAACGCCTTGAAACGATCAAACAACGACTCACCACCGCATTAAATCCGCAGCATTTGGTCGTGACCGATGATAGTCATCGTCATGTGGGACATCCGGGTGCAAAAGACGGTCGTGGACATTTTACTGTCGAAATAAGTGCTATGGCATTTCAGAATAAATCATCAATGCAATGTCATCGTATGATCTATGATGCGCTTGGCGATCTCATGAAAACGGACATTCACGCATTGCGCATTAAAATAATCAATTAGAGAACGACCTTATCTCTCTAACGTTTTTAACAACCGGCTTGCAATACGTATCTTGCAAATAAAACGTTAAAAATACGGCAATTACTAAACTAATCGGCAACACCGACAAAGCCATTTGATAGGTCGATGCATCAAACGGTATTCGACTCACAGCATCATGTCTCCAAGTTAAATTCAATATAAAACCAATGACCGGTATCGATACACCCGATACCATCGTCAACATATTAGTGAATGCCACCGATGTACCCGTTAATATCCTCGAACCTATTTCTCGACTTATTGAGAGCACAACGACAGATGAGCTCGAACAAAAACCAAATAGAAATAAAATATAAAAAACCGCTTCATGACTTACATTAGGCACATAGATCAAAATCGAAATCAGTATCGCCGCTAAAGTCGCTCCAACCGTTAAAGGCAAACGCCGTTGCTTAATTACATCTGAAAGCCAGCCGATGATAGGTGCTCCCAAAAACCAACCTAAAAAAATCATCGACACCGCTGAGGCGGCCTGTGACTTTGACAGATGAATGACGTGCACTAAATAAGAAATACCCCATGTTTCTGCAAATCCAGACAGCGGCACGAGCAGCAGGCAACCGATAGAGCAATTGATCCACATCTGCGGATTTTTCATTAATTCGATTAAACCCCGATAACCCGATTTAAGATCAGGCAACCAATGAGATTGGCAAACTGTGAAATAGCGCTTTTTATTATTTTTTAACACCAAAAAAATGATAAATGCGAGGACAACCCCAATAGCACCCACAAAATAATTGGTTAGCCGCCAACCTGCTCTCTCCATGAGCCTCGACAATAAATTGTCGCCGGTTAAACCGCCAAACATGCCTATTGAAGTAGCGATCCCTGCAACGAGGGCAAATCGATCGAGCGGCAACCACAAAGTCGCCAATTTACAAATGCCTACAAAAAAAAACGCGGAGCCAAAGCCAATCAATAATCGACCCAGGCACGCTAACCATAAACAATCTCCATTGGCAAAAAACAGACACCCCAAGGAACAAATGATCAGTGCAAACGTTAGGAGCCTGCGCGGTTTGAAGCGATCAAAAAAGACACCGATGATTAGCTGCATCGGTATATAGATAAAATAAAAACTTCCCACTAACACACTAAAAGTAACTGCATTCAGGTGATAAGCATAGATCACCTGCTGAGCCATCACACTCGGAACGATGCGCAGAAAGTACTCATAATAGTAAAAAAGCCCCGCAATCCCACAAATGAACCAAGGCAGATAGCGCGGACGCCTGATTTTAAACTGACCTTCCATATCAGTACCCCTTACATTAAGAGTGATAACAATACTACCAGGTTTGAGCCAGGGCTCAAACCCGCTATGGGGATGGGGGCTCGACTTGCATTTGGGGCCGATTTTGAGCTATAGTCTCTCGCCTAAACTTGGAGAACAGATATGCAAAAAGAGATCCATCCCAAATATGACGAAATCAAGGTCGTTTGTAGCTGCGGGAACACCTTTACCACCCGTTCAACGGCGGGCAGAGACTTGCACCTCGAAATCTGCTCCAATTGCCATCCCTTCTATACGGGTCAACAAAAGATCGTGGATACGGCCGGTCGGGTAGAGCGCTTTAATAAGAAATACAAGAAACACCGCGCTACGAATACTGAGCAAGCTAAGAAAGAAGATTAATCGCTGTCTCAAGCACGCCGATTTCATCTTGATGATTGCGGGTTTCTTCCGTTAGATATCGACGCCATTGTCTGGCGCCTGGTTTACCATGACAAAGTCCGAGTAAGTGGCGCGTAATGCGATGCAGTTTCACACCGTTTGATAACTGTTTTGCAACGTAAGGCAAATATTGCAGGAGTACATTCTTCACACTAAATTCATCGGAAGATGCGTGTGGATACAGCACCCGATCCAATTCAGCAATAAATAATGGTGAATGATACGCTTCCCGACCAACCATCAGCCCATCGACATGACTCAAATGCGCCTTAACATGCACAGTTGTTTTAATACCGCCATTAATCACCACCGATAAATCAGGAAATGCTTTTTTCAAACGATAAACGGTTTCATACCGCAGAGGCGGAACAGTCCGATTTTCTTTCGGACTCAAACCCTGCAACCAAGCTTTACGCGCATGAATAATAAAAACACGACAGCCTGCTTGTGCATTGACTTGAACAAAATGATGGAGGCTCTCGTAATCATCCCTGTCATCGACACCGATACGCGTTTTTATTGTGACAGGAATATTGACGGCATCGTTCATTGCGCTAATACAATCTGCCACCAATGTAGGTTGCTTCATTAAACAAGCACCGAACTGCCCTGAGTTAACCCGATCACTCGGGCAACCAACATTCAAATTGATTTCATCATAGCCCCACTCCTCACCCATGCGAGCGCATTGAGCAAGTTCTTGCGGACTTGAACCACCTAATTGCAGTGCTAGTGGATGTTCTTCAGCATTATAGTGCAACGCACGAGAACGTTTATTTCGCAATAATTCTGCCGTCGTCACCATCTCGGTATATAATAATGCGTGCTTACTTAACAGACGCATTAACATACGAAAATGGCGGTCACTGTAGGCCATCATCGGGGCAATCGAAATTAATCGATTCTTCGTCATAGTGTGTATGCGTCTGCTAATAATTCGCTAGCCAATCTGTTTGAGCAGATGCTTCTCCAAAACCTTTTCACCATCTTTTGTATAGTCTTTTTCGATCACTTTGGAAATGACTTGCTCTAAGGGTGAGCGTAAATGTTTATTCATCATGCCACGAAATTGTGCTGGAACCACGAGAATTAATTCATCGAATTCATTCGCCACTCGTGCGGCTTCTAGGGTGCTCACTATCTCACGTGCAAAACTTTCGGCTTCATATTTTTTGGGGTCAGTCGGCTCTACAAAACTACCTTCTTTATAATGTCCCAATTTATCAGAAGCAATATCAACGTCTTTTTTACGACTCGCTGGATGCGTGAATTCTTGTACCGACTCTAGCTTTTCTTTGCCGGTTAAAAATTTGAGTTTATTGACTGAAAATATTTTGGCTTTGCTCGCATTAGCTACTAATATCCATGTTTTTGTCATTGAATCAATCTCCTTCCGTCAAGTCATTCAATTGATTATTGCCACCCAAACTACGAAACGCTTCTTTGGCGGTATCACTTCGCAGTTTTGCTAGCTCCGCTAAATACTCATCGGTGACATTTCCCGCGATATAATCACCCGTGAATACCGAATCTTCAAAACGTTCAATCTTTGAGACCTCATCAAGCGCAGCATCATTCACGGCTTGATAAATGTCTTTCAAATCTTGATAGATTAACCAATCCGCACCGATTATTCGCGCCACATCTTCAGCCGATTTATCATGCGCAATTAATTCTTTGGCATTTGGCATATCAATCCCGTAAACATTGGGATAACGCACTTCAGGTGCAGCCGATGCAAAATATACTTTTTTTGCACCAACATCGCGCGCCATTTGAATAATTTTCTGTGATGTCGTCCCACGCACAATGGAGTCATCGACCAACAACACGTTTTTTCCTGAAAACTCTTGCTTAATCGCATTTAATTTCATGCGCACCGAACTGCGACGCATCGCTTGACCAGGCATAATAAACGTGCGACCGATGTAACGATTTTTCACAAACCCTTCGGAATAAGGCACACCTAATTCTTGTGACAATGCCAAAGCCGAGGTGCGACTGGTATCGGGAATTGGGATGACAATATCAATATCGTGATTCGGATGATCGCGTAAAATTTTCTTTGCTAAACTGCGACCCATGCCAAGACGCGCTTGATACAGCGGAATATTATCGATGATTGAATCTGCGCGAGCCAAATAAATATATTCAAAAATACACGGACACCGACGAACTTTCTTCGCGCATTGCTGCTTGTGAACATTACCCTCGCGATCGAAATAAATCACTTCACCCGGACCGACATCCCCAACCAGCTCAAAACCCAACACATCCAAGGCAATACTTTCCGACGCCAACATGAATTCGATGCCGTGCTCATTTTCACGCTTACCATACACGAGAGGACGAATCGCATTCGGATCACGAAATCCCACAATGCCATATCCATTAATCATCATCACCGCTGCAAATGCACCTTGAACACGCGAATATACTTTACTCATCGCTTTAAATAACTCTTTAGGCGTGAGTGTTGTTCCACCTGCACGCTGTAACTCGTGCGCAACGACATTTAATAACACTTCTGAATCTGAACTGGTATTCAAATGGCGGAGGTCTGCGCGAACTAAATCTTTTTTCAGCTCGACTACATTGGTTAAATTACCGTTATGAACTAAACTCAATCCATAGGGTGAATTGACATAAAATGGCTGGGACTCACCAGGGCTCTCCGAGCCCGCCGTGGGATAACGCACATGCCCAATGCCCATGTTACCGCGCAGCTGTAACATGTGCGGCTCGCGTATCGCATCGCGAACTAAGCCGTTTGATTTGCGTAAAAAGATTCGATCGCCATCGCTCGTCATCATACCAGCAGCATCTTGGCCGCGATGCTGTACGATCGTGAGCGCATCATAAATATCTTGATTCACACGCCGGTTTGCAATAATTCCAACAATGCCACACATCGTTTAATTAGCCTCACTATCTTCGTTTTCGTTCATGACCCATTGTGAAAACTGCTTCATTTGCAGAGGCAAAAAACTGTTGAGCCAAACAACCATCGGTTTAAATTCCGGTGCGATTCGAGATTGCGCGAGATAAGTACCGTCTTTAATTTTACCCACACTCACAAACATTAACAAAACAGCAACGATGAACAAGCCACGCGCCACTCCGAAAATAATACCCAGTATACGATCCGTCACGCCCAATCCCGTATTTTTTACAAAGGCATGAATAATTGCGTTAACGAATATGCCCACAATGAAAATTATTAAAAAGAGTGCCGCAAAGGCAATCACATATCGCAATGAGGGCGATGCAATCCAAGATTTAAGTAAAATCGAAGCAGGTTCTGCAAATTTCAACGCGATAAGAATACCGACTACCCAAATGACCAAGGACACGGCTTCTCGCGAAAAACCTCGAAAGAAACTAATAATCGTAGAAAATGCAATAACACCTATGATGGAGTAATCGACCCAATTTAAACTATGCGCTGCTGGGTTTATCATACTGAATATCTTTTTATCACGCCTTTAAGCTGAAATTGTTGTTTCAACTGTTGTTGCAGTTGTTTTACTTTATGTTGATCAATGATCGGCCCTACAAAAACACGTGTAATCGTCCGCTGATTCAATTGATTTTCTCGCATGTACACATCAAACCCTTTTACACGCAACTGTTTGACGAGCCGTTTTGCGTTTGCAGAATTAGAAAAGCTCGCCACTTGTATCACCCACGCCTCAGGCACGGAGGACTTTAACACGGGTTCAACCGGCTTTGCTGCAGTCTTTTTAGCACTGACTACTGGTTTTTTTACTGTTTGTTTTGCTGAGGTTTTAGGGTTATGTTTTGGTGCTGGTTCTTCGGCAGGCTTTATTGCCGGTTTGGTCGTTGCGTTGTCATGCAATTTCACAACATGGTCAGCGACTTTCGGCGTGACTGCCGGCGCTGGTGTTGTATTTAAGATTCGCTGTGAAACCGCCGGCGTTTCCTGAGCTACCGCTTCAGAGGATTGTGGCTGTGCATCGCCTGCTTGAGCGATATTCACACTCGTGGATATAGGCTTTGGACTGCTGATCGCTGGCAATTGCAGTTGAACTTCCGGTTTAGCCGGTGCCAGAGGTACATTTGTCGATAGTTTGAGGTCCGCAGAAGGTCGCGAGTTGTGAAATAGCAAAGGCAGGAATATTGCCACAACTGCTAAAAGAACAATCCCTCCAATGACTCGCTGTTTAGTTTTAGTTTGCATAGACCCCCTCCCTACTCTAACTCAGCTTTGAAATATTGTTTCACACTAGCCACGGTATAAAATGAGCCAAAAATGAGCAGCCTGTCCTGCTCCCAACATTCGCTGATAGCCCGCTCAAGCGCCTCTATCACCGACGCGAAATTATAACAGTTTTTTACGCCTTGTGTGGTTAATTCTGAGGTGATTTGTTCGGCCTTCGCCCCTCTTTTGACCTCTAACCCCCCAGCATACCATTGGTCGACGAGTGGTATGAGTTTAGCCACCGAGCGCCCAATGTCTTTGTCCGTGAGCATACCAACGACTGCCAGTGTGCGACCTTGAGTAGGCAGGCGGCGCAGTTGCTCAGCGAGGTAAGCCATAGATTGTGGGTTGTGGGCTACATCATAAATGATTGTCCTTGAACTCACGCTCAAGCCCCCCCGACTCGGCAACACCCCAAGCGCTTTTTGAATTATTTCAAAACGGCCTGACAACGACGCTTTTTTTATTCCCGCAAGGATCCCAAATTGCGTCACGGGTAGTCGTGATTGCAGTTGTTCAACGACCATTAAACTTGTGGCAGCATTAGCTAGTTTTAATTGCGGCATGGGTAAATGGAGATACGTTATTGTAGGACCAACCCAATTCCATTTTCCAGATTGAACGTCAACACGGTAATCTTTTTTAAAACAAAAAAACGGATTGTTTTTTGCAGCGTGGATTAAACTCTTTGGTGGATCATCATCACCACAAATCACAGGAATTCCCGCACGAATAATGCCGGCTTTTTCTTTGCCGATCGATTCACGATCGGGGCCTAGCCAATCGACATGGTCGATGTCAATGTTGCTAATGACAGCAATCGTGGGATCAACAATGTTCACCGCATCTAAACGACCGCCCAGGCCTACCTCTAGCAATAAAACATCCAGTTTTTTTTGCTGGCAGATGTGTAAAACCGCCAACGTCGTAAATTCAAAAAAACTTAATTCTTGCTCGCCTCGCGATTTTTCGATGAATTCAAATGCACCTAGAAAATCACCGTCCGATGCTTCTTCACCATTGATTCGCAAGCGTTCATTGAATTTTAATAAATGCGGCGAGGTGTATGCGGCAACGCGATAACCCGAGGCTAAATAAATGCTTTCCAGAAATTTTATAATCGAACCCTTCCCGTTTGTTCCCGCGACGGTAACAATCGGACAGGTAAAGTGCGTTAATGAGAGCGATTTTGCAAGCGCATCAATGCGCTCTAGCCCCAGGTCGATTTCACGCGGATGTAGCGTATAGATGTAATCAAGCCATTCTGTAAGCGTTTGTGATGTCATGTTGGGCAGTATAGCTCTTTCAGGTTTCAGGAAAAAATTTCATGCAAAAAAACACTCGCTCCGTATCAACCTGCGATTGAAATTCTTTTTAAAATTTCTATCAACTTTCCACAGTATTTGGAACTTTAAATGACTGATGCGTTAATTTCGAAAGCAAAGATGCAACCGTTTTTTTCAAATCACGACGATCGACCACCATATCGATCGCGCCGTGTTCCAACAAAAACTCACTGCGTTGAAAACCTTCCGGCAGCGTTTGCCGAATCGTTTGTTCAATGACACGTGGGCCCGAAAAACCAATCAAAGCCTTAGGCTCTGCAATAATAATATCACCCAACGTTGCCAAACTCGCCGACACCCCACCCATCGTAGGGTCGGTTAACACCGAAATATAAGGGATTTTTTGTTGACCCAAACGCGCTAACACCGAACTCGTTTTTGCCATTTGAAACAATGAAAATAACCCCTCTTGCATACGCGCACCACCACTCGTTGCAAAACAAACTAACGGAATTTTTTCATTGAGCGCTGCTTGTGCACCTATTGCAAATCGTTCACCAACAGCAGCGCCCATCGAACCACCGATAAATGAAAAATCAAATGCAATCGCGACGACCGGCATTCCAAATACAGAACCTTTAAAAGCAAGCAACGCTTCTTTTTCACCCGAACTTTTCTGGGCAGCATGCAAACGATCTTTATATTTTTTGGTATCACGGAATTTCAAACGATCCACGGGCACAATGGTTTTCGCCAATTCTTCACGACCGTCTTCATCTAAAAATTGATCGACGCGTTTGCGTGCACTAAGACGCAAATGGTGATTACATTTCGGGCACACGTCTAAATTGCGCTCCAATTCAGCGCGATATAAGACCGCCGTACACTCGGGGCATTTACTCCATATGCCTTCGGGAACTCCTTTCTTTTTTTTATCAGCAGAAACTTTCGGTAATAATTTTTTAAACCAGCTCATAGTGATTCCCTAGAGATGAAAACGTGTATTTAATAATAGCAGAAGTTTTACGCTTTGTGCGAAAAGGACTGCACGGCTTCATGGCAAAAAAAAGGGACCCAACGGCATACGCGGCAATGCGAATTCCGGTGGATAATTAACCTCCACAAGATACAGGCCATTGGGTGATATTGTCATCCCGCCTTTAGTGCGATCCCTAGCCTCCAAAACCTCTTTAGCCCACAACGGTGGCCGTTCGCCGCAACCAATCGCCATGAGAACGCCCACAATATTGCGAACCATATGTAATAAAAATGCATTGGCCTGAACCTCCACGACAACCATTCGGCGAATTCGAAAGATCTCAATTTGATGGATCGTACGAATCGGACTCTTTGCCTGGCAATCTGAGCCGCGAAAGGAATTAAAATCATGCTCACCAAGCAGATGTTTGGCCCCCTCAAGCATCAATTTTTCATCCAGAGGTCGATAATACCATCCGACGGAATGACGCAAAATACCGGGCCGGATTTCATGATTGTAGAGAACATAGCGATAGCGTCTCGCCCTCGCCGAATAACGTGCATGAAAATCATCACTGACCGGCTTTGCCCACAGCACACTAATATTATTCGGAAGATTGCTATTAGCACCAAAGACCCAGGAATAATCACTGCGGTGAGCCCGAGTATCGAAATGAATAGTTTGTGCCGTTGCGTGAACGCCGGCATCGGTACGCCCTGCGCAGGTCACACTCACGGGATGATCAGCTACCGCTGATAACGCTCTTTCAACCGTGCCCTGAACAGTGCTGAGCCCTTCTTGGACTTGCCAACCATGATATCCCGTTCCGTCGTAGCGCAACCCTACTGCAATGCGTTGCATCATTATGACTCTGCTGGAATCTCATCAAGCATCGCTTGCGCTTGTTCTTTATGCGACTGATCACCATGCTTATTAACTTCGGCCAACACTTTTCGTGCTGTGTCATAATCTTCCATGGCAATATAAGTCCGCGCTAAATCCAATTTGGCGGGAACACCTTCCTCGCTACCCATATAATCATATTCAGCTTCTGTGCCGTCAAGATGATCGCCTGATTTTGAATTTCGATTTGCAGTTTTTTGTTTTTTCTTTTTATTATTACGCGGCCAAATTGCCCACAGTAATAATATAATCAAAATAACAACTCCACTTATAATCGCTTTAAGCCCCGTAGAGCCCAAATGATTATTGATTATTTGCGCCCACTCAACGAATGTTGAGGCTGCAGTGTGACGAATGGGCTGAGCATTTTTTAAATATTTTAATGAATCCGTTGTTTTTTTCAGCGAAATAATTTCTTGATTTAACAACGTCATGGCTTGTGTGAGTTCTTGTAACCGTTGTTCTAGCTGTTGATTTTTATTACTCAACTCCAGTACACGTTCATCCATTTTTTGCTGAAATGACAAATTATTTTGATTAATCTGCGTGAGCTCTGCCTGCAACATTTGCACGCCTTGATGATCGGGCACGCTATCCATTTGCGCTATGGATTTTTCGGCCTTTTCGGGAATAGTGCTACCTGATTTCGTTGTGTCAGCAGATGGGTTTGACGCAACTTTCTTGGCTGCGGCTGAGTTCGATGAAGACTGTGTCGAGTCAATCCATTTTTGATTTGGATTATTGTTTGTTGTATTGGTATCGTCTGCGGATTGATAATTTTGAACCGGTGTTGCTTGACGCGTAACATCGTTAGCAGCCAGCGCTGACAACGGCAACAACATGAGCCCAACCACTAGATAACGGATGCATTTGTTCAACCCTTTTCCCCCTCATTAATATATTATGCTTGAACGCTAGACAATATATCAGATTTCATCTTATGAGTCAGTCAGTTAATCGCTCTCGGTAGTGCCTCATTTTTGTTGATGTGATATATTTTGCTATTTCAGAAAATCATTAGGATAAGGATTGCATGAATGGCAAGAATCAATGTTGCTTGCCCCTGCTGCTGTTTACATGAGGTTGTAAAATTTGGCGTCAGCAGTACAGGAAAGCAAAGGTTTCAATGTAAAAATAATGCTTGTGAGAAAAATACATTTCTTCTAGATTACACACATAATGCTCGTGCCCCTGGTGTTAAAGATAAAATAGTTGATATGGCAATGAATGGTAGTGGCGTCAGAGATACTGCACGCATTTTACGTATTAGCATTAACACTGTTATTGGTGAATTAAAAAAAAGGGTGAAGGTTTGGAGAGCGTCAATACACGACTTTTAAAGGAAAAAGAATCACTTGGTGCGTCTGTTACTGTTAATGTTGTACAAGTTGAAGAAGCGGAGCTGGATGAAATGTGGAGTTTTGTTCGAAATAAACAGAATCAACGTTGGCTTTGGCATGCGATTGATCACCATACACATGAGGTGTTAGCTTATCATTTTGGTCCAAGAAAAGATTCAGCATTTAAAGCACTGAAAGAAAAACTGAGCTCATTTGATATCAACTTTTACTATACAGATGATTGGGGTGCTTATGAAAGACACCTGCCTCAATCAAAACATTTGGTGGGAAAGCAAAATACCCAAGCGATTGAACGAAAGCATCTCACGTTGCGCACACGAATAAAGCGATTAGCGAGAAAGACGATTTGCTTTTCTAAACTGGATAAATTGCACGACATTGTCATCGGATTATTTATCAATAGGCACGAGTTTGGGAGGGTTATTTAGATGCCATCAACAAAAATGAGGCACCACCATCGCTCTCTACCCACCTCTCGCCCAGAAAACGGATGTATAAATCCATCATTAAATCATGCAGTTATTATTTAATGCCGCTACCCCTTTGTTTTTTGCCATTAATTTTCTATCATGAGGGTCTTTACAGACAAGAGGATGTCCCGGTGTTATTTCGTCAGCTATTTGACCCTAAGTCATGCACCTACACCTACTTAATTGGATCTGGCCGAGGGCGAGAAGCCCTGCTCATCGACCCCGTACGGGATCGGATGAATTTATACCAACAATTGCTCGACGAGCTGGAAGTGAAGCTCCTCTTCGTCATCGATACACATACTCACGCCGACCACATTACGGCATCGGGTTTATTGCGTCAGCAATATAGTTGTGACATTGCGATGGGCGAACAAGCACCCGCAGAATGCATCTCACTAAGATTGAAAGAAGCCGAAACGCTTAATCTGGATGGCATTTCACTAAAAGCGCTCTACACACCCGGCCATACAAACGACTCTTTTTCTTTTTTGATGAACGATCGTGTTTTTACCGGCGACACACTGCTCATTCGCGCGACGGGGCGAACCGATTTTCAACAAGGCGATGCATACAAACAGTACGACAGTTTATTTAACAAATTACTAAAACTACCGGAAGAAACGCTAGTTTACCCTGCTCACGATTATAATGGCATGACAGTCAGCACCATCGGCGAAGAAAAACGATTTAATCCACGACTTCAGGTGAGCTCGGCAGAAGAATATGCTACCATCACGAACCAATTAAACTTGGAAAAACCAACCATGATGGACGTTGCAGTACCTGCCAATATAAAATGCGGTTTATCTATACCCAGCGCGAATAACAAGGATAACGAACATGGCTAAATCTCTTATAAAACCTTTAGTAATCATCACGGCAATCGTTGCAGTTGCTGTGTCCGTGTTGGCCGTGGCATTGTCACCTCGAATAAAATTGCCCCAAGCAGTTAACATTCCAACGAATGGACAACCAACCTTAGGCAATGAAAATGCTCCCGTGCAGATCGTCGCGTTCGAAGATTTAAAATGCAGCAATTGTATGCGATACAACAACGCACTATTTCCCAAAATTAAGAAAAAATATATCTATACCGGCATCGCAAAATATACGATGATCGTCGTTGCATTTATTCCAGGCTCGATTCCGGCTGCCAATGCCGCACTGTGTTTATACCATCAAAACAAATCTTTCTATTATCCTTTTGTAAAATACCTTTATCAGCACCAACCGCCAGAACAAAATGATTGGGCAACGATCCCCACCTTATTAAAATTTGCAAAAGCCGCCGTACCACAAGCCAATTTAAGCACATTGAGTAATTGCATTTTTGCAAGCGAGCACTCAACAAGCATCGATACGAATTTTAAATTGGGCATGAAAATTATGAATAACCAATTAGCCACACCAACACTTTATGTCAATGGCATGATTGTTGATCCATTAACAATGAAACGCGTCGACCAATTAATCGCCGCCGCGAAACAAAAATAATGCGTTGTAACTGTAAAATAAGCCGTCATTATGGTCTTTATTTCGCATGGGTAATCGCGCTCATCGCCACGATGGTGTCGCTTTACTTTAGCGTTGTGAAAGAATGGCCCGTCTGCGATTTATGTTGGTACCAACGGATTTGTATCTATCCGCTGGTCATCATTTTAGGCATTGCAGCTTTCCGCGAGAATCACGGCATCGTGAAGTACGCCCTGCCTCTCGCTGTGCTTGGATTTTTATTTTCGCTCTATCAATATTTAGAGCAAATGGTAGTCGGCTTTGCGCCCATTAGCCTTTGCGGCGTGAGCGGGCCCGATTGCAGTCACATTCATTTTCAGTGGCTAGGCTTCATTACATTTCCATTTCTCGGCGCCCTCGGCAGCTTAGCAATTATTGTCTTTTTAGTATTAGCCGCGTGCGCCCACAAAAAAAATCCTGAGTAGCTTCACTGATCAGACTGCGAAGTCGCCGGAATAATCTGGCCTCGCAACTCACCTGCTTCATTCAAGCATGTGTGAATGTTCACATAAAGTTTTCCATCCATCAGCGCTTTCTTTTCTGCTGCGAGTGTCAACGGCGGGGTTAATTGATTATTGCCCGCTAATTTATAGCTGCCCCACATGATACCGGTTGTTCCTACGGGACAGGTGAGAGCAGACACCGCTTTGCTTGAATAACCCAACGCCTTCATGTTGGACTTTGGATAAATAAAATCCCTTGCCAGTTAGGACAATAATCAAAAAATGTGAGTTTCTAAATCTTAAGCTGTTTTTTGCAGCAATTCGTAGAATTGCTCAGGTGTAAAATTTATTTTATCCAACCATGATTTTACTATCCCAATCAAATCCTCTATTTTTTCAGGGTCTGAGTTTTGCGTCTTTTCTTCAGTCCTCTGAATCGTTTTAATTTTTGAGTTGCTATTTTTGAAAATAGCAGGATGTCGCGTGCGTTTCCCCTGCGTATCACCTTTGGTTCTGCCTTGCGGATTACCGCGTGGTTTGCAGAGATTAGCAGGCGTGCCAACGGTATCAAGCACCGTAGAAAAACCCCGTTGCGTTTGTGAAGGGGTCGCAGTTATTGATGGTTTTTCGTTATCCACTTGGAAGCTCGGCAAATACCGCTCCCATTTTTTCGGTAAAATCGGGGCAAGATTCCTCGCTAGATAAAGTTGCGTATACGCTAATGCTGTCATCCGCCACCAATCTTCTTCGTGCTTAACATCCGGTGTTTGGTATCGGTCAAATAACAGTTTGTCTTTACCAAAACGAAAGTAGTGTTCAATGTCATAGCGTCTATCGTAATAGTGATACGCTTCTAATGCTGTGATTTCATTACGTCGTTCACCAGCGAGTCCTAACCAGAGTGGATTTTTATATAAAGATTTACCGTTAGCATCAACCGCAACCAATTGCACAACAGTAACAGGATGCTCATATCCTTTAAATTGCTTTGAACCACGCAGTAATTGGTCACGCCATATTTTAATCTCCAATTGGTAAGTTTTGCCACTGCGGGTTGTAATGGGTTGCTGCACAATCTCATCGGATTCACGGTGAGTCGTGCTGTCGTTTAGTTTCATCGCATCACCATAGCGTTTTATACTTCCTGAGGTATTATCTTCTATTGATGCGGGCGCGAAAACATTACGGGTACTGTTAAAACGGAAAAGATGTACCCAATTGGGATTTTCGCTAACCAGTTTACGGCAAGCTTCTGTACCATATTTTGAATCAGCCACGCTAACCACCAATTTATGAGTAAGCGCTAAGTCTGCAATACAACGGTTAATTTGCTGCATCCCAACTACATTGCCTTTTTCATCGCTTTTAACGCGCCTCGTATCCAGTGGAACTAACCAATGCTTTTCTTGAGCTGCACCATCATTGGGCAATAGTGATACCGTTGAATATTCATGTCCAATGGTAATCGGTTTGTTACCCGGTGCTGGATTAGGGCTGTAAACCACATGGCGATCTTCAACACAGTGTGCACTTTGACGCGACTGTGGTGTCGTATCCGCAATAATGATCACACGGTCATCGCTATGACTAACATGTTCATATTGTATTTTCATCATGCTATCCCAACAATTTGCTACCGACAAACCATCGCTAATCGCATCGGTAATACTACTGTATTCACGTTCAAAGTATGGCGATTCACATAATTCTATGGGTGTTTTGCAGCGATGGCCATGGCTTGAAAGGGCATCGAGTAAATTCATATTGGCATCGCGTCGCGCGGGGAAGATGTTGTAGAGGAATGTACGGAATTGTTTTAGTTTTTCTGTCGCTAACATCGTTTGTTCCTTATTTTATTTTTTCGAACAAACGTTGTTTACAACGTAAAATTTTTTTTCGGTTTCTATGTCAAGCAATTTTTAATTATTTTTATAAATTTATCCAAAGTCCAATTCATGGATGGTGGTGGATAACCACAAATTGTTTGTACGATGGGACCACCAACGCCTTTATCGCCGAGATGAAAGTGCATCATGATGGGTGAGCCGCTGATTCCCGTATAGGTGAAGGCAAACAACAACGTGCTCGTATCCGGGTTATACCAAAAAGTGCCAAACCCCGTAGCGTTCGAATAGTCCGTGGATTTTGCGTTCATGCAACGCGTTTTATAAAAAGGATGAGGCGCTTTTTGATCACCGGGTGCAAATAAATTGTGAGTAACGGCTTTTGTGCTCAATACAGCCGTGAACAACACGCTCTTGTTTGCACCCACACCACCCGCAACGCCTGCAACAGTAAATGTTAAAGCAACACAAGCGCCGCTTAACGTCATGAAGTGTTTCAGTTTCATATTAACCTCCTTGTCATTGGGCATCTCTTGGGATCAATTTCAATTGCTTGCCAATACGAGAAATTGAACGCTATTTCATTAGCTGAAAATAGCTTCCAACAGGCGCCCGAAATAATTTAACTATTTTTCGATATTATCACGCTCATGCTTTTTCTGCACTATATACTCAGAAATGAGAGCAACTATTCGTGTGGCGATAACGCTTTTGCGCGCAAGGGGGATTTCCTGAAACTGGCCATCACGATGAATAACAACGACCGCGTTTTCGTCGCTCTCAAAACCTTGCCCAGGCCCAACTTGATTGGCAATAATCATATCGAGATTTTTTTCGGCTAACTTTTTTTGTGCATAATCGATGACACGGTCGGTTTCGGCCGCAAAGCCAATGACGATTGGTTTGTTCTTTAAGGCAGCGACGGACTTAATAATATCGGGATTGCGTTTTAATTGCAGAATCATCGTCTCGGCTGTTTTCTTTATTTTATGTTCAGCAATCGTTTCCATACAATAATCAGACACAGCGGCTGCACCGATAAAAATATCACAAGCATCGATTTTTTCCATCACGGCATCATACATTTCTTCTGCACTCGTGACGTCAATAGAATGCACACCGGCTGGCGTTGATAACGCTGTAGGACCTCTAATTAAAGTGACATCGGCTCCGGCTGCTTGTGCAGCTCTTGCAAGCGCGATGCCCATTTTGCCGGAGCTGCGATTACTTAAAAAACGAACCGGGTCGATCGCCTCACGCGTGGGCCCTGCGGTAATAATCACGTTTTGCCCTGACAATATATCGCTGGCAAAGTATTCTGCAATGCATGCCACCAACTCTTCGGGTTCCAGCATGCGCCCCGGACCCGTTTCACCACAGGCTTGTTCGCCTTCTGCGGGACCAAAAATTTTCATATCACGATGTTTTAAACGTTGAACATTATCTCGCGTGATAACATTCAACCACATTTGCTGATTCATCGCCGGTGCGAGTGCAATCGGTGCGGTTGTCGCTAAGCATAGTGTGGCTAACAAGTCATTGGCCATCCCATGTGCCACTCGTGCTATAAAATCGGCACTCGCCGGGGCAATGACAATAAAATCCGCCCAACGGGCCAGTTCAATATGACCCATACCCGCTTCGGCTTCTTCAGACAGGAGTTGGTGATAAACACGGTGACCGGAAACGGCTTGCAAGGTCAAGGGCGTGATAAATTCCTTGGCCGCCGTCGTCATGGCGACACGAACATCAGCCCCCGCCTTTTTCAAGCGCCGCACTAAGTCGGCGCTCTTGTAAGCTGCGATCCCCCCGCTAACCCCAACAAGTATTTTCTTACCTTTTAACATCGCCTAACTATAGTATGGATTAGCTCGGGGAAGCAATTTTAGTTAAGGCCTTTACATTCTTCTGGCATACCCGGTTGCTCATCGTCCTCTTCATCTGAATCCACTCTTGCGCTTGAAGCCCCAGGGAGGTCTGCCCATATACGCAATTCTAAACTGGAAGTTACTCCTTTGGCCTGACCTCCTTGTTCAATTTTACCTTCAACTATTTCTTTACTAACCCCACCCTCCCATATTGGTTTTTTTCCCTGAGTATTCCCTAGAAAGAATTGAGAATACTGGCTTCTCCAATTAGGGTTCACATAAGAAATAGCTGACATGATTTGTGTATAATCTTTTAGTATACCTTGTAGTAATTTTTCAGCTTTTTGGCATAAGTTTTCAGAGATTAGTCCTAGGGAAGATAAATCGAATAATACCAAGCGTGTCGCGATGCTCGTGATAGATTATTGCCATCCCTGTCAATAATCGACTCGCAATACGCGACAACTTAAATAGCCGCGGACGTCCTCGTCGCCCGCGCTCCGCGACCTCACGGCTCGACTACGCACGGGCTCTCAAATGACTTGACGGCTCGTAAAGATTTTTTGCAGTCGCTTACGCTCGGCAAAAAATCCGAGCCTACCGCGGAATACGCGCCTTCGCTTCGCTCTCCATGGCGCGCATCGATGGAAATGAGCTTGAATTTCTTTTGAACTACATCCGATAATCAGGTTTTCGTTACGCAAAAGATTACAGCTATAGGTCGACAAAATTGTATTAAACTTTTTTTTTATCTTTTGGCAATTTATCAGGAGAAAAAGAGAGAGTAAATTTTATCCTAAGTAAAATATCAGCAGGGTGAAAATTATATATCGCTTCATTTGCAGGGACTGTTTATTAGTTTGTGTAAATCGCGTCAGTCAGAATTATGAATCAGCCATTGTGTTAACTGATTTTTTAATTTTATCAAAAACTACATTGCGTTCAAATTAATTTCCTCTCTTATGAATTTTAAGTTTTATACAAAATCCGCCAGGCGATCTTCAAACATAAGGGCAAAACGATTCATGGCGGCACCCCAGTCTCGAATCGGCATGGTCCATTTTTTGGCTATATTTTTTAACCCTAAATAGAGTTGTTTTAAAGCGGCATCGTCCGACGGAAAAACTCGTTTATTTTTAATAACTTTTCGGATACTCATGTTCAGTGATTCAATAGCGTTAGTGGTATAAATCACCGGCGGTGCCTCATTTTTGTTGATGGCATCTAAATAACCCTCCCAAACTCGTGCCTATTGATAAATAATCCGATGACAATGTCGTGGACTTTATCCAGTTTAGAAAAGCAAATCGTCTTTCTCGCTAATCGCTTTATTCGTGTGCGCAATGTGAGATGCTTTCGTTCAATCGCTTGGGTATTTTGCTTTCCCACCAAATGTTTTGATTGAGGCAGGTGTCTTTCATAAGCACCCCAATCATCTGTATAGTAAAAGTTGATATCAAATGAGCTCAGTTTTTCTTTCAGTGCTTTAAATGCTGAATCTTTTCTTGGACCAAAATGATAAGCTAACACCTCATGTGTATGGTGATCAATCGCATGCCAGAGCCAACGTTGATTCTGTTTATTTCGAACAAAACTCCACATTTCATCCAGCTCCGCTTCTTCAACTTGTACAACATTAACAGTAACAGACGCACCAAGTGATTCTTTTTCCTTTAAAAGTCGTGTATTGACGCTCTCCAAACCTTCACCCCTTTTTTTTAATTCACCAATAACAGTGTTAATGCTAATACGTAAAACGCCTGCAGTATCTCTGACGCCACTACCATTCATTGCCATATCAACTATTTTATCTTTAACACCAGGGGCACGAGCATTATGTGTGTAATCTAGAAGAAATGTATTTTTCTCACAAGCATTATTTTTACATTGAAACCTTTGCTTTCCTGTACTGCTGACGCCAAATTTTACAACCTCATGTAAACAGCAGCAGGGGCAAGCAACATTGATTCTTGCCATTCATTCAATCCTTATCCTAATGATTTTCTGAAATACCAAAATATATCACATCAACAAAAATGAGGCACTACCCATTTTTTGGCTATATTTTTTAACCCTAAATAGAGTTGTTTTAAAGCGGCATCGTCCGACGGAAAAACTCGTTTATTTTTAATAACTTTTCGGATACTCATGTTCAGTGATTCAATAGCGTTAGTGGTATAAATCACCCTCCGAATTTCTGCCGGATAAGCAAAAAATGGCACAATGCGCTCCCAATGAGTCAACCAACTTTTGGCAATCGAGGGAAATTCAGCATCCCATTTCTCAGAGAAACTCGTCAGCGCCAATTCTGCTTCTTCAACCGTACTGGCCGAATAAATAGCTTTTAAGTCAGCGGCCACTTCTTTTTTCTTTTTCCAACCCACATAGCGCAATGAATTCCGCACCATGTGTACAATGCAAAGCTGTACTTGAGTGTTAGGATACACAGCGCCAATCGCATCAGGAAAGCCCGTTAGCCCGTCAACGCAACAAATCAGGATATCTTCTAGGCCTCGATTTTTTAACTCCGTTAATACATTCAACCAGAATTTAGCGCCCTCATTTTGGCTAATCCAAATACCTAGCAATTCTTTTTGCCCATCGATATTAATTCCTAAAGCCAAATACAATGCCTTATTGATAACCTTTTTATCTTGCTGCACTTTAATCACTAAAGCGTCCAAATACACAATCGGATACACCTTGTCCAACGGACGACTTTGCCAAGCCTTCACTTCTTCAATCACTTCGTTGGTTACTGTAGAAATGAGACTCGAACAAATAGTTGTGCCATACAAATCTTTCAACTGATCTTGAATATCACGGGTAGTCATACCCCGTGCATAAAGACTCATAATTTTGTCATCCAAATCATCAAAGCGGGTTTGATGTTTTGGAATCAATTGCGGTACAAACTCATTGTTACGATCACGAGGAACCTCAATGGTCATCTCGCCATCTGTTGTTTTGATCGTTTTTTGGCTGTGCCCATTGCGGGAATTACCACTATTGTTGCCAGACACTTCGTGTTTTGCATAACCCAGCGCGTCCGTCAGCTCCCCTTCCAGAATACGCTCCGTCAGTGCCTTTTTTAACTCCTTTAACAAACCAGTATCACCGAAAATATCAGATGCGGTCTTGGTATGTTTGAGAAAATATTCCACAACCTGTGGATCTAATTTATTGGTTTTCATTGCCATAGTCAAAGACTCCGTATAATTTTAACGACCTTTCCCTGACTATCGCATTTACACAATCTTATTTACAGACCCCGATTAGGTCTTTCGTTATTATAATGCCAGAGCCAACGGGTGGCTTTTTGTTGAACCTCCTCTATCGTTGTAAAAATATCTTGGTTAAGCCAGTCATATCGCACTGTTCTATTAAAACGTTCAATGTACGCATTTTGTTGGGGTTTTCCAGGCTGAATATAAAAAAGCTCAATACCTTTCTTTTCTGCCCATTCCATTAGCTTACCGCTAATGTATTCAGGTCCATTATCGCAGCGCAGCGCAATCGGTTTGCCTCGCCACTCAATGATTTGATTAAGGGCTCGTATCACGCGATCAGCTGGAAGCGATAAGTCAACATCAATCCCAAGCCCTTCTCGATTGTAGTCATCAATAACATTAAACAAGCGGTAGGATCTTTGGTCGCCCAGTTGATCATGCATAAAGTCCATAGACCATACTTGGTTTACTGAGTCTGGAGTGCATAGCGCTTCTGGTTTACGTCGCATGAAGCGTTTTTTAGACTTTATTCTTAGATTTAACGCTAGTTCTCGATAAATGCGGTAAACACGTTTGTGGTTCCAGGCAAAGCCTTTGACGTTACGTAAGTATAAAAAGCAAAGTCCAAAACCCCAGTTAAGCCATGTGCTCGTTAGCCGAATAAGCCAGTCTGCAATCACTGTATTTTCATCCGATACTAGCGGCTCATAACGATAGCATGTTTCACTAATAGCAAATGCCTTGCAAGCAACTCGGATGCTTACTTTCTTATTCTTAACGCAATTCCTTGCCATCTCTCTGCGCTGAGATGGCTTTACCACTTTTTTTGCATAGCCTCCTGAATGATCTCGGCTTTTAAGCGTTCTTCAGCATACATTTTTTTCAGGCGACGATTTTCCTCTTCAAGCTCCTTTAAGCGCGTCATCATGGATGCATCCATCCCACCATACTTGGCTCGCCACTTATAGAACGTGGCATTGCTTATACCATGCTCTCGGCACAGATCGGGAACGGGTGTTCCACCTTCAGCTTGCTTCAGTATCGAAATGATTTGGCTGTCTGGGTACTTCGATTTTTTCATCTTGAATCTCCTCTGTTTAGTTTACGAGAAAATTCTACTTTTAAGTACCTCTAATTTGTGGGGGGATTACCGAATTAACTTGCTATGTGATGTACTGGGTGTCAGTCGTAGTGGTTATTATGACTGGCTATCGCGACCTATGAGCCCACGTGAGCAAGCAAACCAACAATTAGATGAAAAAATTAAGGTAATTTATATGAGAAACAAACAACGTTACGGTTCACCACGTATAACTCGTGCATTGCAAGCGGAATCGATTTCCTGCAGTCACACGCGTATTGAGCGGCGTATGCGCTCCATGGGCTTAAAAGCACTTGCCAAGCGTAGATTTAAAATAACCACAGACTCGGGTCACAACAAGCCTATTTTTGAGAATATTTTAAAGAGAGATTTCACGACAACGGCGATCAATCAAAAATGGGTGAGTGATCTGACGTACATTCCAACCCGTGAAGGTTGGTTGTATTTAGCGGTGGTTATCGATGTGCATTCACGTTCGGTTATTGGCTCGTCAATGAATAAAAGCATGAAACAAGATTTAGTGTGTGATGCGTTATTGATGGCGTTATTCAAACGAAAATATCCAAAGCAAGTGATTATACACTCTGATCGGGGCAGTCAATATTGTTCGAAAAAATATAGGGAAATCATCAAGCAAAACAAGCTGATTGGTTCAATGAGCAGAAAGACTAATTGTTGGGATAATGCCATTGCAGAAAGTTTTTTCCATACCCTAAAAACGGAACTTGTGCATGTGAATGATTACACAACACGCGCTGAAGCAAGGCAAAGTCTTTTTCAGTATATTGAAGGCTATTACAATCACAGAAGAATGCATTCAGCTATTGACTACAAGACCCCTGTTGCGCTTGAATGTGCTGCGTAAAATCGAAAAAAAATGTGTCCGGTAAAGTGAGGGAAGATCACACAAACCGCTCGCAGAAAAAAATAAACCCATGCGAGTTCTCACAAAAATCGATCTAATGGCTATTAACTATGTGCCAATAGGCTTAGGGCGAGCTAAGCCAACTTAAGCCCCAAGAGCACCCCAAAACCCACAGATTGTTCTATATTTGTACAAATGAAGGACTTGAAGGGAACACTATTGGCACTGGTGTTTGCTGTGGCTGGTTTTGACGGCATCAAGGCGAACGACCCCAGCTCGGCACCGACAGCCCCTTCTGCATCGGGAGATTCGGTAGAGATTACCAACGATGTGCGCCATGTTGATTACAACCCCGAACCACCTAAAATACCGATCAAACCACTACCCGAAATTAAAAAAGCGCTACACAAGCAGGCACCAACGCTGCACGATAAAGTTATCAACGCCGTTATCATGGCCCTAACGTGTGCGAATAAAAATGACATTGAGCACAACCACATTTTAACGATCATTGATTATTCATTACCCTCCAATCAAAAACGATTATGGGTGTTTGACTTGGCAAAAAATAAATTGCTTTTTCACACTTATATTTCACATGCGATTAAATCAGGCACCTTAATGACAAACCATTTTTCGAATAAACTTAACAGCAAAACTAGTAGCCTCGGCATATTTATGACAGAAGATGCGTATCGAGGTCGACACGGTGCTTCATTAAAATTAATGGGAATCGATGGGAATTTTAATAGCAATGCATACAAACGCTTCATCGTCATGCACGGTGCGTGGTATGTAGAAGAAGATTTCATTAAAAAATATGGCAGGCCTGGACGAAGTTGGGGCTGCCCCGTATTGCCAAAAAGCGAAACCATGCCAATCATTGAAGTCATTAAAGACGATACATTCTTCGTCGTGTATTATCCTGATAAACAATGGCTCACCAATTCTAAATTTCTGAACTGTGATGCCTCAAATCATTTAAACACGGCCAATCTCAATAACGAGGCCGACATTCCCGAAGAGACACATCGCCAGCCGATCTTATATGTGGATGTCAACAAAGACAACAAACGCGAAGAGAACGAGCCCATCATCGTGATCAAGGCGGATGATTACCAACACCTGTATAAAGCAAAACCGCCGCTCAAGCGCATGCTGCGTCGCCAAATCAATCAGCAAGAATACATCGCGCTAACCAATGAAGAGTTTAAAAAGCTAATCACCGACAACTCTACCGAAAACAATGGTAAAAAAGGATTAGAGATTTTCTATTTAGTTGTCCCCGACGTTAAGTTAAAACGCGGTTATTATACGACAGAAATGAAAATAGTGTCGCTCGGTAAAATCAAGAAGGTGACGCTAGGCAGCGAATATCACACCGTTTATTTTGAACATAAACCACCCGCCGAAATCAAAACTGACAAACACTTTATCCGATGGTTGGGACTATAGGGTATTGAAAATTTTTCCTTTTCCCATTTATAATGTGGCATAGGAAATTCAAGAAATTATTGGAAAGGAGGCCCCTCATGAGATATTTGCTACTGTGCATTCTTGCTTGTTTGATACCTAACCTGTCTTTTGCGCTGAACCCGGCAGGTGTCACGCCGAAACTGTTAAATGTTGCCGCTCAAAACACCAACTGGAAAGTGTCGTTCGTGACTGCAGAACACGGCCAAGTTGTTTTTATGAACGTATCACCCATTACTAACCCTAAAAATGAAATTGGCTCTGAAACACATAAGTTTGATCAAATGATTCTGATTGTGCAAGGTCGTGGGAAAGCTGTGCTCGATGGTAAAACATCAACGGTGACAGCCGGCGACATGATTTTTATTCCAGAAGGCACGGTCCATAATGTCATTAATTTGACTCAAAAGCCGCTCAAGTTAATTAGCTTTTATTCCGATCGCGATATGCCAGCGAATACGGTGTATGCAAAAAAGTCTGACGATAAAGAATAGCTGGTTGACGTTCCAATGAGATTTCTCGCGTTGCTTGGAATGACGTGATTTTTTTCCATCCCGGGTAACGGTTTGGATACCGGATAACTTTGCATATCCCTATGCAAAATTTCCGGGATGACGAGGTTAGGTTGAGTCATCCATTATCGAACAGCATTTCAATTGCGGCAGAGAGATTGGGGTTACTGTTTTGCGGGCGTAAGTACCACGGAAGTACTTAGCAGCCAAGGAGGGCGATTCCCGAAAAACAGTAACGCCAATCGCGTAAGCCAAGCAATTGAAATTCAAGACTATGTGCCCTCGGGATGTGGAGCGTCATTTGCGGGTGATTTCCCGCGAAAAACGAGCCTCGCCATGCTCATGTATTATCTATACATTGCGCTCGCTCGTTCGTTTTTCACGATAAATCCCATCACAACTGACGCTCCGAAGTATGATCATCTCGAATAAGAAAGAAATCTCAAACGTGCAGTACTTGCTGCGGTTACGAGACTCCTCGCGTTGCCGCTGAAATATTATTTGATTCCCTCAGGCTCGCTTGCGTTCGTTTGGATTTAATAGCTTTTTGCGCAATCGAATGGCTTTTGGCGTGATCTCAACCAACTCGTCGTCATCAATAAACTGCAATGCTTGCTCGAGAGTGAACTTAGTTGCTGGCGTTAAAATAATATTTTCATCACTACCTGAAGCACGCATGTTGGTTAACTGTTTTGCCTTGCAAACATTCACAACCAAATCATTATCACGCGAATTTTGACCGACGATCATGCCTTCATACACTTCTGTCTGCGGGTCGATGAATAACTCACCGCGTTCTTGTAAATTGTAGAGAGCAAAACCCGTTGAGGCACCTTTACCATTGGCAATTAACACACCACGTGTGCGTGTTTGCAAAGACTCTTCAATGAAAGGACCATAGTGATCGAAAACATGATACATCACACCAGAGCCCGACGTGAGCGTTAAAAAGCGTGAATGAAAACCAATGAGTCCGCGTGTTGGAATAATATAATCCATGCGCACGCGTCCTTTGCCATCGCGCACCATATTTTTTAAATCGCCTTTGCGCGCAGCAAGATGCTGCATGATCGCGCCTTGATGCTCTTCTTCGATATCGAGCACTAAACTTTCGAAGGGTTCGCAGGACTGCCCATCAATTTCTTTAACAATAACTTCAGGACGCGACACGGCAAATTCATAGCCTTCGCGGCGCATGTTTTCGATTAATATCGATAAATGCAATTCACCACGGCCTGACACAATAAACTTATCGGCATCGGAACCCTGATTAACGCGCAGCGCCACATTCGCAATTAATTCACGCTGCAAACGATCACCGATTTGACGGCTCGTTAAAAACTTCCCTTCACGCCCCGCAAAAGGCGAGCTATTCACTTGGAAAGTCATGCTAACCGTGGGCTCATCCACCGTTAAGGCAGGTAAGGCAACGACATCAGAAGGATCACACAGCGTATCTGAAATACGCAGGTTATCAATACCGGTAACAGCCACGATATCACCCGCTTCTGCAGATTCAATTTCAACGCGCTGCAACCCTAAAAATCCGAGTATCTGTAATATTTTGCCGTTTCGTTTTTTACCGTCGCGGTCAATGATGGTCACCGGCATGTTGCGTTTTAGCCGGCCACGTTGAATACGACCAATACCGATGGCACCCACGTAGCTCGAATAATCAAGCGAGGAAATCTGCATTTGAAACGGTGCATCCAAATCGACTTGCGGCGGCGACACTTTTTCAACGATAGTTTCAAATAAAGGTGTCATGTCGCTTTTAGCGTCATCTAATTCACGCACAGCGAAGCCCTGTAAAGCAGAGGCATAAATGATAGGAAAATCGAGCTGCTCATCCGTTGCATTTAAGCTGACAAACAAATCGAATACCTGTTCGATCACCCAATCAGGACGCGCGCCATCACGATCGACTTTGTTAATAACCACAATTGGCTTTAGGCCATAATTAAAGGCTTTTTGAGTAACGAAGCGCGTTTGCGGCATCGGGCCTTCAACGGCATCCACCAACAACAAGACGGAATCCACCATCGATAAAATACGCTCGACCTCACCCCCAAAATCGGCATGGCCTGGGGTGTCGACAATGTTGATTCGGTAGCCTTGCCACTCGATGGATGTGTTTTTAGCGAGAATCGTGATTCCACGCTCTTTTTCTAAATCATTGGAATCCATAACGCGCTCAACCGGCGCTGCGCGCTCACCGAGCGTGCCAGATTGGCGCAAGAGTTTATCGACCAAAGTCGTTTTACCGTGGTCAACGTGGGCGATAATCGCAATATTTCTAATCTTTTCAATCATGTGTGAACGTTCGCTGTTGGGGGTTCGCTGTTGGGGGAAAGTCGCTTAGTATACCAGTTTTTGAGGATCTGGCTACTTGTTAGTAGTGGGCTCTATAGCAGATTTTTGTCGCGTTTTGCCTGAATCAAATCGGCAATGAAGTTATCAGGGATATTTTTTCGATCTATGCCCACTAGGGTTAATGCCGATTCATAGAATTGTTCTGGGCTAAGATGATTCTTTTTCAATGTAGATGGAGCTTCTAATAATTTATCTAATGCGGGAATGAGTGCTTGTGCCGTTTTTGCATATAAATTATCTAATACGCTTTTAACATTATTTTCTGCATTCATTGCTTCGCTATATAATTTTTTTGAATTCATTTGAATTACTTCAGTACGCGGATAAAAGCAATCAGCGTTGCTGTCGCGAAAATCTGATCGAAGAATAACACTGGGGATATCAAAATTTTTGGCTTGAATAAAATCAGCCATCGTATCAGAGTCATAATCGCTGCCCTCAAATAAAAATATGGCCAAATCTGAGCGCATCAACGTTAATAATTTCTCATCGCGTACTTTGTGAGGGTTAGTTTCTTCAGGCAGAATATCTTGCACCAATTTGCAAAGATATTTGCCTTGTGATTGTTTGCGTAAATAAACGCTGATAAATACATTGCCTGTCATTTCCCTAACACTGAATGCAGAACCGGTACAGTAAATATTATATTCAGCCATTGTTTGCCTCCTAAGCGCTAACATAAACACGCTGCAAAATACGCGGTTCACAAGCGTGTCGCGATGCTCGTGATAGATTATTGCCATCCCTGTCAATAATCGACTCGCAATACGCGACAACTTAAATAGCCGCGGACGTCCTCGTCGCCCGCGCTCCGCGACCTCACGGCTCGACTACGCACGGGCTCTCAAATGACTTGACGGCTCGTAAAGATTTTTTGCAGTCGCTTACGCTCGGCAAAAAATCCGAGCCTACCGCGGAATACGCGCCTTCGCTTCGCTCTCCATGGCGCGCATCGGTAGTAGGAAGCTTATGTGTGGCGGCATGCAGTAATGAGAAATTGTCCCATACTAAAATATCACCCTTTGTGTATTGATGTTCATACGGTTCATGGCAGGTTATTGCATGATAAAAAACGTGATTAATCAATTCCATTGCTTCATTGTAATCCATCCCTTCTATCCCAACAACACGCTCGTTATTAATATACAACTCTTTAATCTTCCCCTAAATTACCGGACACTAATTTGTTAAAATCTATGAAGTAACAAAGAGGTGATCTCATGGCAAAGAAGACTCGAAAATACACACCGGAATTTAAACAAGAAGCAATCCATCTAGCACTCAGTTCTCCTTCCGTGTTAAGCGCTGCAAAAGACTTAGGCATGCCCGAAGCGACCCTCCACACCTGGGTGGATAAAGCCAGGAAGAGTGGTGAAGTGATTCATCCCAGCGCAAAGCAACCGGTCAACATAGGGGAACTCATTGAATAAAATCAACAGCTTAAGAAGCGACTGGCACGACTGGAACAGGAGAAAGCCATTCTAAAAAAGGCGGCCACGTACTTCGCGAAAGAACTCGAGTCAAGCGTGTCGCGATGCTCGTGATAGATTATTGCCATCCCTGTCAATAATCGACTCGCAATACGCGACAACTTAAATAACCGCGGACGTCCTCCTCACCCGCGCTCCGCGACCTCACGGCTCGACTACGCACGGGCTCTCAACTGACTCGACGCCTCGTAAAGATTTTTTGCAGTCGCTTACGCTCGGCAAAAAATCCCAGCCTGCCGCGGAATACGCGCCTTCGCTTCGCTCTCCATGGCGCGCATCGGAAGTACAGCTTTATTCAAAAGCACGCCCAACTATTTGGAATTAACTTGCTATGTGATGTACTGGGTGTCAGTCGTAGTGGTTATTATGACTGGCTATCCCGACCTATGAGCCCACGTGAGCAAGCAAACCAACAATTAGATGAAAAAATTAAGGTAATTTATATGAGAAACAAACGGTGGTGCCTCATTTTTGTTGATGGCATCTAAATAACCCTCCCAAACTCGTGCCTATTGATAAATAATCCGATGACAATGTCGTGCAATTTATCCAGTTTAGAAAAGCAAATCGTCTTTCTCGCTAATCGCTTTATTCGTGTGCGCAACGTGAGATGCTTTCGTTCAATCGCTTGGGTATTTTGCTTTCCCACCAAATGTTTTGATTGAGGCAGGTGTCTTTCATAAGCACCCCAATCATCTGTATAGTAAAAGTTGATATCAAATGAGCTCAGTTTTTCTTTCAGTGCTTTAAATGCTGAATCTTTTCTTGGACCAAAATGATAAGCTAACACCTCATGTGTATGGTGATCAATCGCATGCCAAAGCCAACGTTGATTCTGTTTATTTCGAACAAAACTCCACATTTCATCCAGCTCCGCTTCTTCAACTTGTACAACATTAACAGTAACAGACGCACCAAGTGATTCTTTTTCCTTTAAAAGTCGTGTATTGACGCTCTCCAAACCTTCACCCTTTTTTTTAATTCACCAATAACAGTGTTAATGCTAATACGTAAAACGCCTGCAGTATCTCTGACGCCACTACCATTCATTGCCATATCAACTATTTTATCTTTAACACCAGGGGCACGAGCATTATGTGTGTAATCTAGAAGAAATGTATTTTTCTCACAAGCATTATTTTTACATTGAAACCTTTGCTTTCCTGTACTGCTGACGCCAAATTTTACAACCTCATGTAAACAGCAGCAGGAGCAAGCAACATTGATTCTTGCCATTCATGCAATCCTTATCCTAATGATTTTCTGAAATAGCAAAATATATCACATCAACAAAAATGAGGCACTACCAAACAAACAACGTTACGGTTCACCACGTATAACTCGTGCATTGCAAGCGGAATCGATTTCCTGCAGTCACACGCGTATTGAGCGGCGTATGCGCTCCATGGGCTTAAAAGCACTTGCCAAGCGTAGATTTAAAATAACCACAGACTCGGGTCACAACAAGCCTATTTTTGAGAATATTGTAAAGAGAGATTTCACGACAACGGCGATCAATCAAAAATGGGTGAGTGATCTGACGTACATTCCAACCCGTGAAGGTTGGTTGTATTTAGCGGTGGTTATCGATGTGCATTCACGTTCGGTTATTGGCTCGTCAATGAATAAAAGCATGAAACAAGATTTAGTGTGTGATGCGTTATTGATGGCGTTATTCAAACGAAAATATCCAAAGCAAGTGATTATACACTCTGATCGGGGCAGTCAATATTGTTCGAAAAAATATAGGGAAATCATCAAGCAAAACAAGCTGATTGGTTCAATGAGCAGAAAGGCTAATTGTTGGGATAATGCCATTGCAGAAAGTTTTTTCCATACCCTAAAAACGGAACTTGTGCATGTGAATGATTACACAACACGCGCTGAAGCAAGGCAAAGTCTTTTTCAGTATATTGAAGGCTATTACAATCACAGAAGAATGCATTCAGCTATTGACTACAAGACCCCTGTTGCGCTTGAATGTGCTGCGTAAAATCGAAAAAAAATGTGTCCGGTAAAGTGAGGGAAGATCAGATCGAACCCAAGATTTTCTTTTACGTTTTCTATTTCCTGCGAAACCGGACTAGGTTGAGGCCCTTGTTCTTCTTCTCTTCTCATCTTTAACTTCTCTCTTTTTATTTTAAATTATTTAAAATGTATTGATTAGAATTTGAAAAAGATTATTCCAAATAGATTTGAGGCTGACAACGAATATGCGGTAAAAATGTGAAAAATATGCGATTAGTTTTGATGCCACCTTAAAGACAAATTAAAACTAATGTTTGAAGAGTAATTATTTATTGTGAAAAAGGAACATCCCTATTATTTACGATTATTTTATCATTTCAACTTCGTGGATTTCTTTTTGGAGTTGTTGGATTTCGTGGTTTGTTTGCGCTTGAACTTGTTGTATTTGTTTTTGCAAGAGCGTGATTTGTTTTTGCATTTGTGCTTGCAGCTCGGTAATTTGTTTTTCAATTGCTCCTGTTTGTGCCTGTACAGTTTTAGGAATACTTGCTTGCACCGCTTGAATTTGCTTTTGCAGTGTTTCGATCGCGGACTGCATACCATCACCCGCTTGGACGGGTGCTGTTTTAGCTTGGGCTGGAGCGGCTAGCGTCAACGATGCGTAAGCCAACCCACCAAGAATGACTGGCGTGATAGCAAGTATGTGCGTTAGTTTTTTCATCGCTTAAGCCCTGTTGAGTTTTTAGTTCTCCTAAGGGTATCACCCGAAACTTAAGGAAACATTAAGTATTTTCTTCTGAATTGCGTCAAAACCAGCCTTCTAATATGAGTACGAGCCACAATCGAAATCCCTTTGAAACTCACTGCGTGACTTTATCTCGCAAATACGTTGGCTCTGCTTTCTCGGCTAGCAGGACCTCACCGCGGCGATACTTCTCTAATGCGACCTGCACCATTGCGCCGGCATGGGGAAAAAAATCATTAGCCCAGGCATTACCTACCGCCAACCACTCTCCCCCCTTTGGCAACTGAACCGCATCGGGCTTGTCCAAACGATCAGGAATCAGCGCTTCCATCAAACCATTTTCACCAAGCTGATAAGCGCCCCAATAAATCTCATGCATGCGCGCATCCCATCCTGCAAGAATATTTTTAGCTTTTGTTTCTTGATAAGCAGTCTGCGCTAACGTTTGTAATGTCGACACTGGAATAACAGGCTTTTCGATGCCAAACGCTAACCCCTGCGCGATGCCGGTTGCGATGCGAACCCCCATAAAACTACCCGGCCCGCAACCAAACGCAATGGCATCAAGGTCCTGAAGCTTGATCGAAGCCTCGACAAGCAAATCATTAATCATCGGAATAATAAGCTCTGAGTGACGGCGCGGAGCGATTTCAAAACGCTCGTGAATTTCGTTTCCGATATTCAACGCTACGGTGCAAGCTGTTGTTGCAGTATCAAACGCTAGAACTGTTGCTGACATTTCGCAGTGGAGAGACGTTAGAAATAGCCTTCACAGTGACGCTCACCTGATTTAAGCGCACATAACCCGAACTTGAAACGCCGCGATAGGTAAATCCACGCTTCCAGATAGGATTATAAGACAAGCGCAACGTGCCTCCGCTTTTCATGAGATCATAATGGCTAGGGTCCAATGCTAACACCAAGCCGTTATAACACGCCTGCAAGTTCACCGAACTTTGAGTGCTCACGCTCTTCAAACGCACCCGAGAACATTTACCCGGTTTTAAATAGAAACTGGCTGCAACATATTGTTGCGGAACGACAAACGGCGGCATCATCGCTGTTCCGTTCGCAACCGTTACGTTGATATTCGGGCCGCTGTAAACCGTTTTATTTACTTTGGCTTGCTTAATTGTTTTGTAGTTCGCAAGCAAGCTTTGCTGCTGCGACTGATCAAGCGATTGCCACTGCGATTGCGACAGTCCAAGCTGTTGTGGACCCACCGTACAACCGGCTAATAGCAAGACACTTACTGCAATAAGACTTTGTCGTAATAGTTTCATAGCGTACATAATAGGCTCCATTGAATAAGCTGGCAAGGAAAATGTGCTTTCGTTATGATTGCCAGCATGATGGATTTTGAACTTCCCTACTCTGAGAATGTTATCGACTTGTTTGCGCCTTTCGCGGATCACGCTTACGCTATGTTATTGAATAGTTCTGAGTCGCAGCAATTTAAACAACGATTTAGCGTTTTTACTGCCAACCCTAACGCTCTGATTATTGTTAAAGACGGTCTAACACACACTTTTGAAAATGGTGAGCATGCCATCTCAAGCCTCGATCCTTTTGCATTAATTAAAGAACTGTTTTTACGCTTGAATGCAAAAGCCGCGCATACCAGCATGGGTTATTTGAGCTACGATTTGGCAAAACGCATTCATCCCATTCAACCGCATGCAACCTGCGATATCACTCTGCCAGAAGCTGTGATTGGTTTTTATGATTGGAAAGTTACCGTCGATCATTACGATAAAAAATGCTGGCTGACATGCAATGATTTTGACACACAGTCAGAAGTTTTAAACGCATTAAACACACCGCCCCAATTAAAAATTCCTTTTAAGATTGATGAACGTTTTCAAGCGAACATGTCGTTTGAAGATTATTCGCGTGCATTTGAACAAATCCAACGGCATATTTATGCAGGCGATTGTTACGAGGCAAATCTGTGTCAGCGTTTTAGCGCTACGTATCAAGGCTCACCTTGGCATGCTTATCAACAAATCCACGCGCAAAACCCCGCACCTTTTTCCGCGTATTTTAATAGCGCGCATGGCAGCATTCTCAGTTTTTCACCCGAGCGATTTTTGCGCGTACACGAGGGTTTCGTCGAAACAAAGCCAATAAAAGGTACTTCACGACGCCATCATGATCCCTTGGAAGATTGCCGTTTGGCAAAAGCATTATTAAATAGCGAAAAAAATCGTGCTGAAAATTTGATGATTGTCGATTTGCTGCGAAATGATCTCGGTAAAAGTTGCGAACCTGGGAGCATTAACGTTACTAAATTATTTGATTTGGAGAGTTTTCCAAACGTCCATCATTTGGTAAGCACGATCACAGGAAAATTGAAACATGGTCAACATGCTATCGATGTTTTGCGCGATTGCTTTCCTGGCGGCTCTATTACTGGCGCACCAAAATTAAGTACGATGCGTATTATTGAGAAGTTAGAGCCACATCATCGTTCTGTGTATTGTGGTTCTATTTTTCATTTGGATGCCGAGGGTAATTTGGATAGCAATATCGCGATCCGCACGTTAATCTGCAGCGATAATAAAATTCATTGTTATGCCGGCGGCGCTATCGTTGCCGATTCAACCGTTGAGAGCGAGTACGAAGAAACTAAAGTTAAAGTGAGCAAGTTGATTGATATTTTAGAGTCGCTTTAGTGTAAAGTATTTCAATTGCCTGGCTCGCGAGCTTGCCGCAATTGAAATGCTAATTTAAACTCCTAGCTGGCATCTAAAAAATAATTCCACCCTTTTTAATAACACCGCGGATTCGTTACGATCGGATCATCCGGTGCAATTGCATTTCCCATTGGCAATATGTTTGCAATAATCTGATACCCTACTGCCCCACGACTCTTCGGCGTTAATAACTGCAGCCGAATTTTCTCTAAACCACTTCGATTCTGCATATAGGCCAGAATAAAACGTATACCATTAATAATCGTTTTATGATCACTCAAACGTGTTAGGCCCAAATACAAAATCACGGTGCTTCTATTCTTGGGCGTCCCTTGATAACTCACAAAATTACCTAAAGAATAGGCAATAAATGTTGAACGGCCATCTTGAGTCATGTACTTTTGCATTGGTTGTAACACATGAGGGTGACTACCAATTATCGCTAATGCACCGGCGTCTAACATTTCTTTTGCAAACTGCTTTTGTTTGATATCCGGTGTATGTTGATACTGCACACCCCAATGGGGAGTGATAATAATCGCATCGACTTGTGTTTTTAATTGCGTAACTAAATTTTTAATTAAACGACGATCCTTGCGTTTGTAGCAATATAACACTTGATTATGATGATCCTCTCGACCATTCGTACCAGCCGTACAAGCAATCCATGCAATACTAAAACCTTTGCGTCTAATGATTGTATACCAAGGTGTACTCGCGCCTTTTAATACCGTGCCAGAATAATGCAAACCTATATGCTTTAGGGCTTCAATCGTGCGATCAACTCCAACACTTTCGCGATCCAATGCGTGATTATTCGCCGTAGAAACCACATTAAAACCGGTCTCTTTTAGAGCCTCTGCTAAATTGGGATTGTAATTAAATAAAGGATAACTCGTATAAACACGATGATTGATACGATCATCGGCATTTAACACTTCACGACCTGCAACATCAATGTTATGTGCCATCGGTCCTTCGACGTTAGCAAAAGCGATATCTGCTTTTTTAATCACTGGAATCGCTTGTGCCCACAAGCGCAAGTATCCATATTCGTTCGCTTTCATCTGCAAAGATTTGTGCAGTAAAACATCGCCAACGCTTGCGATTAATAAGTGATCGCCGGGCGCACACGCATGAGGAAAAATAATGGTACGAGAGTTTGCATTTACCGAGCAAGATAAAGCGACAAGCAAAATAAAAAGAAGCATAATTAAAGGTTTTTTCATCGATCCACATCCTTGTTGATCATTTTTATTGTAACCTAGATCTAGCCTAAAGGAAAACAAATTGGTTAATGTTTAACCATCTAGTCAAGCGTGAGCTTAGTTGTCATAATAGGGCGTCATGAAGAACCCAACACCCGAACAACAAGACATTTATACCGTCTCGCAACTCAATGCTGAAGCACGCCTCATCATAGAGGAGTGTTTTAGCAGCATTTGGATTATGGGGGAAATTTCAAATTTAGCAAAACCGAGTTCAGGGCACTTTTATTTTTCATTAAAAGATGAGCGTGCACAAATTCGTTGTGCGTATTTTCGTCATAATCACAAACGCCTTCGATTCGATGTGGAAAATGGCCAACAAGTTCTAGTCCAAGCACAAGTGAGTATTTATGAAGCCCAAGGAAGTTATCAATTAATCGTGCAGCATATGGAAATTGCCGGTACAGGCGCACTTCAAGTTGCGTTTGAACAGCTTAAAAAAAATCTCGAAAAAGAAGGCTTATTTTCACCCGAGTTTAAAAAAGAAATTCCATTATTACCGCGACAAATCGGCGTTATCACTTCCGCAACGGGTGCAGCAGTCCGTGATATTTTAAAAGTATTAAAACGTCGGTTTGCGAACATTCCCGTCGTTATTTATCCGACGATGGTGCAAGGCGATAAAGCGGCTGCACAAATTGTCAGCGCGCTTAAAATAGCGAATCGACGCAATGAGTGTGATGTATTAATCCTGGCACGAGGCGGAGGTTCACTCGAAGATTTATGGCCTTTTAACGAAGAAATCGTTGCGCGCGCTATATTTAAAAGTACAATTCCCATCGTCACTGGCATCGGGCATGAAATAAATTTCACGATCGCTGATTTCGTGGCCGATCAGCGCGCCCCCACACCGTCGGCTGCGGCAGAATGGGTCAGCCCTGATAAAACAGAATGGTTGCAACAAACTGAGACTGTATTTAATCGCCTGCAACACATCATGCATTCAGAACTGAGACATCATCGCGTTTACTTGGATAGTTTGAGCAAGCGTCTCCAACACCCTGGAAGGCGTCTTCAAGATTATTTTACACAACTGAATATTCTGAGGCATCGCCTTATTACTGCCATGACTCATGAAACCAAACATAAGCAACATCGCTTAATTGCTCTTTCAAAATCTTTACACGCGTTGAGTCCCTTGAATGTTTTGGATCGTGGTTTTGCGATCGTGACAGCAACCGATACTCAAACAATTCTTCGCAAGGCGCGTGATGTTAATGTCGGTGAAACCGTGACGGCACGATTAGCCGAAGGCCGCTTAGATTGTCGTGTGGAAAAAATATATGACAAATAATACAATAAAAAATTACTTAATTCGATTTTACCCTTGGGCAATTATTTTTCTTAGCGCCATTACTTTAGTTTATAAATATGTGATGCAAGTTTCTCCAAGTGTCATGACCAATCAACTCATGCAGGCTTTTCATATTTATGGTGCGGGGCTTGGCAATTTTGCTGCGACCTTTTTTTATTCTTATCTCATTATTCAAATGTTTGCAGGTTTTCTTTTAGATAAATACAGCATCCGCGGCTTAACCACGATTGCAATCGCCATCAGCAGTATAGGCGTCTATTTATTTTCTCAAGCTCACACGCTAACGGTTGCTCTCATGGCTCGTGCTTTGATGGGCGTTGGGCCCGCTTTTTTTACCGTGAGTTTTATGAAATTAGCTGCAAATTGGTTTCCAGTGAATCGCTTTGCATTTATTAGTGGCTTGTTAACCACCGCAGTAACTGTCGGTGCTATTTTTGGTGAGGCACCGCTAGCTTGGCTGATTATTCATCACGGATGGCGGTTTGCGTTAATTGTTTGGGCTTGCTTCGGGATTATACTAACGATAACCTACGCCTTCGTCGTTACCAATCATCCCGAAGGAAAAGCCGCTGTAATCAAACGAAGTGCGATTACGCTACGCGATGCTCTCAAGGTTTTAACAAAAGGACAAAATTGGATACTCACATTTTATAGTGGTTTAGCGTTTGCACCACTAGCAGTTTTTTCGGGATTTTGGGCCCCACCCTTTATTCGTGAAGCCTATCATCAGTCACTCACCGACGCTGCTTCCTTCGTTTCTATTTCGTTTATCGGTTTAGCCATTGGCGGCCCGCTATTAGGCTACATTTCCGATCGCATTCGTAATCGCCGAATCATTATGTTTATCGGTGCTATTTCGTCGTTGATTAGCCTATCCATTGTGATTTATTTGAATATAATTCCAACTTGGTTATTATCTATTTTTCTCTTTTTATTTGGTTTTGGCACAGGCACATTCATGTTAGGTTTTACTGTCGGTAAAGAAATCAATCCCATCGCGCTAGCCGCTACCGTGATCGCGGTGATCAATACAGGTGATGCTGTTTTCGGTGCATTTACAGAGCCCTTGCTGGGAAAATTTTTGGATGAAGGCTGGGAGGGAAAAATAATTGGGGGCATGCATTTTTTTGGGCTCAGCGATTTTCATAAGGCTTTTTCTTTGCTACCCTGCTATCTTATTGTCGCTACGCTGTTAATATTTTTTATAAAAGAATCTGCCACAACTTCCACTGACGACGAAGAAAAATGAATGGGCGAGCACACGGAGTCTAGTTAAATGAAGCTACCATTATTAATGGAAAGCAAAGCAAGAATCTGGATTGTACTTTCTGGCATCTGCTTGGCAATATTCGCCGTTGCCTTCAATACTACAGCCGTCATGAATGCATTAGTTGCGCTCAGCAATGAATTACACTTATCACCCACTTCTTTGCAGTGGATCGTCAATGCGTATTTATTAGCGTGCGCTTCATTCATCGTCGTGGGCGGACAATTAGGCGATATGTATGGAAGAAGAAAGATATTTTTAATGGGGGCTCTTGGATTTATTTTTTCTTCATTACTCATCGCACTCTCTCATACGCCAACATTGATTATTATTGGACGCGCATTACAAGGCTTGAGTGCAGCTATCATTACGCCTGGCACATTGGCTATTATTAAGGTTGCTTTTTCCGGTGAAAAAGAGCGCTATGCTGTCGGTGCCTGGACGGCATCGATCGGTTTAGGTTTTGCATTCGGCCCTGTAATTAGCGGTTTATTTACCACGTATATCAGCTGGCGTGATATTTTTTGGACCAATATTCCCATCATGTGTGTCGCCATTGCTATCATCTATTTATTCGCCCGTAAATCGCGTGGCCCTAAAGAAAACACTAAGCTTGATTTATGGGGTCTAGTTTTACTGCTATCGGGATTGCTTCCGTTCACACTCGGCTTAGTGGAAGGCAACGTATGGGGATGGTCTTCGCTCACTACGCTCATTTTATTAGTTGGTGGCGGTATTTTGTTAATTTTATTTTGGATCGTTGAACATGCTATCAAGAGCCCACTCGTTGATTTCTATCATTTCCGTGAAAAACTATTTATTGCTGGCAACGTTGGCATTGCCGCTAGCATTTTTACTTTGCTTGGCATTCTCTATTTTTTTAACACCTTTATACAAAACCCGATTTTATTTAATTACTCGCCCATTGAAGCAGGCATTGCCATTTTGCCTTTGAGTATGGCGATGTTTGTGATGTCACTCGTAACTGGAAGCATTACTAAACACATCGGTTACCGCATACCTATGGTCATTGCATTATTGATCATCGCGGTGGCAACGTATTTATTACACAATATCAATGTTCATTCGACATATTCTGACATGTGGCTTCCATTATTGTTGTTTGGGATCGGTGTCGGCGTGAGCATGCCGTGTAGCCCTTCCTTAGGGATGTCCGCATTACCTATTGAAAAAGCCGGTGAAGGGTCGGGGATTATCAATACCGTCAATTATTATTCCGGCGTTTTATGTGTTGCAATCGGTACGCTGTTTTCTATTTATGGTGGACGAAACGCCTTACAGGGCTCACTCACCACACACAAATTATCCCCCAGCCTGATCGATAAAATTGATAAAGTTATCGTGGGTCATCAAGGCAGTCTGCAAGCATTAATCGCTGAAGCAGGCTCGACAACAAAAACAACGATCATTCACACTGCACAAAAAGCTATAGTGCACAGCTTTTCGACGGTGATGTTGATGTGCATGGTTGTAGCGCTGTTAGGCGCTGTTGCGATATTTTTTATTGTGACAAAGAAGAAAGTTTCATCATAAGACTTTAAGCCCACAGTGATACACCATGGGCAATAAATTTTTCTCATTAACCTGAGTTCTGTATAAGAAAAGGAATAAGTGAATGAAATAATTGAAAAAAAGACCGGAACCGCTAAAATTTAGCTCCAAAATTACAGCTAAATAATGTAACAGGAGTTAATCATGTTGGCACCGGTCACGGAGATTTTTTGTGATATGGATGATTTTTGCAAGGATTATTTGAAAGGTCAATCAAAGTATTTGCTACCGAACCCAGACAGAAAACGAGATCGAGCGATGCAAATGAGCTTGTCTGAAATTGGCACCATCATTGTGTTGTTTCAAATGAGTCACTATCGCACATTTAAGGATTTTTATTGTGGATGTGTTTTACAAGACATGAAGAAGTATTTTCCTACGGCGCTGAGTTACACACGTTTTGTCGCCTGCCAATCAGCAGCGCTAATGATGCTCGCCGCCTATTTGCTTTCGAGAAAGGGCAAACACACGGGATTGTATTATATTGACTCAACTACACTACGCGTATGCCACAATAAACGAATTTATCGAAACAAGGTTTTCAAAGGCATTGCTAAACGCAGTAAAAGCACAATGGGCTGGGTTTACGGCTTTAAACTACATATTGTGATTAATCATCAAGGGGAATTAATCCGTTTTTGTTTAACGAAAGGGAACGTGGATGATCGCGCTGTTGTTAGAAAATTAATGGCTAATTTAAAGGGGTTGGGCGCTGGCGATAAAGGGTATCTTGGAAAAGATCTTGCGGACGATTTGGCAAAACACGATTTAAAATTTGTGACAAAAGTCCGTAAAAATATGAAGAACAAAATGCTTTCTGCATTTGAAAAGTTTTTCCTAAAACAACGTGGCATCGTAGAAACGATTATCGATCAGTTGAAAAACTTGTATCATGTTGAGCATTCGCGTCATCGTAGTCCGATTAATTTTTTAGTCAATACCCTTGCAGCGCTAATTGCCTATTCTTGGCGACCAAACAAACCAGGAATAAAAACCAACAATATAAAGAATAATTTATACGCAGTTATCCAGAACTGAGGTTATCATTATTTATACGGATTTTTATCGAGCTTAAATTTTACAATGACAGGCACGCCAAGCAAATTAAATGACTTGCGAAAGTGATTTGCTAAATATTTTTGATAGGACTGCGGCAACGCCGTGACTTGCTTACCATGCACGATGATCACCATCGGATGATGCCCACCCAAGTGCGCATAACGCAACCTGACTCGACGCCCCCGCACCAAAGGCGGCTCGTGTTCTGCAACCGCTTTTTCCAATGCTTTTGTGAGTTGTCCAGTGGATATTTCGCGACTCGCAGACTCATACGCCTCTCTAACAGCATGATACAATTTTCCAACACCCGTGCCATGCAATGCTGAAATAAAATAACGCCGTGCAAAATCAGCAAACGGGAGACGTCTATCGATCGTGTCTTTAATCCGACTGCGTTCATAGTCATCTAAGCCATCCCATTTATTAATCGCTAAGATTAATCCTTTGCCGGCTTCAAGCACGAGACCTAATAAACGCAAATCCTGATCGGTAATTCCTTCTTGTGCATCAAACACAAAAATCACAACATGTGCTTTACCAATTGCTTGTAGGGTTTTTATAAACGAAAATTTTTCGATGACTTCTTTGACCTTTGCACGACGACGAACACCCGCCGTATCAATTAAGGTATAACGCTCACCTCGATACTCAAACGGAATGGCAATGCTATCACGCGTTGTTCCCGGTTGATCGTAAACAACCACACGCTCTTCCCCCAACATGCGATTAATGAGTGTGGATTTACCGACGTTCGGTCGACCAACGATCGCGATATTAATACCAGACTCAAGTGGTGGTTCAGCTTCTGCCGCTGGCAAAAATTGCAAGACATCTGCCAGCAGATTTTTAATGCCGCGACCACGCGTAGCAGAAATGGCATAAGGATTGTCAAAACCGAGCTGATGAAATTCACTCACGGCAATATCAGCATCTTCATGATCGGCTTTGTTAACTAACACAAATACTTTTTTGTGTTGCTCTCGCAGTCGTTGTGCAATGTTTTCATCGGCGGCACTCAGCCCTGCACGCGCATCAACCACAAATAACACACAGTCTGCTTCATCGATCGCTTGTCGAACTTGCTCCTCTGTCAAATGCGCCATGCCCGATTCATCGGTTTCTGCAATGCCACCGGTGTCAACAACGATAAAGGAACGACCCTCAAAAACGGCTTCACCATATTGACGATCACGCGTCACTCCTGGCATATCAGCCACTAAGGCCGCACGGCTCTTAGTCAAATAATTAAATAAGGTGGATTTTCCCACATTGGGGCGACCCACAATGGTGACGACTGGTAACATTGTTTTACTCGATTGATTGGTTATTGGGAAACTTTCATATTTAAAAACGGATCCACAATACCGCTCGTTTCAAATCCATTTTTAGCCGCTTGGTAAGCTTGTTTCGCTAATTTATTGTTTCCTCGTGCACGATAAATATCACCTTTAACACTGTTGATGAGGGGTTGATAGGTAGGATCATCGACAGTTTTTAACAACGTTAACGCCGGCTGATATTGTTTTTCAGCCAATAGAATCCGCGCTGCACGCACACGAGCAATTTGTTTCACGCTTGCCATTTTGCCGTTTTTAATGGTCCATTGTAATTTTTCAAGTGCAACGTTTAATTTATTTTGCAAGACTGCATCGCGCGCCCACAATAATGCACTCATGCCTGCATAAGGCGTGTTGCGATAGTGGGTCATCAAGCGGCTCGCCAGAGCTTGCGCGTCATCGAATTTATTTTGCGCCGCAGCATTTTGCATCTCGGTATAAATTATCGAAGCTTCTTCAGCTTTCATAACCTTATGACGATGCCAATACCGCCAGCCAAAGCCGACGGCTAGTCCGATAACAACAGCGACAGTAATCACAAGACCGTATTCCCGCCACCATTTTTTGATCATCTCGACTTGTTCTTTATCCGTCAAATCACTCACGACTGACTCCCCCGCAAAAAGGTAATTAATTCATCCACTGATAGTTGTTGTTGTGGTTTATCTTCGCGTAAATTTTTCAGCGACACCGTATTTGTTTTGATTTCTTCATCACCCACGATAAGTGCCCACTCTGCACCACTCTTGTCCGCGCGCTTAAATTGGCTCTTAAAGCTGCCAGCACCCAAGTTGGTTTCGATTTTCAGCTTTGGTAGCTCTGTGCGTAATCGTTCCGCCAGAAGCAAACCATGGTCAGTGGCCTCTGCACCAACCAAAACGCAGTAGAGGTCTGACTGGTAAGCGCACTCTCGCACAGACTGTAATAATAACACTATTCGCTCTAATCCCGCAGCAAATCCAGCCGCGGACGTGGGACGCCCACCAAGCTGCGCTACCAAATCATCGTAACGCCCCCCCGCGCAAACAGTGCCCTGAGCGCCCAGTGCGTTAGTCACCCATTCAAACACCGTGAGTCCATAGTAGTCCAAGCCCCGCACCAGCGTTGGAGTGATCACATAGGGAAGCCCTGCTTTATCCAGAATGGCACAGAGCTCCTCAAAATGGCGTTTGGATACGTCATCCAAATGATCCATGAGTTTGGGCGCCCCCGCGATGACAGCCTTCATGTCAGGATTTTTGCTGTCTAAAATGCGTAACGGGTTAGTTATCAAACGACGCTGACTGTCGGCATCCAATGCATCGGCATGTTTTTTAAAATAGTCGATGAGTTTTTCACGATATTTGACGCGGGATTCACGCGTGCCTAATGAATTTAGTTGCAACTCAATTTGGTCATTGATGCCAAGTTCTTTCCACAAACGCGCACACATGAAAATGAGCTCGGCATCGATGTCAGGACCCGACATGCCAAACGTTTCAACGCCGATTTGATAAAACTGACGATAACGCCCTTTTTGCGGACGCTCGTGACGAAACATCGGGCCCATATACCAGAGGCGCTGCGTTTGATTATAGAATAATCCGTGTTCGATGCCGGCACGCACACAACCCGCCGTACCTTCGGGTCGTAACGTTAAACTATCACCATTGCGATCGGTAAATGTATACATTTCTTTCTCAACGATGTCAGTAACTTCACCGATCGTGCGCTCAAACAGTTCTGTTTGTTCAACTTCAGGAAGACGAACTTCACGATAACCATAACGCGAAACGATTTCACGACAGGTGTTTTCTAAAAAAGACCAATAAGGACTGACATCGGGGAGAATATCATTCATTCCCCGAATAGCTTGTATAATTTGCGCCAATGTAGTTATCCTAGGAATTAAGATTTTTTATTTTTTTGTTGATCTAGCTGTGGCCGATTTACCGAATTGGTTTTTTTAACTTCCACTTGCGGCTTCGCGATATCTGGCAGCGGTTGTACCGGTTGAATAGTTATTTGCGGTTGCGCCACCTGACTTGTTTGATCGAGCCCGTGCTTGCGTTGTCCTTGCCACCACATACCCACCAAGATCACCAAAACTAAAATAATAGCACCGCTTATCCAACGCACTGCACGTCGACTCATAAATCGAGTCTGTTTGGAAAATACTGGGACCGTGGGTTGTAGAACAATTTTTTCTTCGCTACTTTTTGCTTTCTTAAATTCTTCTTCCAAATCCATTGCATCAAAAGCATTCATCACACTATCCGGTGAGAGCCCAAGCAAGCGTGCATAGGATCGCAAGTAACCGCGCACATAAATTATCGCGGCACCGTGCGTAAAATCATCGTTTTCAATATCCTTCACCCACTGCAAACTTAATCGCAAGGCTTTTGCGACATCTGCTTGACTGAGTTTTTTAACTTCACGTGCAGCTTCCAACATAGCCCCTGGGCTCATGTTACTTTCTACAGAAGGTGTCACATCCACTATAGGTTGTTCTTCCATCGGTGTTATCCTATGCTAATTATTTTTCGGAATTATAACAGAAGTTTCGTACTTTGTACGAAAGTCTTAATCTGTGACTGGAACGAGGTGGCCCGTTTTCAGCCAACGTTTGTGACGACCGGTTCGATCCATGATCTTACCAGCCAATTGACCGCAGGCGCCGTCGATATCACCACCGCGGGTGCGTCGCACACGGGCGTTAAAGCCTGCAGCCATCAGTTTCTTTTGAAAATCTGAAATCGCTGCTTCCGAGGAACAGCGATATCGTGTCCCCGAAAAAGAGTTAAAGGGGATCAAGTTGATCTTACACGGAACACTCTTTAACAGGTGTATCAATTCATTCGCATGCGCTGGGGTATCATTAACCCCATCCAACATCACATACTCAAAACAAACGACCCGCTTCGATTGGCCAGAAAAATAATCGCGACAAACCGGCAGCAGCGTGGATAAAGGATATTTTTTGTTTAAAGGCACGAGCTCATTACGCAAGGCATCGTTAGGGGCATGCAGCGACACCGCGAGAGAAACGTTACTGTCTTCACGCAGGCGCTTCATCGCAGGCACGACACCGGAAGTACTTAAAGTAACACGATATTTTGATAGACCATAGGCATAATCGTTCATCATCAAATTCATAGCCTTAACAACAGGATCGTAGTTTAAGAGTGGCTCGCCCATGCCCATCATCACCACGTTTGTGATCTTGAACGCATTCGAATGCGCCAACTGCCGGGTTGCAATCCAAACTTGACCGATGATTTCTGATAGCGACAAGTTGCGATTAAATCCCTCTTTCCCCGTCGAGCAAAAGCTACAATTTAAAGCACAACCTACTTGTGAGGATACGCACAACGTACCACGCTCTGGCTCAGGTATAAATACAGTTTCGATAGCATTACCGCCTTCGAGTCGCAGTAACCATTTGTGGGTGCCGTCTTCTGATATTTGTTCACGAATGATTTCGGGAAGGATTATTTTTGCCTGATCTTTCAATGTACTGCGTAGTGCTTTGCTCATATCCGTCATCTGATCAAAATCCATGACGCCGCGTTGATGCACCCATCGCAGTAAGCATTGTGCTCGATAGCGAGGCTCACCCAAACTGACCATATAGTCTTGGAGTTCGGGTAAGTCTAGATCGAGCACGTTGTTCATGTTATCCCACAATTTCTTGGGGCTTGAAGAAAAAGTTGATCTCTTCTGCAGCCGTATCTGGGCCATCTGACCCGTGCACCGCATTCGCATCGATGGAATCCGCAAAATCAGCACGAATCGTACCGGGTGCTGCTTCTTTGGGGTTAGTTGCACCCATGAGATCACGGTTTTGCATGATGGCATTCTCACCTTCGAGAACTTGCACCATCACAGGGCCCGAAATCATGAAGCTCACCAAGTCTTTAAAAAACGGGCGGTCTTTGTGAACAGCATAGAATGCTTCAGCTTGTGCTTGGCTTAAATGCATCATGCGTGCGGCTACTATCCTTAAACCAGCCTTCTCAAAACGTGAATAAATGTCACCGATAATGTGTTTTGCCACAGCATCGGGCTTGATGATTGATAATGTTCTTTCAGTAGCCATAGTATTTCCCCATTTGAGTAAAATCGCGACATTATATATTGAGAATAACGCCTGTGCTACAATCAATTCAAAGGATTGGGACACTTAGCGCTATGACTGCTTTCGACATTATACCCTTCATACTGTTTCTCGTGGTGATTGGCACGGCCATTGCTGAGCGAATCAACGTGCCCTATCCACTGGTGCTCGTAGTTGCAGGCTTGCTCGTTGGCTTCATCCCGGGTATTCCCAATTGGCATCCGCCGAGCGAGGTAGTACTCACACTATTTCTACCGCCCATTCTATTTGCGGCAGCAAGGCTTATTTCCTGGGAAGATATTCAAAACAATATTACCGAAATTATTTCATTGGCGGTCGTCTTGGTGATTGTCTCAACCATGGTTGTCGGATGGGTGTTACATTGGATTGTGCCCGCTATGCCACTCAGCGCGGCCTTAGTGCTTGGCGCAATTATTGCACCAACAGATGCCATCGCATCCACCTCCATTTTACATAAGCTGAATGCACAACAGCAGGTTATTCGAAGCATCGAAGTCGAAAGCCTATTCAACGACGCGATCAGTATTGTCTTATATAAAATGGCTGTTTTGTTTGTTTTCATGGATGCAATCAATGTCACGCAAGTAAGCATCCACACGATTCTCGTCGGGCTTGGTGGTATTGCTGTTGGGTTGATGTTTTCCTATTTCACGAGTCTGATCGTTAAAGAATTTTTAACAGAATCTGAAAATGAGTTACCTATCATCATGAGCCTGATATTGGCATACGTCGCGTATTTATTCGCCGTGCGTATCGGGGTCTCTGGTGTTTTATCGGTCGTTGCTGCCGGTTTATTCCACAAACGCACCGAACGCACCATTAAAGCAAGAACGCGATTATCCGAAAAAGCAGTGTGGGATACGTTTATATTCTTTCTGAACGGCTTAATTTTTATTGTTATCGGCATGCAGTTTCCGACTTACTTGCGTAAAGTAAGCTATTTGCCAGCTAGCCAACTGATTTTATTTTCAATTGTTACCATTGTAATTTTAATTTTATTGCGATTTATTTGGGTTAGCATGACTGCTTATATTGCAACACGAATTGCAAGACTGCGTAAATCAAAAACACAAATTACCGAATTCTCGTGGCGTGAAGTGGTTATCTCATCTTGGTCTGGAATGCGCGGCTTGGTATCACTCGCACTTGCTATTGCACTACCAGTGTCTATCTCAGATACGAACCCATTTCCTTTCTTAAACTTAATTATATTTCTAACCATTATTGTTATTTTATTTACTTTAGTTGTGCAAGGGTTAACGCTGCCCTATTTAATTAAAGTTTTAAAGTTAGAAAAAACGGATATCGAGACCATAAAAGAAGCCACAAAGATCTACAGAAAAATAACAAAACAAGCTATCGAACATATTAGCAAACTAGAAGAAACAGAACATGTTTGTTCCATCGCCTCAAAAAAATTAGTCGATAGTTATTACGCAAATCGACTGTTGCAATTTAAGGTTTCTTACCAAACCGAATGTGATACGCACGAAGTCGGCCATGAAGCTGAATCATTGCTTGCGAAGATATTAGATTACGAACGCAAATTGCTCTATAAAATGCGATCGAACGGTGAAATTAGTGAAGAAGTATATATGCGCATTCTTTCAAAGATTGACCGCGACCAGGTCGGATTCGCGTCATATAAATAAATTATTTCAGAGAATTTTCCCACGAAATGTAATTTTGATTTCGTATGGCCGAAGCATTCACCTGATTCGCTTGCTCAGTACACAAAGCATAGTCACCATGATTTTGCGCTACAATGGCAGCCGCCAAATGGTTATTCGGTTCATTCCAATCAACATAGGCGTTGTGTCGCTTTGCTTCTCGTTTTCCCTCAATAAGATTCTGATTAGCAATCTCGAGCGCTTTTACACAGGCGATTGGACTTCCTATACGTTTATACACACCCGACGGATCCGGTGTAGGCTGTTTGGACCCGCAAGCCGCAAGACTTAGGGTTAAGGCTCCAATAACAACTACGGAACCCACAATCCTTAACATCTCTTACCCCTCAAAATTGGTCAATTTTTACACATTATACGCAAAATACGTAGCTTTTGGAAGCGGAAAATAAATGTTTCAGAGCCTGCTCTCAATAAAAATATACCTGAAACCCATTCCATCAATCAGCGGATATGATACGATAAACGTCGATTTAGGTAACTACCAGCAGTATATAGGAAGATATCATGAGAATAATGACCCACCTAAAGCGGATTGTCTCTACTTTCTTAATCATCGCTTTCACGATGTGGTTTACCCAGGCCTTAGCAGACACCGCAGAAAACTCTGGGGAACAAAGCCTCGCTATTGCCAATACAGCCGCAACCCCGCAACCCGCATCTCCACCGACATTAGTACCCCCGCCACCGAATATCGATGCCAAAGGCTACATCCTGATGGATGCCAATACGGGCATGGTACTCGCGCAAAAGAATATGGATGAACACCTTCAACCTGCTAGCTTGACGAAGCTAATGACTCTGTATTTAACGTTCCAGGCTCTGCAAAGTGGGCAGATTCACTTAACAGATTCTGTGCGTATCAGCAAAGAAGCTTGGCAGATAGGCGGCTCACGCATGTTTTTAAAAGTGGGTAGTCACGTGCCGGTTGAGCAACTCATCCAAGGCATCATCGTTGCCTCTGGTAATGACGCCTGTGTTGCTATCTCGCAATACATTGCAGGCACGCAAGATACGTTTGCACAATTGATGAACCAAACCGCTGCGCGACTCGGCATGACCAATTCACACTTTGTGGATCCAACAGGTTTGCCACGCCCTGAGCATTATTCAACGCCGCACGACTTGGCAATTTTGACGCGTGCCATTATTAACGATTTTCCGCAGTACTATCATTTCTTTTCTCAAAAGTGGATCACGTTCAACCATATTAAACAACCCAACCGCAACCGCTTGTTGTGGCGTGATGATGCAGTAGATGGTTTGAAAACAGGTCATACAGAAGAAGCAGGATATTGTTTAATTGCTTCTGCTAAACGCAGTGACATGCGACTAATTTCTGTTGTGATGGGGACGCCTACTGACAGTGCTCGTGCAAATGATTCTCAAGCAATCTTAAATTATGGGTTTCGTTTTTATAAAAGCTATAAATTATTTGATGCCAACCAAGTGCTCATAAAACCCCGAATTTGGATGGCGCATCATAAATACAGTAAATTCGGTTTGGCTAAACCATTATATGTCACGATCCCAATCGGTGAGTACAAACATTTAAATGCGACGATGGATGTAAATCCAAACCTACAAGCACCGATCATCAAAGGGCAGCAATACGGCGAAGTGCAAGTTACCTTGAACGGAAAACCAATTACCAAAGCACCGTTAGTAGCCTTACAAGATGATAAACGAGGCGGTGCATGGTCTCGTACGACAGATCACATTGCTCTTTTCTTTAAAGGAATGTTTGGCAAGCGATCATCCTAACAACCGTATTTTTAAGAAGCTGCGATCTCACTGATGAATCGCAGCTTTTCTTATAGGATGTAAACATGACTGATGACAAACTAAGAACCCCGCCAATAGAATTCCCCTGTGATTTCATTATAAAAGTTGTAGGCAAAGCCAATAAAAAATTTGAACCCTCCGTACTCGATATCATTCACAAACATTTTCCAACTTTCAGCAACAAGAATTACACGAAGAGATTGAGTCGCGATGCAAATTTTCTAGCCTTAACAATTACAATACATGCTGAGAGTAAAGAACAGTTGGATGCAGCCTACCAAGACTTGAGTGATTGCAAAGAAATAATCATGGCACTCTAATCTCCGAGGAGTGGCGCAGAGCCACTAGGCAAAACTCCCTCTCTTGCACTTAATCTGACAAACAAGGACAATACGTCGCATGAACGACGTTATTATTCGCCAATTCAAGACTATTCAGCCTTACCACGACACCTGGGAGGCCATGAAAATATTTACTAACCAGCGAAGCACAGAGACAACCGATGAGATATGGCTGCTGGAGCATTTACCTGTATTCACTCAGGGCCTGGCCGGAAAACCCGAGCACGTCCTAAACCCTCATCATATTCCGATTGTCCAAACAGACCGTGGCGGACAAATCACGTATCATGGTCCCGGTCAACTGATGGTTTATCTATTGCTCGATATTAGACGTCTTGGGCTGCAAACCCGAACATTTGTACGAACAATTGAACAGATTGTTGTCGATTACTTAAAGAGCCTTAAAATCGAGGCTTATGGTAAAGAAGATGCACCGGGTGTCTATGTTGATGAAGCCAAAATCTGTTCGATCGGGCTGCGCGTAAAACGCGGCTTTAGCTACCATGGTTTGGCCTTTAATATCGATCTCGACCTGACCCCGTTTTCATACATCAACCCCTGTGGTTTCAAAGGGTTACAAATAACGCAGGTCAAAGATCGAGCCCTAACCATCACGATGGACCAAGTCATGCAAAATATTATGCCCTACTTTTTAAATCATTTCGGGTATAATCATCCCAAAATATTACAGGACCTACCTTTGGAGATGCCGTCGCATGAGCAACAAGTCAACCTATGATCCGACCAAAAAAGCGTTGGGCGCTGAAAAATTAGCGCGCATCCCAATTAAAATCGAAGAAACTCACCAACCATTGCGCAAACCCGATTGGATTCGCGTTAAATTACCCAGCGATAATAAAATTTCAAAATTAAAAAATTTATTGCGCGAAAATCGCATGGTCACCGTCTGCGAAGAAGCGAGCTGCCCCAATCTCAGCGAATGCTTTAGCCACGGCACTGCTACATTTATGATCATGGGTGAAAAATGCACGCGACGCTGTAGCTTTTGCGATGTGGGACACGGTCGTCCTGATCCGTTAGATCCCAACGAGCCTCAAAACTTAGCCAAAACAATCAAAACCATGGAATTAAAATACGTGGTCATCACCTCCGTCGATCGGGACGATCTACGCGACGGTGGCGCACAGCATTTTACTGATTGCGTCAATCGCGTACGCGAACAAAGTCCAAACATTAAAATAGAAGTGTTAGTGCCAGATTTTCGAGGTCGGATGGAGAAAGCTCTCGAAGCCATGGCCACCGGCTTGCCCGATGTATTCAATCACAATATTGAAACGGCATCGCGCCTCTATAAACAAGCGCGTCCCGGCTCCGATTATTTATGGTCGTTAAAATTATTACAGGAATTTAAAAAACGTTTTCCAGGCATTCCTACCAAATCGGGAATGATGTTGGGTTTGGGTGAAACACGCGAAGAAACAGAACAAGTCCTCCGCGATCTTCGTGCTCACAATGTTGATATGTTAACCCTCGGACAATACCTGCAACCCACGCGATATCATATGCCTGTGGATCGTTACGTGACACCCCAAGAATTTAAGGAGCTGGGCCAGTTTGCAAAAGAAATTGGCTTTACGCAGGTAGCCAGCGGTCCGCTTGTACGATCGTCTTATCATGCAGATCGACAAGCAGCCGGAGAAAAAGTTTCATAAACAATGATGGAAAACTATCTCCACGACATCAATACCTATTTGCAGATGCACCCGCACATGGGCATTATTTTTGCATTTATTATTGCCCTAACCGAATCACTACCCTTAATTGGCACCATCATCCCGGGCTCTATCACCATGACCGTCATTGGTATTCTCATTGGGCGTGGTTTAATCCCCGGCTTTAGTACATTAATTTGGGCAACGCTCGGTGCACTCGCAGGTGATACGATCGGTTTTTATATAGGAAAATATTATAATGAAGGCCTTCTTAATGTTTGGCCGTTTAAAAAACATCCCACCTGGCTCACAAAAGGTGAAGACTTTTTTAAAAAACATGGCGGCAAAAGTATTTTGATCGGGCGGTTCGTCGGCCCGGCACGAAGCTCCGTCCCTTTAATTGCAGGCCTATTGAAAATGCCCTGGGGACGATTTTTTCTTGCCGCAATACCTTCTGCCTTTCTTTGGGCCATCGCGTATATGTTACCCGGCGTTTTAATCGGCGCAATCTCACTCGAATTACCGAAAGGCATGACCACAAAGTTCATCATCATTGGTTTGGTCGTCATCGTATTTTTATGGTTAATATTTTGGGCGATTCAACGATTCTTTGTGTTTTTGGCGAGTTTTTTCAATCGGCTTATTAATAAAACCTGGGATTGGTTAAGCCATCATCATGGCTCTAAATTTTTAATCCGTCTGATTACTAACCGTAATAACCCCAAAGATCACCATCAATTAACGCTGATTATTTTAGCAGGTATCAGCTTGCTGCTCTTTATAACCGTGCTACTCAATGTCATTTTTCAAGGGTCTTTCACACACCTCAATCAACCCTTATTCCATTTTCTGCAAAGCATTCGCACGCACCATGCAGATGCGGTTTTCATTGGCATAACTCTGCTCGGCGATTCACCTGATATCTTTGTATTTGGCTTAATTATTGTGCTCGGATTAATGTGGAAAAAACAATGGCGCTCTGTGTGGCATTTTTTAGCCCTCTTGATTATAACAGGCGCCTGTGTGTATTTTTTAAAATGGATTATTCATTCACCACGGCCATCAGGCTTAGCCTATCAAATACCGTCATCATCATTTCCTAGCGGCCATACAACATTCTCATTAGCTTTTTATGGTTTCGCTGCTTTTTTAATTGCGAAACAAATTTCGCGAAAATGGCACTGGATTCCATATTCTACGGCTGCAACGTTAATCGTACTGATTGGATTTTCACGCCTTTATTTAGGGGCACACTGGTTTACAGATATTTTAGGTAGTATCTTTTTAGGCTTTACCATCTTATTAATAGTCATCACTTCTTATCGCCGCTATCCACCCAAACCTTTCGCAACCGTCTATTGGTTTATTTTTATGGTGCTAGCGTTATTAATTCCGTGGGGAGCCTATACCGGCGCGCGATATAACACGATGATAAAACGTTACGAATATCTTTGGCCAACACAAACAATTTACATGAATGCTTGGTGGACAAATCCCACAAAATATTTACCCGTTTATCGTCAAAATCGATTTGGTAATCCTATTCAACCCTTTAATGTCCAATGGGCCGATACCATTGACAACATCAAACAAAACTTAAAACGTCAGGGCTGGACTATTATTCATAATACAACGGACATGAAAAATGCATTGAATCGTTTTGCGAGTTATAAGCCAGAACAACACTTACCCCTGTTTCCGCAACTCTATCGGCATCAACCCGCAGTATTATTTGTAATAAAACATGTTCGAAAAAAACAAACAATTATTGAATTGCGATTATGGTCAACGGGAATCACTTTCAATAACACAGAAGTCCCTTTATGGATCGGCTCAATTAACTATCATATTCCACCACATCGATTGATTTCACTCAAAAAACTGCATGAAATTACGCTTGCCGAAACGGGCGGAATTGATGAACTGCAAAAAGATATCTCCCATTACCAATGGAAAAAAATTAAAGTCTCACTCGCGCATCAGCCAAAGCGCATCACTCCTTTGGAGTGGGACGGTACGATAATCATCATTCGTCGTCCCAACTTGTCATCTATACTTTCTTTTGACATAGCACAATCAAATCATAGAATTTGTAATGGAAGCCCTCGGCGAAAAGATCAACGTCAGGGTTCACATGAACTTCGCGTTGCTCTTTCACCTTCAGACCACACAGGTCCAACCAACTAATGACTTCCTCTTTTGTGCTCCACGCCATGTAGTGCGCTGGAATAATCGGCCCAATTGGCAGAGATAAAATGAATTGCGCATGCGGAGGTGATTTTTTTACATAGCTATCTAAGTAAAAAGCGGGATCGCTCGTATGCGGTAGCGAATCTTTAAATATATAAGCATCGAACGAACCCACAAAATCATTGGTATCCATATCCGTCTGCTTAAATGAAACAACATCGCGCCAACGCAAATCCCATATCTCCAACAGCGCTTCAGCAAATGTGAAAGCGGATTGTTCATAGTCACAAAGTGTGATTTTTGGTCGCCGCGCTCGGAGAGCCTCTTTCACATATAATGTTGGCTCACCAAATCCGATATCGGCAATGCTGCTTGCTAATGTCATATTTACAAATTCAGACACTACCGCTTGGCGCTCTTGATGCCAGCTATTTTCTAATAGATCGTGAATGTACAATACAAAGCGCATGGCCAATGATTCATAAATTTCATTGCCAAATGCTGATAGATCTAAATTGTAATGAACAAAATCTTGAATAATTTCACTTTCATTAACACCCAGCATTAGCATTAAAGACTGAACCTCAACTCGATGTCTCGAGTCATGCATGACTGATTTTGCCAGTGAAATTAATTTACTTTGCTTTTGGGTAAGCTGTGAATTGGTTATAAGTTCAATAGAAGAGTTTCCTATCCGACGAGAAACACATGCATCATCCATAAATAAATTACTCCCTCTATATCTAATAACTAAGGCAACTACATGTCCCGCTGATGTAGAGCGCCATCACTTTTGTCATCCCGAATGAAGTGATGATTCTTATGAGCATAACGCAGAGCGCTGCACGTTCGAGACTCCTCACGGAGTTAACCCTGAACCTGTCAAAGGGCTCAGAATGACAAGCAGTAAATTCCCTCACAACTGACGCTCCGAGATACACCGGGGAGTGTAATTACAAACTAAGTTAGCCGGATTGTACTACAAAGTTGGTGAATCTACTAATGGGCTTGCTCAAACGTTTAATCAATTTTTGATGGATGCCCCCAAAGCCTTTGTTACTCATGATGAGCACGTGATCTCCGGGGCGCAACTGCAACGCTACACGATTAATAATCTCTTCAACGTTTTTATAAACCTGCGTTGCTTGATGAATGTGTTGCACCAGATCAGTGATATCCCATTCTTCCGGTTGCAATACCACAACAACATCGGCATCTTTTACAGCATTCGCGATCGACTGCACACTATGTACACCGCTTTTCATCGTGTTAGAAGCAAACTGTAGGATGGCAACAATCCGAGAGTCCCCCACCTTTGCACGCAATCCTTGTAATGTAGTTTCAATGGCAGTTGGATGATGTGCAAAATCATCGTAAACCGTTATATTGTTGACAACACCGCGCACTTCCAAACGGCGTTTTAATCCTGCAAAAGTATTCAGCGCCTCAATGGCATGAGCCGGCTTTACACCCACATTATTGGCAGCAGCCACAGCCGCCAATGCATTGTTAACATTGTGCAAACCAATCATGCTCCAGTTTACTGCACCTTGATATTGGTTGCGGTAAAAAATTTCAAATTCGCTGCCTGCGGGATTCATGTTTTTTACTTCCCAATCGGCATTTTTTCCTGAAAAAGTTTCCACGCAAGACCAACAACCCCGCTGCAATACATCCTCCAAATTACTATCGTTTTGTGGACGAATAATGAGTCCGTTTGCCGGGACTGTGCGTACTAAAATTTGAACAAGCGTGTCGCGATGCTCGTGATAGATTATTGCCATCCCTGTCAATAATCGACTCGCAATACGCGACAACTTAAATAGCCGCGGACGTCCTCGTCGCCCGCGCTCCGCGACCTCACGGCTCGACTACGCACGGGCTCTCAAATGACTTGACGGCTCGTAAAGATTTTTTGCAGTCGCTTACGCTCGGCAAAAAATCCGAGCCTACCGCGGAATACGCGCCTTCGCTTCGCTCTCCATGGCGCGCATCGATTGTTTTTTTATCGCTTCTAAATCAGGAAAAATATCGGCATGATCGTATTCTAAATTATTTAAAACTAATGTATTCGGCCGGTAATGAATAAACTTGGAGCGCTTGTCAAAAAAAGCCGTGTCGTATTCGTCTGCTTCAATCACGAAATAAGGGCCCTCACCTAATTCAGCGGTACGATCAAAACCATTAGCGACACCACCGATTAAAAATCCCGGTTTTAAACCGGCTTTCGACACAATCCAGGCCAACAATGCCGTTGTTGTCGTTTTGCCATGCGTGCCTGACACAGCTAACACATGCCGATGTTGCAATACATGTTCAGCTATCCATTGCGGGCCCGACATGTAAGGAATATCGTGATTTAAAACATACTCGATCGAGGGGTTTCCACGCGACATAGCATTGCCAATCACAACCAGATCGGGATGAGGCTGTAGGTGCTTAGGATCATAACCGGCCATGATTTGAATGCCGGCATTTTGCAGTGTATCTGACATGGGGGGATAAACATTTTCATCAGAGCCGGTGACGATAAACCCAAGCTGACGCGCCAAAACGGCAACGCCCCCCATAAAAGTGCCACAAATTCCTAAGATGTGAATATGCCTCATTCTTTTTTCCTTAACTCCCGACGTTGCTCCGCTTCTTCTTGACGTCGCTCACGACGCATTTCGGCTTCTTGATAGCGACGTTTTTCCTCTTTGGTTTCAGGAAGAAGACTCGATACTTGCACAGGTCGTTGATTTTCATCGACAGCAACTAAGGTAAAATAGGCCGATAAAATATGTCGTTTCTCGCGCGTTTTATAATGCTCTGCTTCGACCCTAACACCAATTTCCATCGAACTTCGCCACGCACGATTAATCGAGGCGCGAAATAATAAAATATCACCTTTTTTTGCGGGCGCCAAAAAATGCATGGCATCGACAGACGCCGTAACGCAAGTTCTACCGCTATGCCTTTCCGCAACAACCAATGCCGTTCTATCGAGAATGCTCATCACCAAGCCACCAAATACAGTGTCGTTGGAGTTTAGATCGTTAGGGAAAATCAAGCGTGTCGCGATGCTCGTGATAGATTATTGCCATCCCTGTCAATAATCGACTCGCAATACGCGACAACTTAAATAACCGCGGACGTCCTCCTCACCCGCGCTCCGCGACCTCACGGCTCGACTACGCACGGGCTCTCAACTGACTCGACGCCTCGTAAAGATTTTTTGCAGTCGCTTACGCTCGGCAAAAAATCCCAGCCTGCCGCGGAATACGCGCCTTCGCTTCGCTCTCCATGGCGCGCATCGTTTGTAAGTATGATCATGTACAGCAGACTCACAGACCCGTTTCGGTTTTAATTCTGTCATTGTTACCCCCTTCAATCGAATATTTTACCGGGGTTCATTATACCATTGGGGTCAAAAACTTGCTGGATGGCTCGCATGTATTTGATTTCTTCGGCACTTCTTGTGTCCGTGAGATAGTGTTTCCTCAACAGTCCAATACCATGCTCTGCCGATATGGCACCTTCATAGTCTTTAATTAATTTGAAGATATCAACATTGAGCTTTTCACAAGTCTTAAAAAATGTTTCCGGTTTTTCATCGGCTGGTTTTAAAATGTTTAAATGAAGATTACCATCACCGATATGACCAAACCAAATGCTAATAAATTCTTGAAAATTTTTCTGTAAGTAGGCATCGACTGCGTGCAAAAATTCTGGCATTTTCGACACCTTCACCGATAAATCAAATTTACACGGTGTAAATTGAATAATTGTCTCAGAAATGTATTCGCGCAGATGCCAAAGGTTATTAAATTGTTGCCCATTTTGACTCATTGCACCGTCGATTACCCAACCTCGCTCCATACAATATTCAAACAAACGCAAAACGTGATCATCAATCCCTTCATGATTTCGTTCGTATTCAATCAGCGCATAATATTTAGCACGAGTTTCAAACGGTGGCGGCAGTTTTTTATATTTAATTACAAACTCTAGTGCTTTATCCGAAAAAAACTCGAATGCCGTCAACTCGATTTTTTGACGAAATGCATGCAGCACCTCCATAATCGCATCTAACTCAACCAAACCCAGCACAATGACATTCAAGTCTTGAGGTTTTGTTGTCAAGCGCATCGTGGCTTCAACTACAAATCCCAGCGTTCCTTCTGCCCCGATAAAAAGTTGGCGCAGATCATATCCAGTCGCATTTTTTATGAGGCCTTTATTACAGTCCAATAAATCGCCTTTGCCCGTCACTACTTTTAAGCCCGCTACCCAGTCGCGTGTTGCACCGTACCGAATGACCTTAATGCCACCTGCATTTGTCGACAAGCGTGTCGCGATGCTCGTGATAGATTATTGCCATCCCTGTCAATAATCGACTCGCAATACGCGACAACTTAAATAGCCGCGGACGTCCTCGTCGCCCGCGCTCCGCGACCTCACGGCTCGACTACGCACGGGCTCTCAAATGACTTGACGGCTCGTAAAGATTTTTTGCAGTCGCTTACGCTCGGCAAAAAATCCGAGCCTACCGCGGAATACGCGCCTTCGCTTCGCTCTCCATGGCGCGCATCGTATGTTGCCACCAATTTCACAAGAACCCGATGAGGCTAAGTTAATGGGAAAAAATAAGTCGTGCTGACTCACAAACTGTTACAACTCCTGATTGATCACTCCAGGTTGGCACACAACCATGCGATCGATTGGATTGAAGTCGAGTATTTTGTTCATTTTGCTAAATGACACCACAACTTCATTGTGGCTCGCTACCGCCCCACCGCTGTAACCCGTTCGCCCACCGGAAGGCACGAGCGGAATTTTAGCGTCGTTCGCAAGTTTAACCATGGCTTGAACATGCGCGATGGTGCGAGGAAAAACAATAGCCATCGGGTTTGGCTGGTAATGTTTCGTCCAATCGACACCATAATGATGCAACGAGCCTTCGTCGGTGAGCACGTTTTCCTCACCGACAATCCCGCGAATTTTTTTAACGATGTCCTTTTGTTGCATAATTGTTCGCCTCCTTCTCGTATTGGCAAGCAATTTAAATTATAAATTACCTCAGTTCTGGATAACTGCGTATAAATTATTCTTTATATTGTTGGTTTTTATTCCTGGTTTGTTTGGTCGCCAAGAATAGGCAATTAGCGCTGCAAGGGTATTGACTAAAAAATTAATCGGACTACGATGACGCGAATGCTCAACATGATACAAGTTTTTCAACTGATCGATAATCGTTTCTACGATGCCACGTTGTTTTAGGAAAAACTTTTCAAATGCAGAAAGCATTTTGTTCTTCATATTTTTACGGACTTTTGTCACAAATTTTAAATCGTGTTTTGCCAAATCGTCCGCAAGATCTTTTCCAAGATACCCTTTATCGCCAGCGCCCAACCCCTTTAAATTAGCCATTAATTTTCTAACAACAGCGCGATCATCCACGTTCCCTTTCGTTAAACAAAAACGGATTAATTCCCCTTGATGATTAATCACAATATGTAGTTTAAAGCCGTAAACCCAGCCCATTGTGCTTTTACTGCGTTTAGCAATGCCTTTGAAAACCTTGTTTCGATAAATTCGTTTATTGTGGCATACGCGTAGTGTAGTTGAGTCAATATAATACAATCCCGTGTGTTTGCCCTTTCTCGAAAGCAAATAGGCGGCGAGCATCATTAGCGCTGCTGATTGGCAGGCGACAAAACGTGTGTAACTCAGCGCCGTAGGAAAATACTTCTTCATGTCTTGTAAAACACATCCACAATAAAAATCCTTAAATGTGCGATAGTGACTCATTTGAAACAACACAATGATGGTGCCAATTTCAGACAAGCTCATTTGCATCGCTCGATCTCGTTTTCTGTCTGGGTTCGGTAGCAAATACTTTGATTGACCTTTCAAATAATCCTTGCAAAAATCATCCATATCACAAAAAATCTCCGTGACCGGTGCCAACATGATTAACTCCTGTTACATTATTTAGCTGTAATTTTGGAGCTAAATTTTAGCGGTTCCGGTCTTTTTTTCAATTATTTCATTCACTTATTCCTTTTCTTATACAGAACTCAGGTTATAAATTGGTAAACTAACACTAGGAAATATACACAATTCGCTGTAGGGAGACTCATATGCGAATCACCATTGCAGGTGGCACCGGATTCATCGGTCGCTTTTTAACCAATCATTACTTACAACAGGGCCATGATGTCACGGTGATTGGTCGCAACGTCGATAAAATCAAACAAACATTTAACGACCGCGTTGAACCGCTTGACTGGAAATCTGTCAACACTGCAACGCTTGAAAACACCGGATTGATTATCAACTTAACTGGCGCTGGGATTGCTGACAAGCGTTGGACACTCGAACGAAAAAAAGAAATCGTTGATAGTCGTACAAGCGCTACTTCAACGTTAGCGCATTTATGTGCTGAACTGGGTAATGCATCCCCGCCATTATTTAATGCTAGCGCCGTTGGAATTTACGGAATACAAAACCCACAAGCCACAGGGCTCCCACCTGCACTCGACGAAACAACTCCACTCGACAAAGAAACACAAGACTATGCCTCACACATCGTCAAACAATGGGAAGCGGTCGCAAAACCCGCGCAAGAGAAAAATGTGCGCGTGGTCTTCATGCGCTTCGGTGTAGTATTGGGAAAAAATGGCGGAGCCTTAGCGAAAATGGCGCAACCGTTTCGTTATTTTTTAGGCGGAAAAGTGGGCTCGGGTCGACAACCGTTTTCGTGGGTATGCATTGTAGACCTGTGTCGCGCCATCGATTTTTTATTAAATCATGCAGAAATAAAAGGTCCAGTCAACATCGTCGCACCCGAATGTGTCACGCAAGCGCAACTCGCTGCCACCCTTGGAAGAGTGCTCAACAAACCGAGCTTCATGATCACACCCGACGTTATGCTAAAACTGGCTTTCGGCGAGATGGCAGAAGAGCTCTTGTTGAATGGGCAGCACGTAGCACCCAAAGTCTTACTCGACAACGGATTCACCTTTCAATACCCTGACCTTGAATCTGCCCTTCGATATGCGTTAGAGTAGCCAAAATTCATTCGACAGACCTAATAGAAGGGAAGAGCCCATGGCCAACAAGAACATATTCTATGCGCAGTCTGGAGGCGCGACTGCCGTTATCAACGCGACTGCTTGCGGGGTCATCGAAGGGGCCGCACAATATCAATCCCAAATAGGAAAGGTATTAGCTGGACGAAATGGCATTCTCGGCGCCCTGAAAGAAGAATTGATCGACACGAGCCAAGAGTCGCCCGAAGCGATTGCAGCACTCTGTCACACCCCCTCGAGCGCATTCGGGTCATGCCGCTATAAACTCAAAGATATCAACAAGGATCGCAGTCAATATGAACGTCTGATCGAAGTGTTTAAAGCACACGATATCGGCTACTTTTTTTATAATGGTGGCGGGGACTCACAAGACACGGCCTATAAAGTATCGCAAATCGGCGACTTGATGGGCTACCCTCTAACGTGCATCGGCATTCCCAAAACTATTGATAACGATCTGCCGCTGACAGATACCTGCCCGGGCTTTGGTTCCGTCGCAAAATATGTGGCAGTCTCTACTCAAGAAGCTGCATTTGATGTGCGCGGCATGTCGGCGACATCCACAAAGGTGTTTATTTTAGAAGTGATGGGGCGACACGCCGGTTGGATTGCCGCCTCGGCTGCTTTGGGACAACACGCTCCCGACGACCCACCGCATATTATTTTGTTCCCCGAAGTACCGTTTGATGCCGAAAAATTCCTGAAAAAAGTCAAAACCACGATTGAAAAACAGGATTATTGTGTGATCGTAGCTTCCGAAGGCATTCGTGATGCAAGTGGCCGGTTTATTACCGAAAGTGATTCGACCGATGCCTTTGGCCATCATCAGTTGGGTGGATTGGCGCCCTTTTTAGCGAATATGATCAAAGAAAAGCTTGGTTATAAGTATCATTGGGCTGTGTCAGATTATTTACAACGCGCCGCACGACACATCGCCTCAAAAAACGATTTAGATCAAGCCTACGCATTGGGCAAAGCCGCCATCGAGTATGCCATTGCCGGTAAAAATAATGTGATGCTAACCATTCAACGTGAAAGCGGTCCTGAATATAAATGGAGTATCGGCACGGTGCCATTAAAAGACGTTGCAAATAAAGAGTCAAAAGTGCCTGCTAACTTTATTAGTGAAGATGGTTTTGGCATTACAGCAGAATGTCGCCGCTATTTAGAACCATTAATCCAAGGCGAAGCATATCCGCCCTATAAAAATGGTATGCCACAATACGTGCGATTAAAAAACAAGTTAGTGGCAAAGAAATTAAATAAAGAGTTTGTGCTGTAATATCAGTCCTAACCTACCTTATCGTTACCATAAAACTCAGCTTACGTCCGTTAGTGGGCACGACCCAAGGTCGGAAATATTGCAGTGTGATTTGTGTCCCCTGCGGCACGACAAAAGCTCCAGAGTTCACCTTGAATGTCCAAATATCCACTCCCGGTGCCCCTATTTTGCTCGTGTCAGCCGTAAATTTCTGCGATATCGGTGTAATTAAATCGCGGTCATAACTTACTAAAAACCAGGTATAACCCGTTGTGGGGTTCGAGCGCAGTCTTAAAGTAAACGTTGGAGATTCTTTCATCACCTGAATGGCTTTGTTAGGATCAGAAAAAGTGCTCTGCGAAGTTTCAGGTTGATTTGTCGTTTCCTCCTGTTTTTTCGTGTTGTCAGCAGCAAAGACCGAGGACACGACAAACGAGAGCATTGATGCAAGGCATAAAATTCTAATGATTTTTTTCATTCACATTCTCCATCTTTTTATTGATTATCCACTCTGAAAAGCCATATTTCAATCTCAAGTATCGACGGCAGCAAAAATTTCAATTGTGGCAGAGAGGTTGGGTTACTGTTTTTCGGAAATCGCCATCCTTGGCTAGCAAGCAATTGAAATTCCTTTTACAATTTCTGGGACTGTCTACCAATCAAACATCGTTCCATCGAGCTTGCGATTGATGGGTAAATAAGCACGCTCGTACGGATATTTTTCGGCTAATTTTTCATTGAAATCGACACCTAAGCCTGGCGTATCTTTCACATTGAGATAACCATTCTCAAAATAATAATTATGCGGAAAGACTTCATCCGTTTCAGGAGTGTGACGCATATATTCCTGAATCCCAAAATTATTAATCGCCGTTTCAAAGTGCAATGATGCCGCCATCGTGATCGGCGAAACGTCGGTTGGACCATGACATCCCGTGCGAATACGATAAATATCTGCAAAAGAAGCCACCTTCATCATCGGTGTAATACCACCACCGTGCACAATTGACATGCGGATATAGTCGATCAATTGTTCGGTAATTAGTGTCGTCGTATCGTAAATGGAGTTAAATACTTCACCCACCGCTAACGGCGTTGTCGTGTGCTGACGAATCAGGCGAAAACCTTCTTGCAATTCAGCCGGCACCGTATCTTCCAACCAAAATAAGTGATAAGGCTCTAATTCTTTACCCAATCGACCCGCTTCGATCGGCGTTAAGCGATGATGGCAATCGTGCAGTAAATGCGGATCATCACCATACAGATCACGCAGTTTCGAAAATAGTTTTGGCACGTGATTTAAGTATTTTTCCGTCGACCACATCTTTTCTGGCGGCAATCCTTTTTCTGCGGGTTCATAATACATTTTATCTTTTGAAACGCCATAAGCACCCGGCAATCCAGGCACACCACACTGTGCACGAATCGCCAAATAGCCTTTATGAATGTATTTTCCAACTTCTTCTGCGGTTGCAGAAATACTATCTCCGTTAGCATGGCCATAAACCATAATGCCTTTTCGGCTTCGACCACCGAGCAAGTTGTAAACCGGTGTATTTAAGGCTTTGCCTTTAATGTCCCACAGCGCCATATCGATAGCAGCAATAGCCGACATCGTCACCGGGCCGCGACGCCAATAGGCGCCTTTATAAAAAAACTGCCAAATGTCTTCTGTTTCAAAAGGGTTTCGGCCAATTAAGCTCGGCACTAAGTGATCCTCTAAATAAGAAGCGACTGCAAGCTCACGACCATTCAGAGTGCCATCACCCAACCCATAAACACCTTCATCGGTTTCAATTTTGATAGTGACAAAGTTTCGTCCTGGCGAACAAACAAAAACTTTTGCATTCGTAATTTTCATTTTATTCCTCTTTAAAAATATCTAATGGAATTTCATTAATTAAATTCCGACCTATCACAGGATATTGTTCTAATTCATACACAACAGCGTTGGCGGGCGCGGAAATATCAGAGACCCAAAAAACCACATGCTTTGCCACATCCTCTGGCCGTAACAAGCGCCCTGACGGTGCATACGTCGCTGGAATTTTACCTTCCCAATCTGATGGAAAACCTTCGCCTTCTTTAATTTTGCTTTCGTTCGGTGTTAACGTCCAACCCACATTGAGCTGATTAACACGGATATTTTCTTTGCCTAGGGCGTTACCTAAATTGCGCGTCATCGTCATCAACGCGCCTTTGGTCATTGAATAAGGTAGCAAATCGGCCTGGCCACAATAAGCATTAATTGATCCAATATTTACTACTGTTCCACCCGATTTTTGGTGACGAAACGCTTTCACCGCTGCCTGAGTTAAAAACAACGGAGCACGCATGTTCAATCGTACCACCCAACCAAAGCTTTCATTCGTGATAGTATCAAGAGTACTGCGAGGTGATGCGCCTGCATTGTTAACCAAGCAGTCAATACGACCAAAGCTATCAACCGTAGCTTGAATCATCTTGGCATACATGTGTGGATCATCTTCAGTTAAGTCTGAAATGGTGTAATCGGCCTTGTCTTTTCCCAACTCAGCAACCATGGCTTTAGCGCGCTCTTCACAGCGCCCATGAATCATTACCCTCGCTCCCTCCATCACACACCGTTCGGCAATCGCCGCCCCTATCCCTGTCGTCGAACCAGTCACTAACACGACCTTATCTTTTAACAACATAAGTAAAGAACCTCTTGGGTTTCTGCGATACGTTAAGAAATTGGTGCACAGTATACTCTGTTGACGGCCCCGATGGCCAGGGGCTCGTAGGCCCAAATCCAGACTCGAAAACACAGACCCCTTCTGGTCTTGGCAAGCAGTTGAAATTTCTAGCCCGGCAAATCGATCCCGCAAGTCTCTGGGACGTAAGCCGCAGCGAACAGGAATCCGATCACGCACAAAACAGCATAAGCTAAAAAAATGCCACTAGGGCCAAGCAATTGAAAGATATTTAAAAAAAGCAATGTGACGATAATATTAAACCCCCAGCAGCTTGCCGCTGCCAAACTTGTACCTAAGCCACGCACATTGAATGGAAAAATTTCTGCGATCATCAACCACATGATCGGTCCCAAACTCATTGCGAATGAAGCGATATAAATCATCATCCCACCGAAGGCAATCCATTTCAGTTGGCTCGAATGCACACCTAGGTAAAAGGCGATGCTCAAACCACTCAAGCCCAAAGTCATGCCCAACAAGCCAACCAATAATAAAGGGCGACGACCCAAGCGATCGATTAACAACAAAAAAAGAAGTGTAAAAATAATATTGGCGATGCCGATACCAAAGGTTGCCAACATCGCAACCGTGTGACTCTGAAATCCTGCCATTTCAAATACCGTCGGTGCAAAATAAATAATTGTATTAATGCCTGTACATTGCTGAAAAAAAGCCAACCCAATACCTACAATTAATGCTGAATGCCCAAACGGCTGAAATAATTCACGCCAGTTAACATGATTTTTTTTGCGATGCGCTGCCCATTCGGGGCTATTTGGCACAAACAGCATTCCGATAAACAACACCATTGCCGGCACAACACCTAAACCTAACATCCATCGCCATTGCCCACCCTGCTTCGCATAATAGGCGTCTAAAATATAAGCCATCACAATACCGATCGTAATCGCTAACTGATTAAATGACACCAACAGGCCGCGAGATTTTGCCGGTGCTATTTCAGCGATATATAATGGTGCCGTAAATGATGAAATGCCAATGGCAATCCCTAAAATTGTTCTGGACATTATTAACGACGCTGATGATGTTGCCAAAAAGGATCCAACCGTGCCAATCAAAAAAATTAATGCCGCGAGAATTAATAACCAACGGCGCCCCCAACAATCTGCCAATCGTCCGCTGACAAGACAACCCAAAAAAGCTCCAACTATAATACTGTGGATGACAAAATGATTGCCCCAAGGCGATAGAATAAATTCATCGTTAATGTAAAGAATCGCACCAGAGATAACGCCGGTTTCATAACCGAGCAACACGCCAGACACCGCCGCGATGCTGGCAATTAAGATCAGCGTGGATAGATGTTCTGTGGCCAACGATTGGCTTAACTCTTCCTGCATCCTTGCGCGCCTCTTGGTAGCATTTTTCGCTCAGCTCATTTATTATTGCACAATGAGCATCAAACGAATACTACAAACAGCCCCCATCATTCCCATTATTACCGTGCACGATTTGGATCATGTGATTCCACTGGTTAAGGCGATCACGGCTGGTGGTATTAACACGCTGGAAGTGACATTACGCACTCCGTTAGCGCTCGATGCAGTTGCCCAAATGGAACTCGAATTTCCCAATGCCGTCATTGGCGTTGGCACGGTTACAAACGTTGAACACATCGAAGACATTCAATCCCTCGGTGTTTCATTCATTGTCAGTCCGGGCATTAATGCAACATTGATTGAAGCCGCCAAAAAAGCCGGAATCCCATATTTACCTGCTGTCGCAACACCCTCGGATATTTTAATCGCAAGAGAACATTACCTGACGGAATTAAAATTCTTTCCCGCCGAACAAGCCGGCGGCATTAAAATGCTAAAACAATACGCTAATGTTTTCCCAGATATTCACTTTTGTGCAACCGGCGGCATTGATGCTAAAAATTTAGCTGAATATTTATCATTACCGAATGTTCTCAGCGTCGGTGGTTCTTGGCTTGCACCGCAAGCATTAATCACGGCTGGTGAGTGGGAAAAAATTACAGCTTTAACTCAGGAAGCCGTCGCTCTAGCAGCAGGAATTAAGAATTCTTAGCCGTCAGAAAATGTTACCTTTCTCATATTGGCAAACAATCAAAACTCATTAGAGTTTTACGAAGTATAGAAAATAGTGGAGAACAATTTATGGTATTAACACCGTCCATCATGATACCCCTTGGCACTAAAGCACCAAGTTTTACCTTGCCAGACACCGTCTCTGGAAAAAAAATGAGCTTAAATGAATTAAAGTCAGATAAAGCGACCGTAATTATGTTTATTTGTAATCACTGTCCGTTCGTTAAACATATTCAACACGGCTTAGTCGAAATTGCAGACGACTACCAACCCAAGGGAATTAAATTTATCGCCATTAGCGCTAATGACGTCGCAAACTATCCCGAAGACAGTCCTGCAAAAATGAAACAAGAAGCACAGACCGCTGGATATACTTTCCCCTACCTTTACGATGAAACGCAAACGGTTGCAAAAGCATACGACGCAGCCTGCACACCCGATTTTTTTATTTTTGATCACAATTTATCGCTGGTGTATCGCGGGCGGTTCGATGACGCAACACCAGGACGCAATGTACCTGTCACTGGAAAAGACATGCGTGCGGCACTTGATAATATTTTAGCCAGCGCACCCGTCGATCCAAATCAAATCCCAAGTCAGGGTTGTAACATTAAGTGGAAAGAGTAATAATACCCCCTCTCGTTTGATAAAAGGATTGTAACTATCAACAAAGGGATTGAACGATGTCGCGAGATAACCACTTTGGGAATGAACCGCTATCTGATTATTATTACTACATCGAAGCTTTTGCTTCTTACCTTAATTCATTTCATCAAGCTCACTGGGATTTGCAATCAAAATCAAAATTTGTTTCTATTCAAGCGTGTCGCGATGCTCGTGATAGATTATTGCCATCCCTGTCAATAATCGACTCGCAATACGCGACAACTTAAATAGCCGCGGACGTCCTCGTCGCCCGCGCTCCGCGACCTCACGGCTCGACTACGCACGGGCTCTCAAATGACTTGACGGCTCGTAAAGATTTTTTGCAGTCGCTTACGCTCGGCAAAAAATCCGAGCCTACCGCGGAATACGCGCCTTCGCTTCGCTCTCCATGGCGCGCATCGTTCGAATCCCCTAAAATACCCCGCATTCCAATCAAAACTGTTATTCTACACTTAAATAATCATTTAAAACTGTCTTTTCCTCACATGGTTCACGCTACCATCTATATTTCACGACTCCTTTCAATGAGTGATCAAACTCAATCTCCCATCTATCTTCATAGACTCACCTGTGACCGCCTACTCATAGTTAGCCTTGCACTCGCTATGGAACATCTCGATGGCCAATATCTTGAAAATTTAGATTTAGCAAAAATCAGTGACATTACAACAGAGGAATTAAATACACTCAAATCTAAATCGCTTGGTTTGCTTGGAAACAACTTGAATGTCTCCTCTAAAGAATATGAACAACAAGTTCGTTGCATCTTATCAAGGCTTATAAAGTTTGATTTTTTCAAACCTTTCTTGAAAACATCATCTGATGAAAAAATTATCCCAAAAACAACGACAAAGAATACCTTATGAATTTAAACTTATTAAAAAGGATTTCAACATGTCGCGAGAATCTCAAAGTTCTACGGATAAAAATTTTACGGATGGACCCTTAACTCCTCTTGAAAAAAAAGTATTTGCTTTTTTCTTTCAAAACCTTTTTGAAAAAGGTTCACGCTTACAAGCACAAAGTTCTTTTCTCTCCATTTTTCAATATAAGCCACTATCCATCTCAGTAGAAAATTATATCGATAACCTCGAAAAATCTGACGTCACCTTTTCTCATATGGTCTTGGCAGTTATATATATTTTGAGATTACATACTACTTCTTGTAACATCAAGCGCCCTATCTACATTCACCCTCTTACAATTGCTTATTTACTACCAACAGCTTTAACATTAGCCCAAAAATATCTTGACGATATGGCAACGTACAACATCGATATGGCCCATGCCGCATGCATCCCTCTACCTATAATGAATAAACTTGAACGTGAAATGCTTTTCACGATGCAAGGTAATCTCTATGTCTCACCTTCTTATTATCAAACTATAATCAGAGGTGTTTTTTCAGAATACAACTCGCAGGCTAGCAGTTTTAAGATTCTCCCTAAATCCTCCCTGCCCCCAGATAGACGACTAACTGACTCCGATATTGCTACATTTAACCTCAGTTCTGGATAACTGCGTATAAATTATTCTTTATATTGTTGGTTTTTATTCCTGGTTTGTTTGGTCGCCAAGAATAGGCAATTAGCGCTGCAAGGGTATTGACTAAAAAATTAATCGGACTACGATGACGCGAATGCTCAACATGATACAAGTTTTTCAACTGATCGATAATCGTTTCTACGATGCCACGTTGTTTTAGGAAAAACTTTTCAAATGCAGAAAGCATTTTGTTCTTCATATTTTTACGGACTTTTGTCACAAATTTTAAATCGTGTTTTGCCAAATCGTCCGCAAGATCTTTTCCAAGATACCCTTTATCGCCAGCGCCCAACCCCTTTAAATTAGCCATTAATTTTCTAACAACAGCGCGATCATCCACGTTCCCTTTCGTTAAACAAAAACGGATTAATTCCCCTTGATGATTAATCACAATATGTAGTTTAAAGCCGTAAACCCAGCCCATTGTGCTTTTACTGCGTTTAGCAATGCCTTTGAAAACCTTGTTTCGATAAATTCGTTTATTGTGGCATACGCGTAGTGTAGTTGAGTCAATATAATACAATCCCGTGTGTTTGCCCTTTCTCGAAAGCAAATAGGCGGCGAGCATCATTAGCGCTGCTGATTGGCAGGCGACAAAACGTGTGTAACTCAGCGCCGTAGGAAAATACTTCTTCATGTCTTGTAAAACACATCCACAATAAAAATCCTTAAATGTGCGATAGTGACTCATTTGAAACAACACAATGATGGTGCCAATTTCAGACAAGCTCATTTGCATCGCTCGATCTCGTTTTCTGTCTGGGTTCGGTAGCAAATACTTTGATTGACCTTTCAAATAATCCTTGCAAAAATCATCCATATCACAAAAAATCTCCGTGACCGGTGCCAACATGATTAACTCCTGTTACATTATTTAGCTGTAATTTTGGAGCTAAATTTTAGCGGTTCCGGTCTTTTTTTCAATTATTTCATTCACTTATTCCTTTTCTTATACAGAACTCAGGTTACATTTAGTCATTATTTTGAAATCCTGTATCCATCCGGCAATTGTCTTCAATCCAAAAGCAATTTTCTTTCTATTTTCCACTGCGCCACCAAGCCTTCCTATACAATCCGAGATTATATCGAACATTTAAATTGACCTTCCCCCTAAACTAGTACCAGGACACCGATGAGATATTCATGTTAAGCAGCCTGTTTCGCAAATTCAATAGGCGGCATATAATTTAATGAACTGTGTGGTCTTTTAGTATTGTAGTGCTTTCTCCATTGGTTGATTTCATGTCGGGCTTCTTCAATTGAACGAAACCAGTGTTGATTTAAACATTCGTTGCGGAACTTGCCATTTAAGCTTTCAACAAACGCATTCTGAGTTGGCTTTCCAGGTTGAATGAAAGGAAGTGTGTCGCGATGCTCGTGATAGATTATTGGCATCCCTGTCAATAATCGACTCGCAATACGCGACAACCTAAATAGCCGCGGACGTCCCCGTCGACAGCGCTCCGCGACCTCGCGGCCGACTGCGCACTGTCTCCAGATGACTCGACGCCGCCTACAGATTTTTGCCACTCGCTACGCTGCCTACGGAACTCCGTTCCTTCGGCACTCCGCTCTGTCAAAAATCGGCGGCTGCCGCGGAATACTCGCCATCGGCTTCGCCTCTCCATGGCTCGCATCGCAAGCTTGGTTTTGTTTTCCCTGGACCAAAAGAACATTGCTTTGCTTGTAAACTCTGTACCATTATCACAAACAATTTGTTTTGGCAGCCTGCGTTGCTCACTAAGCTCTGCTAGGAAGCGTGCCACCTGACGTCCTGATATAGAAAATGCTGTTAGCTGGCCAATAAGTTCACGATTAAAATCATCGATAATGTTTAGCACACGAAAACGCCTTCCATTGGCCAGCTGATCGTAAACAAAATCCATCGACCAACGCTCATTTCTCTGAGTCGGTGATGACATCACTAATCGTAGTCGCTGTATTTTTTTACGCTTTTTTGTACGCACCTGGAGCTTTTCTTCTTTGTAAATCCGGTAGGTTTTTTTCTTATTCATGACAAGCCCCTCTGCTTTTAAGAGGCTGTGAAGCATTAAATAACCATACCGAGAATACTGAGCTGCCAATTCTTTTAATCGAGCTCTAATCAACTCGTCTCGTCGCTTTTTGGGTCCGTAACGGTAAGCCGTTCGACTTAGCCCGACTAGCTTGCAGGCCATTCGTTCACTCAGCTTAAAGGCGCTCATTAAGTGACAAACAACCTGCTTCTTGCTAGCAGGCGTTACCACTTTTTTGAAACAACATCCTTGAGCGCTTCATTTTCTAACATCTTTTCAGCCAGCAGCTTTTTTAACTTATTGTTCTCGGACTCCAGCTCTCGCAGGCGCTTAGCTTCGTTAACCTCTAGGCCAGCATACTTGCTACGCCAATTGTAAAAAGTACCGCCAGATATGCCTAAGCGACGGCACAGGTCTTCCACCTTAGCGCCACTTTCATGCTCTTTGATCGCTTTAATGATTTGTTCTTCTGTATAACGTTTTTTCATGTTGAGATCTCCTCGGTCGTAGAATAATTGGAAATCTCATCCATGTCATGGTGTTAAGTTTGCAAGCGTGTCGCGATGCTCGTGATAGATTATTGCCATCCCTGTCAATAATCGACTCGCAATACGCGACAACTTAAATAGCCGCGGACGTCCTCGTCGCCCGCGCTCCGCGACCTCACGGCTCGACTACGCACGGGCTCTCAAATGACTTGACGGCTCGTAAAGATTTTTTGCAGTCGCTTACGCTCGGCAAAAAATCCGAGCCTACCGCGGAATACGCGCCTTCGCTTCGCTCTCCATGGCGCGCATCGGGGGAAAGGTCAAAATTATTATTGTCACCTGACTCTTTATAAAATGCTTTTAGCGACTAATTACATTTACCACCTACATTCAAATACGTTTAACACTAAAAATCCGATTTATATTCACGAATTCACCGTGCATCGTTTATTGCTAGCCGCTCTAGTATTGGTACTGAGACAACATTATCAGGATATATCACCAGAAACTCTCAACCGTGCCCTAACACGAATTAGCTGTGTTACAGAAGGTGAAATCCAAAAACTCTCTGATGAAATGGAGATTTACTGTAACTATGCTCAAACTACACTATCAGATTATGAGTCTCTCCATGAGCAGGTATTCTCAGAGACTATAAAACATACTATTTTTAAGATGCTTGACAGCAATCCTTCGCTCACTGACTCGATAGCGCCTAACGAAAACGAAGCAGATTACAACTCAGAACCCGGTCTGGTTAAACTGGATTTTCCTTGAGGAAAGTAATTGCGATGTCACTGGATACGAAGTGCTGCACGCTTGAGATTTCTTGCTATTGCTCGAAATGATGTGATTTTTTCCCATCCCTGGTAACGGTTTGGATCCCGGATAATTTTGCATATCCCTATGCAAAATTTCCGGGATGACGAGGTTAGGTTGAGTCATCCACTCTCGAACAGCATTTCAATTGCGGCAAAGAGAAAGAGTCCGTGTTTTAGGGCGACGGACCCTTTCTCGTACTGGCAAGCAATTGAAATTCAAGACTACACGTATTGCACATCGACAATTTCGTACTCATCAGCACCTTTGGGTGTCGTCACTTCAACCACATCTTCGATAAACTTACCGATGAGTTCGCGTGCGATCGGCGAGGTCACTGAGATTTTATTTTCTTTGATATCCGCTTCATCTTCGCCAACAATCTGATAAGTCACTTCATTTTGCGAATTGAGATTGAGCAAGGTAACGGTTGAACCAAAAATTACTTTGCCTTCGTTAGGGATTTGACTGATGTCGATGACGTGACAGTTTGACAACTTCGTTTCAATGTCTTGAATGCGACCTTCAACAAAACCTTGTTGCTCACGTGCAGCATGGTACTCGGCATTTTCTTTTAAATCACCGTGCGCTCGAGCCTCAGCAATCGCCGTGATAATACGTGGGCGCTCAATATTTTTCAGACGTTCCAGTTCTGAGCGGAGTTTTTTTACTCCATTTGCAGTGATCGGTAAAATGCTTTGCATACCACCCTCCTCCGAAATTAATGACAAAAAAGCACGTTGACTATGCCCGTTCGTTGGTAGCGGCAATGCCAGAATGTTTTTCATCTGTTTCAACATTACGCTGGTGCAGATCCTGCAGCCTGTGGATCTCATTTGAACCCTCAGCAATCAACGCCGAGATAGCTGCTTCGGCACCAGCCAAGGTGGTAGTGTAACAAACCTTATGCTGAATCGCACTTCTGCGGATGGTATAAGAATCTTCAATCGCTTGCTCACCCTCGGTGGTATTGACGACGAAACTAATTTCATCGTTTTTGATCATGTCCACAATATGAGGCCTGCCTTCGTTAACTTTGTTTGCAAGCTGGCACTCAATACCTGTCTGTTCAAGCGCCTTAGCGGTTCCACGAGTTGATACGATTGTAAAACCTTCGTCACGCAAACTTCGTGCAACTTTCAAAACGCGTTTTTTATCTGCATCGCGCACACTGACAAACGCACAACCTTCTGTAGGCATGACATCACCTGCACCAAGCCAAGCTTTTGCAAACGCGCGACCCACATGATCAGCGACTCCCATCACTTCACCGGTCGAGCGCATTTCAGGGCCGAGTATTGGATCAACTCCCGCAAATTTATCAAACGGAAAGACTGGCTTTTTCACAGTAAAATACGGTGGAATGCGTTCTTCGACTGTACCTTGTTCTCGTAGGGTGACGCCCACCATACAGCGGGCTGCAATTTTTGCTAATGATAACCCTGTTGCCTTAGCAATAAATGGAACCGTTCGTGAAGCGCGCGGATTTACCTCAAGCACATAAATCTCATCACCTTGAATGGCAAATTGCGCGTTGATCAATCCAATTACGCCTAATTCTTTAGCCAGTTGTCGTACCTGTTCACGCAAACGGTCTTGCAAATCTTTACTTAAACTATGCGGCGGAAATGTACATGATGAGTCACCTGAATGCACGCCCGCTTGCTCAATATGTTCTAAAATGCCACCGATTAATACATCTTGACCATCACAAACCGCATCGACATCCACTTCGATAGCATCATCTAAAAAATGATCCAGCAACAAAGGTTGCTCGGAAGAGACAATCACATCCTGCGTCATGTAGCGCGTTAATTCTTTTTCATGATAAACCACTTTCATGGCGCGCCCGCCCAACACATAAGAAGGTCGCGCAATGAGTGGATAGGCAAATACTTTTGCTAACCGCAGGCCCTCTTCAACACTGCGCACAGTACCATTCGGTGGTTGGCGCAATTCTAATTGATGAATCACTTCTTGGAATCGCTCACGATCTTCTGCACGATCGATGGCATCCGGCGACGTTCCAATAATGGGCACACCGTGTTTCGCCAAGGCTTTTGCGAGTCTCAACGGCGTTTGGCCACCGTATTGTACGATCACACCTTTCGGTTTTTCGATCGCAACGATTTCCAACACATCCTCTAAGGTAAGTGGCTCAAAATACAAGCGATTGGAAATATCATAGTCGGTCGACACCGTTTCCGGGTTACAGTTCACCATAATGCTTTCGTATCCAAGCTCGCGCATAGCCATTGCCGCGTGCACACAACAATAATCAAATTCAATGCCTTGCCCAATACGATTCGGACCACCACCCAACACCATGATTTTTTCATTTTTAGTGGGGAAGCATTCATTTTCTTCGTCGTAAGTCGAATACATATAAGCAGTGTCTGTTGCAAATTCCGCCGCACATGTGTCGACACGTTTATAGACCGGATGGATTTTTAATTTGTGACGATATTTTCGCACTTCCGTTTGTGTCGTTTGCATGAGCTGCGCCAAACGACGATCCGAAAAGCCTTTTTGCTTTAAATAAAATAACTCATCGCGCGATAATTTTTTCAGACGCACTTCTTTGAGTGAGTTTTCAATTTCAACGATCTCTTGAATTTGCACCAAAAACCACGGGTCAATTTTGGAAAAGTCATGCACCTCTTGCAGCCCAAATCCGATTCGGAAGGCATCCGCTACATACCACAAATGATCGGGCCCCGGAAAACGCAACTCGCGTTTTATTTTTTCACGCATCACATCATCTACGTCTTGGCCTTCTTCTAAATTGATTTTAGACTCAAAGCCATAAACACCAATTTCTAAACCACGAATGGCTTTTTGCAACGACTCTTGGAAATTACGACCAATTGCCATGACCTCACCCACCGATTTCATTTGCGTCGTTAAACGCGGCTCGGTCTGGGGAAATTTTTCAAAATTAAAGCGCGGAATTTTTGTCACGACATAATCGATTGTCGGCTCAAAGGATGCTGGCGTGCGATCACCCGTAATTTCATTGCGTAATTCATCGAGCGTATAACCCACTGCTAATTTCGCAGCAACTTTAGCAATCGGAAAACCCGTTGCTTTTGAGGCAAGGGCTGAAGATCGAGAAACGCGTGGATTCATTTCGATAACGATTAAACGCCCATCTTCGGGATTAATCGCAAATTGCACATTCGACCCGCCGGTCTCCACACCAATTTCACGCAAAATTGTAATCGCTGCATCACGTAAGCGTTGATATTCTTTATCAGTTAATGTTTGCGCCGGTGCAACTGTGATGGAATCACCCGTATGGATACCCATCGGGTCTACATTTTCGATGGTGCATACGATAATGCAATTATCTTTTTTATCGCGCACCACTTCTAATTCAAATTCTTTCCAACCGTAAATTGATTCGTCGATTAATATTTCCGTGGTGGGCGATAGCTCCAATCCACGGGTACAAATGTCTTGAAATTCATCACGGTTATAGGCAATACCACCTCCGCTACCACCCAATGTGAATGATGGGCGAATAATCGCTGGAAACCCTACTTTTTCTAAGGTTTCCCACGCCTCTTCCATCGAATGCGCTAAACCCGATTTCGGTGTTTGTAGGCCAATTTTATGCATGGCTTTTTGGAATAATTGGCGATCTTCCGCTTTATCGATAGCTTCACGTGAGGCACCGATCAGCTCCACGCCATATTTTTCTAATACGCCTTCGCGCACTAAACTCAACGCACAATTTAATCCCGTTTGCCCGCCCATCGTGGGTAATAGTGAATCCGGGCGTTCTTTTTCGATAATTTTTGCAATCACTTCCCACGTCACCGGTTCAATATACGTTGCATCGGCGATGTCAGGATCGGTCATGATCGTTGCGGGATTGGAGTTTACCAAAATGACGCGATACCCCTCTTCACGCAAAGCACGACAGGCTTGTGTGCCGGAGTAATCGAATTCGCACGCTTGGCCGATAATAATGGGACCAGCGCCTATGATTAAGATACTTTTTATATCGGTTCTTTTTGGCATAATTCCACGAAGTCTCTAAACATTTCTACAATATCATGAGGGCCCGGGCTTGCTTCTGGATGACCTTGAAACGCCATTGCCGGTACAGTTTTATGTGCAATACCTTGCAAGGTATTATCAAACAATGAGCGATGTGTGATTGCTAAATCACTCGGTAAAGTATTTTCATCTACAGCGAAGCTGTGATTTTGACTGGTAATAAAAACACGTCCCGTTTTTAAATCTTGCACCGGATGGTTTGCACCGTGATGGCCGAATTTCATTTTTACCGTTTTCGCACCACACGCCAGGGCTAATAATTGAAAGCCCAGGCAAATGCCAAATAATGGCACACGCTTTGCCATGAGTTGCTGAATATTTTTGATGGCATAGTCACACGCCGCCGGATCGCCCGGGCCGTTTGACAACAAAACACCGTCCGGCTTTAACGCTAACACATCGGTGAGCGAGGCTTGTGCTGGAACTAATGTAACCCGAAAGCCCTGATCGACTAGAAGCCGTAAAATATTATGTTTAACGCCATAGTCATAGACGACCGCATGAAATTTTTCACGAGGTGTCGATTCCGCGTCACCCGCGAGCGTCAAAGAACCCTCGTGCCAAGGCTCTATTGTTTGCGTGCAAACATCTTTCGCTAAATCTTTATTTTGTAAACCGGGATAAGCCTTGGCTTGTCGAATCGCTTCATCGGCATCGATATGTTCACCCGCTAGGATACACCCGTTTTGCGCACCGGTTGTACGCAAAAGGCGCGTCAGACGTCGGGTATCAACACCGGCAATCGCGACGATGTTTTCCGATTTTAGATATTGTTCGAGCGATTGTTCGGCGCGCCAGTTACTAACGATCGGTGAAGGCTCACGTATGATCAAACCAGCAGCCCATGCACGGTGAGATTCGCAGTCGCTCGGGTTGATTCCCACATTCCCGATATGCGGATAAGTCAGCGTGACTATCTGCTCGGCATAAGAAGGATCGGTGAGAATTTCTTGGTAACCGGTCATCGAGGTGTTGAAGACTACTTCACCAACCGTTTGACCATTTGCACCTAAGGAGAATCCAAAAAACAGTGAGCCGTCGGCTAACGCCAGTACCGCGGGCAATCGCCCATTCTGCGGACCAACTTCACTCATTTTATCTACATGGCTCCGACATAAATTTAAAAGATTAAAACTGGCAACAGGATAAGCGATTACGCCTCGAATGGGAAGGGGAATCCGCAAAATCCTTGTGTAGAATTTCAGTTACAGAGGGTTTGGGTTGACAG